>CAXTFT010000170.1:0-1707 GCA_964243585.1 uncultured Terriglobus sp.
TACGACAGCCGCTACGACCGCGCCACGCTGGACGCCCTGCGCGGCATGGGCGTGAACCTCATCCCGGTGAAGCTGCCGGACCTGCCGTACAGCTCTATCAGCAAGGTGCTCAGCGTTGAAGCCGCGGCCGCCTTCGACGAACTGACCCGCAGCGGCCGCGACAAGCTGCTGACCGCGCAGGCACCGTACGACTGGCCCAACACCTTCCGCGTCGCCCGCCTCTACAGCGGCGTGGACTACGTACAGGCCATGCGCGCCCGCTCCGTCGTCATCGAGAAGATGGCCGAACTCTTCCGCACGGTCGACATCATCGTCACACCCAGCGGCGGAGCGCAACTCACCGCCACCAACCTGAGCGGACACCCGGCAGTGATCCTACCCAACGGCCTGCGCGGGAAGGACGCTCCACCCGTGCAGGACACCGCCGAAGGCGCACGCGGCAATGTCGGCGGACCCGGCACACCGGTCAGCATTACCTTCCTGGGCCGTCTCTACGACGACGCGCGGCTGCTCGCCTTTGCCAAGCTCTACCAGCAGAAAACCGGCTTCCATACGCTTCATCCCACGCTGGTTTGAAGCGGTGCCGCTAAGCCTGCGCGTAGCCCTCGCCGGTACTCGTCGCCGTGTCGCGCGTGTTTTTCTGCACGGCAATCGCGGCGAAAAGGCTGAGCAGGTAAGCCATGGCGTAGAAGCCCTTTTCTGCCGGCGTAAGGGTTGCATTCCACAGACCGATGGTGAGAAGGGAAATTGTCAGCAGGACAGAAAACCAGCTAAGGCCGTAGTAGATGGCAGTGACGGGAACACCTTCCAGGCGATCGCGCACGCTTTTCTGCACAGAGACGGCTGCAAAGAGGCCATACATGAACAGCGTAAAGTAGAAACCCTTCTCGTTCAGCAGCATGTTGGAGCGCCACAAGCCAATCAGAAAAGCGAGACCGCCTAGCAGCAAAGCTGTCCATGAGGCTGCGATGAAGGCGAAGGTGGGCTTACCAGTTGCGACAACTGCCATGACGTTCTCCTGTGCGGTGCGGCACCACGTGCTCTGTGCAAACAATGCTAAACGGGTCCCGCGCTCGCCTCAGAAAGATTGTCGTCTTTCGATTCGCGAATGATGAGCAGCCCGACCAGCGTCAGCACGGCGGACAGGCTAAGGTAATAGCCGACATACTGCAGACCGTACTTTCCTGCCAGGTACGTTGCGATGTAGGGAGCCAGCGATGCACCCACAATGCCCGCGATGCTGAAGGCGAGCGAGCTGCCCGTGTAGCGCACCGGCGTTGGGAACATCTCCGAGAGCACTGTGCCGAGTGGGCCGTAGGTCAGCCCCATCAGCGACAGGCCCACGATCAGCATGAGGAGCGCGCCGCGTGGCCCGGCCTGAAACATGGGCGCAAGGAACAGGCCAAAGATCGCGATCAGCACGGTGATGCCGATCATGACGCGCTTGCGTCCGCGTTCAGCCAGTACCGCCGCGATCGGAATCGTGACCGCGAAAAATACAACGCCCGCAAGCTGCATCAGCAGAAACGTACTGCGGCTGTAGCCCAGCGCCGTGGTGCCCCACGACAGCGTGAACACGATCATCAGGTAGAACAGCACAAACGTCGAGAGGCAGACCAGGATGCCCGCAACGACCGCGCGCAGGTGCTTCGTCACCGTCGTCACCAGCGGCATACGCACCGACTCGCCGCGCTGCAGTGCCGACTG
>CAXTFT010000170.1:1717-6973 GCA_964243585.1 uncultured Terriglobus sp.
GGAACACCGGCTTTTCCGTGATGGTCAGCCGCACCCACAGCCCCACCAGCACCAGCACGCCGCTGGCCAGGAACGGCAGCCGCCAGCCCCAGCGAAAGAACTCATCATTGGTCAGCCAGCGCGACAGCAGCAGGAAGACGCCGCTCGAAAAGAAGAAGCCTACCGGCGCGCCGAGTTGCGGAAAAATGCCGTACCACGCGCGCTTTTCTGGCGGTGCGTTCTCCGTGGCTAGCAGCACCGCGCCACCCCACTCGCCACCCAGGCCGATGCCCTGCCCAAAGCGGCACAGCGCCAGCAGGATCGACGCCAGCACGCCCACGCGCTTGTACGTCGGCAGCGCGCCAATGGCTACGGTCGATAAACCCATGGTGCTCAGTGCCAGCACCAGCGTTGTCTTGCGGCCCACGCGGTCGCCAAAATGCCCAAACAGCGCCGCTCCAATCGGCCTTGCGATGAACGCAATGGCAAACGTCGCCAGCGACGCCAGCGTGGCCGAACGCGGATCGCTCTTGGAAAAGAACAGCGCCGGAAACACCAGCACGGCGGCGGTCGCGTAGATGTAGAAGTCGAAAAACTCGACCGTGGTGCCGACCAGGCTGGCAAAAAGGACCTGTCGCGGCGTGTTGCGGGGCTTTTCCTGTGTTGGCATGAACTTGATGATGCGGTGTGGGTGCCGTCGCATACAAGTGCCTTGTGTAATCCCGCACCGCTGCTCCTTTTTAGGGCCGTTCGACGTATCTACGATGTGGCGTTGACACGGATGCCCCGACCAGCGGCTTTACCCGCCGGGACAGAACAGACGAATGCAAATCTTAGGGCTTTAGCCTCTGAGATGGCGATCTCGGCGGCTAAAGCCGTGTTCTGCCTGCTGCCTTGCTACCCCGGCGGCTGAAGCCGCTAGACTCATCCCAATTTCCTGCCCATGCTTCCCTAGTGCCCGAAATGGTGCAACAGCTTAATCATCACGGGCGCGAGCATCGCAGTGATGAGGCCGTTCATGCCGATAGCAACCCCCGCGAACGCCAGGGGCAGCGTGCCCATGGGGACTACGCGTGCCGTTGCAATGCCGCTGCCCGCGGTTCCCGCGGCAAGCCCCGCGGCGGCAGGATCATGGATGTGAAGCAGCTTCATGACCCAGGGAAGCGTCACCGCCATGAGCACGCCTGCGGTAATGGCAAAGACCGTCGTCAACGCGGGCACACCGCCTATGGTCTGCGATACATCGATTGCGATGGGCGTGGTCAACGACTTTGGCAGCATCGTGAGTGCAAGCAGTTGATCACCCCCACAAAGCCGAACGATCCCGTAAGCGCTGACCGCTCCCGTTACAGAGCCGGCCAGCAGCGCAGACAATGTAGGCAGCAGGCCGCGCCGCAGGTGCTCCAGCGAACGCACCAGCGGAATGGCAAGCGCAACCGTGGCCGGCCCCAGCAAAAAGTGCAGAAACTGTACGCCGCTGAAGTACGCACCATACGGCAGGCTGATGACCCGCAGCACGAACCCGACAATCAAGATGGCCACCAGCGTCGGATTGGCCAGCGACGATTGCGTCCGGCGACTAAGCGCTGAACCCGCGAAGTATGCGCAGAGGGTCAACGCAATCAGGAACAACGGGGAGGCGCGCAGTGCCATGACGTTCATGCAGTTACCTTTCCGCGCCGTGCCAACGCCTGCATCACCCACCCTGTCACCGCAAACGTCAGCAGGGTCGAAAGCACTAGGGCGGCAGCAATGGGCATAAGTTCAGCGCGGATCATCCCCGCATAGGTAAAGACGCCTACGCCAGCCGGCACGAACAGCAGGCCAAGCCAGCGCAGCAGCGTCTCTGATGTTTCCACCAGCGCAGCGTCCGGTTCGCCACCGCGCCACAGCAGGGTCGCCGCCAGCAGCGCCATACCGATGACCGGCCCAGGGAGCGGCAGATGTAGCAGGCGGTGCAGCGCCTCACCGGCACACTGGGCCAGCAGCAGCGTCAAAAAAGAACGAAGAATCGCCATATCGCTGAGGGTACCGCGCAGCCTGTGACAAACGCTACTACCGGGTCGCGCTCAGGAAATGGCTACTTCGCAGAAGAAACACGCGCTTCTACCGTCGTCGCCCTGAGCGAAGTCGAAGGACCTGCTTTCCTATCGGGATGCAATCTTCCTCCGGGAAGAAGGCAGGCCCCTCGGCTCCGCTGCGCTACGCTCAGGATGACGGGTGCAATCAGGGCACGAATCAACCAGCTCACCTAATGCCGTAGTAGAAGCTGGAATGCTACCATCCGGCCTATGCCGCCTGAAACACCCCTGCTTGCAGCGGAAGGTTTGACAAAGCTCTACGGCAAGTCCCGCGTGGTGAACTCCGTCAGCTTCTCCATCGCACGCGGTGAAATCCTCGGACTGGTCGGCGAAAGCGGCAGCGGTAAAAGCACGGTGGCGCGCATGGTGCTGCGGCTGGTGGAGCCGTCCGCAGGGTCCGTCCACTTTGCGGGCACGGACATCCTGCACGCAGGCCGGGCAGAAATGAAGGTTCTGCGCAGGCGCATGGGCGTCGTCTTCCAGGACCCCTTCGGCGCGCTGAACCCTCGTATGCGTGTGCGCGACATCCTTGCGGAACCGTTCGCGATCCACGGCACCGCTCTGCTTGAGGGCGTGCCCATGGATGAAAAGCTGAAAGCGATGCTGACTGAGGTGGGGTTAGAAGCATCGGCGCTTGACCGCTACCCACACGCCTTCAGCGGTGGCCAGCGGCAGCGCATCAACATTGCCCGCGCACTCGCGCTGCGGCCGGAGTTTCTCGTGCTCGACGAGCCGGTCAGCGCGCTGGATGTTTCTGTCGGCGCGCAGATCATTAACCTGCTTCGAAATCTGCAGCGTACGCACGCCCTCACATGCCTTTTCATCTCGCACTCCATGCCGCTGGTGCGTTACCTGTGTGACCGCGTGGCGGTCATGCAACGCGGTGAGATCGTCGAAGTTGGCGATGCCATAAACATCTGCGAGCACCCCACGGTGGCGTACACACAAGCGCTGATCGCCGCAACGCCCGACTTGCAATTCTCGTAAACTGGTTGTGTGAGTCACGAAGGTATCCGTCTCGTCAGCCCGGAAGAAAGCCGCCGTGCCGTTATCGCAGAGCAGCCGCTGCCACCCGCCGCGGTCACGCCCGCGAAGGTGCGCATCGCGCTGACGGAAGGCACCGGCGTTGAAATTGTTTGGAAAGACGGCCATCGCTCGCACTGGACTTTTCCATTTCTGCGCAATGCCTGCCCCTGCGCTACTTGCCATGAAGAGCGCGAACAAACCGGTCGCAGGGTAGGCGAGCCGAAGCCTGCGCCAAAGCAGGCGTTCCCTATGTTTACGCCGCCTGCGCGTCCCTTGGAAGCGCTGCCGATTGGCCGTTACGCTCTAAAGTTCAAATGGGTCGACGGGCATGAGAGCGGTATTTACTCGTGGGACTTTTTGAGGCGGCTGGACGAAGGGCTACTTACAACAGACTTATAGCCAACTTATGCTGGTCTTGTAAGTCGACCCGACAAATTATGACCCACTTGAAAAAACTCGAGACAACTCTGCGCCCTTTGTACGCGCAGCTCGGCGCGCATCCGCTGTACCGCTCCTTTACCCGCATGGAAGATCTGCACCTGTTCATGGAGTCGCATGTCTTCGCGGTGTGGGACTTCATGAGTCTGCTGAAAACATTGCAGCGCGGCCTGACCTGCGTCGATGTGCCCTGGGTCCCAAGCCGCACGCCGGAGAGTCGTCACCTGATCAACGAGATCGTTCTCGGTGAAGAGAGCGACATCTATGAGGGCCGCCACCTGAGCCACTTTGAATTGTATGGCGAAGCCATGCGGCAGTGCGGCGCATCCACGGCGACCGCCGATGCGTTGATTGCAACGATACGAAACGGTGACGAACCCGCATTGGCGATTGAGCAGTGTGGCGCTCCCGCCGAATCGGTCGCCTTTGTGCGGGACACCTTTTACATCCTCAAGGGCAGCGAGTTGCACGCCGTTGCCGCAGCATTTACCTTCGGCCGCGAAGACCTCATCCCGGAGATGTTCAAAGGTTTCGTGCGGGACCTGAACCGCGACTTACACGGCCAGCTATCCACCTTTATCTGGTATCTCGAACGCCACATCGAAATCGATGGCGGCGAACACGGCCCCATGGCCCTGCGCATGGTTGCCGACCTGTGCGGCGACGATGACAGCAAATGGGCCGAGGCAGAACGCGCCGCAGTTTTCGCTCTGGAGTCGCGCATACGCTTCTGGAATGGCATTGCGGATCGGATTACCGCTGCCAAGCAGTCTTCAGGCCTCCTGTAAGGCCTGGAAAGTCATTCCGCAGGTAGTGTAAGCACCGTGCGGATTAGTCCGGCTTGGCTGTTGACTTCCACTTTGCGAAAAACCGACTTCAGCAGCGTGCGTGCGCTGTTTTCTGTAATGTGCATGCGTGCCGCTGCGTGCTTTACGTCCAGCCCATCCGTAAGTGACTCCGCCAACCTTACCTCTGACGGTAGCAGGTGGTACAACTGCCGCAACACCGTAGCGCGTGATGCGGGCTGCGCATTAGGATCTCGCAGGAACAGCACGGCACAGGGCGCATCGCCTTGCTGCGGCAGGGACTGCAGGGTGATCTGCAGCGGCTTGCTGAAGCCTCGCCGGACAACCGTCATGGTGGTTCCTTCTGCGAGAGGTCGCGATCCGGACGGATCTGACAGGCATGCAGATGCAAGCATCCTGTGCAGCCTTGCCGTATCACTCTGCCGTGTTGCATGCAGCCTGCCGTTCAGCATGCGCAGACCGTCGCCACGTGCGACGATCTGCTGTGCCGATGGACTCAGCAGGTGCGGTCTGCCAATGTCGTCCAGCAGGATGTAGGCCAGATCGAAGCTGCGACCCAACCGATCCAGCAGCCCCTCTTCCAGCCTTAGCGACGCAAACTGCTGCTGCAGTCCAAGCGCTTCTTCCAGGTGCGGCGCTAGCTGCTCGAGAAACGCAAGCTCCTCAGCGTTGAATGTGGCCTGCTTTCTTGAGCGGAGCACGGTGATCCCCGCGCGCGCAAAGCCGGGAACGCTTCGTAGCCGCACCTCGGCGCGATGGTATTGATCCATCAAAGCTTCACGCCGGCGAAACGTAACTGGCTGCTGTGCCGCAAACTCCTGAAGAAAGCATGACGCACAGGCTTTCTGTGAGGCGGCATCCATGCCTGTCTGCTGCAAAAAGGTGAGGTTGTGCTTCTCATTCAACGCCACAACGGCGGCCATGCG
>CAXTFT010000171.1:0-6910 GCA_964243585.1 uncultured Terriglobus sp.
TCCGCGCCGCCGCCTTGAACCGCTCATGGTCCAGCAATCGCTCCACCAACTCCCGCCGCGGGTCTTCCGGGTCCGTCCCCGCCACCTCCGCGGGGTCCCTCGGCAGCAGCATTTTGCTCTTGATATGAATCAGCAGCGACGCCGTGTAGATGAAGTCGCCCGCGGAGTCGACATCCGTCTGCTTCAGCGTCTCCGTGTACGACAGAAATTGCTGCGTGATCTGCGCGATGGGGATGTCGTAAATGTCGATGCTCTGCCGCCGGATCAGGTCCAGCAACAGGTCGAGTGGGCCGTCGTACACCTTGGCGACCGTCAGCAAAAAGGGCGACTGTGACGCTTCTTCCTTGGGCACAGGAGCAGCCGCCTTCTTTGCTGGCTTTGCCGCAACTGGAGTGACCGGAGATTCAAGCACCAGCGCCTGCTCTGCGACTGGTGCTGTCTCAACAAGTATTCCCTCGTCCGCTATGGCTTCGGTATCAATCACAACCCATCAAGTATGACTTGAGAGCACTCCTGCAAGATACAAAGCTGAGGAAAGCAGGGTACAAAATCCTGCTCAGGCCGGGTCTGTCGCCGACGGCGGGATATTCGGCACCTGTTCGTGATCTCCCTCGGGCGTGTACTTGCTATCGAAGTTTTCCTCGGGATTCATATTGCCTTGCGGCGCCAGGTTGGAATGATTGATGCGGTCCGCGTCAAACGCGGGCATAGGCTGGTCTTCGTTTGGAACGGGCTTCTGGTTGCTGTCCATCATTGCGTCCTCAAGCTCTCTGATGCCATTCCGAACCCCAGCATATCTTCAGGCGCGTCTTAGACCGACTGCGACCATTGCCTCATGCATGGACACGTCCGCAACCTGCCGTGCGCGTCGGGCTCCATCCTGCAGAATGTCTTCGACAAACGCCGGGTTTACCTCAAGTTCGCTACGGCGCGCAGCGATGGGCGCGATTTCCCGGATGATGCCGTCAGCAGCCCAACCCTTGCACTCGATGCAACCGATGCCGGCAGTACGGCAGCCGTCATAGACCTTCGCCAGCGTCTCTGTGGAAGAAAAGACCTTGTGCAGATCGCCAACCGGACACACGTCGGGATTTCCGGGGTCTGTACGGCGTACTCGCGCTGGATCGGTCACCATGGTCTTGAGCTTTTTACGGATGTCCTCAGGGGATTCCGTCAGGCCAATGGTGTTGCCGTAACTCTTCGACATCTTTCGACCATCAAGCCCGGGAAGCTTTGGTGAAGGGGTCAACAAAGCCCTTGGTTCTGGAAATGTAATCTCTTCGACCACGTTCTCGCTGATCTCGGCTTTCATCAGCTCCTTGTCCGACTTAGCCGCTGCAACCTCCGGTGTCACGGCGGAGCAGTACAGCTGATTGAAGCGGCGCGCGACCTCCCGCGTGAGTTCTACGTGGGGAACCTGGTCCTGACCCACCGGAACGAAGGCAGGCTTGTACAGCAGGATGTCTGCGGACTGTAGCAGCGGATAGCCGAGGAATCCGTACGTGGCAAGGTCCTTCTCTCTCAGCTGCTCCTGCTGATCCTTGTAGGTCGGCACACGTTCTAGCCAGCCAAGCGGTGTAAACATGCCAAATAAGAGGTTGAGCTCCGCATGGGCTGGCACGTCGGTCTGCTTGAACAGAACGGTACGTTGCGGGTCGAGGCCAGCGGCCAAAAAGTCGAGTGCGACGTCATGCGACTTCTCGAACACATCGCCCGGCTTCGCGTAATCCGTGGTAAGCGCGTGCCAGTCGGCGATGAAGAAAAAGCAGTCGTACTCGTCCTGTAGCTTGACCCAGTTGTACAGCGCACCCATGTAGTTGCCCAGGTGCAGGCGGCCCGTGGGGCGCATACCACTCAGGACGCGGCGTTTGACTTGAGGTTGATCTTGCATGGACAGCTTCCATGCTAACGCGGCGGCGCTGTTGTACTTGCCTGCACGATCGAAGCACACTACGCCGAAAGCAGCAGACGGTTGAACAGGCCGAACGCCGGTGCATAAAAGACGTTTAGAACTCCCGTCCGCATGAGCGCGTACAGGATGATCAGGTTGGCAAAGCCGCCGATGTTGTCGTACATTTGCAGCGCCCTGTAGGGTAAGTAATGCCGAAGGATGCGCGACCCGTCCAGCGGGGGCACCGGCAGCAGGTTGAAAATGGCCAGCAAGAGATTGATAACGATGGAACTGTAGAGCAGAAGTGCTATCGGAAAGATTGCTGACTGCCCGGCCAGCGTCGCACCCTCAATCCGCATAGACAGCAGCGCCGCGTTCAGCACGGCCACTGCCCCGCCAGGAATCACGTGTTTCATAATCAGCAGCAGGATCAGAGAGATAACCGCCAGCAGCACATTAGAGGCAGGCCCCGCCAGTGTTACCAGAATGTCGTCGCGCTTCACGTTACGCAGGTTGCGCGTGGTGACCGGCGTGGGCTTTGCCCACCCGATCAGCGGAAAGTGCGCAAAGGCCGATACCAGCGGCAGGATGACCGACCCCAGTGGATCAAGGTGCTTGATCGGGTTCAGCGTTACGCGGCCCAGCATACGCGCTGTCTGGTCGCCAAAGTACGAAGCCGTCCAGGCATGTGCGCACTCATGGAACGACAGCGCAAAGATCAGCGCGACAAACTCGAAGAGAATGAGTGCGGTTTCCTGGCTCATGCTGAACGGAGTCTACCAACAAGTCATGCTGCAGTTCGGCCGTCAGGAGAGTTCGCCTGAGATCGTGCGTGATTCGCGGTCATCAATGCGCACGCCAGGGCGTAACACTGCACCGTCCGCAAAGCTGAGTGTGTAGCCGCGCTCAAAGGCGACGTCTCGGTAAAAGCGCACATTTTTGCCCATTTCCGCAAAGATGTGCGCGCCCAGCATGGACCGAAACCGCAGGCCCAGCCACAGGTTTGCACCCAGAATGGACCGGTCGAAGCCGCGCCAAAAACAGATGAGCGGCTTGATCGAACTGAAACGAACCCGGTCAAGATCCGCTTCCATCTCGGCAGGCAGCGTCACGTTGCGTGGATCAAAGCTCTCCGACAGCACCGCCAACGGCAGTTCTGAAATCAACGACGCGTTCATGCGACCACCATGCGGGCGGCCCAGCAGGATCATGTGCAGCTCATCCCGCACAATCTCACTGCGGCGTGTGCAACTGGTATGGCGGGTAAACTCGGCATGCAGGTGCGCCAACCAGCGACGGTACACCGCCTCGGCCTCCGGCATGGGCTTGGGGATATCGGGCGTCGGGTGTGTCTCAACCGGTGAGTCTATTGTCGCTGTCGTCATGGCGTTCCCTCGCTCGCTTCGCCTGCAACTGTATGCCTGTCGGAAGAGAACGCGCTACTCGATGGAAAAGATTGCAAACACCGTGGCGGAGCGCTCCACCCGCCGACTGGATAGGCTCAGGGGCTTGGCATCGGCAGTCTGCCTTTTCATCGCCATCATGATCACGGGCGCCGGCCTGGCCAGTGTCTCCTGCGCCTGGTTGCTGGCGTAGAGCAGCGAACCCACCCTGGTGTGCAGCCCTTCGGCCATGCGGGCGGCAATAACCTGCGCATGCGCCAGCGCCCTGGCCGAAGCCGCGGCTTCCAGCAGGCTGCCGTCCTTCATCTCCCAGGCGATACTGCCGCTTTGGTTTGCACCGGCCTTCACGGCAAGGTCGAGGGTCTTTGCCGCGGCCTCAGGCGTGGTGCGAACGGTCCAGCTCTGGGTGATGCGGTATTTCATGTTCTTCAACGCAGCTGGAATGTTCTTTAGCTCATACTCGTTCAGCGGTTGCAGATTTTGGTCTTCGCTTTCAATACTGTCCGCGGGAACACCGGCGGCACGTAGCGCGTCAATTACCCCGTTCGACCGCCGCGACCCCTCTGCGTAGGCGCTGCCCTCGTCTTCCCCATAGGCCTGGTACCCGATGTGGACAACAGCCTGGTCCGCCATGGCGAACGCGTTATCCGTTGCCGTAACAGTGATCGTGCGATTGTCCTTGCTGATGCCGAGCGTCTGCGCCACCTGTGCAGAACATGCCATCGTTCCTGCCAGCGCAAGACTCACGCATGCTCCTGTCCGTCGTACCTGCTTCATTTGTCGTCCTCCCGCTGCAGCATCGTCGCCAAGGTTGTCTTGTGCTTGGACGTGCGCCGCTCCGCCTTTGCCTTTTCATCGGGCAGTACAACCTCCGGCGGCGGCGTGCCGACCCGTTCGCGAGCGTTCGCCTTCACGGTCCTGGTCACAGAAAATACGTCCTTCCTGCGCTTCGCCATGGTAAGCACCTCCCTTTGATTTCTATGGGCAACATACAGGAGCCCATGTCGCGCTGTGTCATAGGAAAGGATTATTCTTATGCCGGAGCAAGGATTCCATGCAGCAGGCGAACGCTCCTGTATGAGGTAAGAGCAGTGGAAGAACGGGATTTTTTCGACGAACGCACCGAGGCGCGCAACCACACGCTCACTTGTGGAAAGTGTGGCGTGGCCGGCGAGTATCAGCTCAACTGGATCGTTCGTCGCAAGAAGAAGCAGTTGAATGGCCGCGCAGACGATCGTGACCGCGCCCGGTTTGCCAAGGCGCAAAGTTACATGGTGCTGCGCGACGACACGGCAAACTGCGTTAACCCACGCTGCCGGAAGCGTTTTGAAATTGCCGGCGTAAAAAGTGTCGCCTTCCTTGACTGAGGAGCAATGCAGGGGTGTGGTTTAATAACCGTGTAGATGTACCAGGAGACAAGCAGCACATGGCCAATTCGCTGATCCCCATGGAAGAACGCAATCTGACACCGCACGATCTTGAGCGTCTGGATGCACGGCGCCGCAGAGGTCAATTGCTTCTGGTAATCGGCTTGCAAATGGCTGTGGTCACCACGTTGGTGAGCATACTCTGGGTTGGCCAGGATCTTACGCACTCGCCCGGTTGGGTGCACCCTATGTTCTATTGGGCCGCTGCGACAGGCACTACCTCGGTCGTATGCTTTCTTTGGGGATTGGCGTTGCGCCGCGGGTTCCACGAGTTCACCAGTTACTAGCATGATCAGCATCGTAAATCCGCGCACATCGCGCGGATTTTATGTTTAAGGCGACATCTACTGAAGGTGCTGAGACTTACCGCCGAATTGCATTCTGTGGCATCGAATGAATGCATACAAAGATGGCTACCCTCCTTCCCATTCCGCTACCGGTACATAATGAAAATATGCCGTTGCCGGCAGAGTTGCGTAGATTGCGGGACAGCTTTGGCCGAGCTATCACTGACTTGAGAGTCTCAGTCACCGACCGCTGCAACTACCGCTGTGTGTACTGCCGTACAGGTGAGCACGGAACGGGGGTAAGCGAACTTCCCACGACAGACTATGCGCGCATGGTGAGGCTGCTGGTAACTCTTGGGATTGAAAAGGTCAGGCTGACAGGCGGCGAACCGCTGCTGCGCAATGGTCTGCTCGATTTCATTCGCGAGCTCCATCATCTTCACCGCGGCTATGATGAGCAGGATCTGCCCACTCATGACGGAACGCCACTGGATATTGCTCTGACCACCAATGGTCACCTGCTGGCGGGGATGGCACGCGATCTGAAAGCGGCAGGATTGAACCGCATCACTGTCAGTATGGACGCGGTCGATGCTGCCACATTTGAGCGAATTACACGCGTTCCGCGCGCCTTTCAGCGTGTTCTGGATGGGATTCATGCGGCGCAGGACGCAGGGTTGAACCCTGTAAAGGTGAACTGCGTTCTGATGCGCGGTTTCAACGAGGACCAGATCGAAGCTTTCGCGGACTTTGCGCGGCGGGAATCGATCATTTTGCGCTTTATCGAGTTCATGCCACTGGAAGAGGGACGCACCTGGGCACCGGAAACCGTGGTTCGCGAAGCAGAGATTCTGGAGCGTATCGGCCGGGTACAGCCACTGATCCCGCTCGAGCCCAATGCACTTAGCGAGACCGCAAGGCGCTACGGCTTCCTTGATGGCCTTGGTGAGATCGGCATCATCGCGCCAGTCTCGAGGCCGTTTTGCGGACATTGCTCACGCATCCGGCTGACCAGCGATGGCAAACTGAGAACCTGCCTGTTCTCTCAAATCGACCACGACCTATACGGGCGAATGCAGCGCGGGTTGGCTCCTTCGGAGCTACGCAGCTATGTCCGTTCCGTGGTTGACACTAAAGAGGCAAGACACCACATTGGTGAGGCAGGTTTCCTGAAGCCGTCTCGTAGCATGGTGCAAATCGGAGGCTAAACTGTTTATGCTGAAACAACTTGGCGCATAACTGCGTATACAAGGTAATCGGCATCAGGCCCTCCGTACATGTACGGGGCTGTGCCGCAATGATTGCCGCGAATACGGTCAATCCCTTTACGAGGTTGGAACGTACAACAAACAACAGCCGAAGTGATCAGGAGTGCGGGAATTTGGATCGAGCAGGGCTGTCCCATTTAGAGCAGAGCCCGACGGCGGAAACTCATGCGATTCGGTAAGTCAAAGAAGGATCTGGAACTCGAGTTTACGAATGCCATCCAACAGGACTACACCCGCCTGTTCCATGATGTTGCACGTGCACTGACTTCCACGCTGGAGCTTGAAATTGTATTGACCACTGTGATGACCAAGATGGCCCAGTTCTTCGGGCCGGAACGCTGGTCCATGATGCTGGTCGATAAGGAAAAGAACGACCTCTATTACGTCATTGCGGTAGGAGAAGACACAAACAGCCTGCGTGGGTTGCGCGTTCCCATGGGTGAAGGCGTCGCGGGATGGGTCGCCTTAACTGGCAACCCCATGGTCGTACCCGACACCACGGTAGAACCGCGCTGGCAGGAGTTCAGCCGAAACAACCCCGGGCTGGAAATCCATTCCATAGCCTGCATGCCCGTGCGGTCGGCTGAGGGCGTGGTTGGCGTGATCCAGTTACTGAACAGCAAAATCGATCTGC
>CAXTFT010000172.1:0-6909 GCA_964243585.1 uncultured Terriglobus sp.
CTGGACGAAGCTATGCAGGCCGCGCAGACTTTCCACTTCACCGGTCGCGAACGACTCATTGCCGACCGCCTGCAGAAGGAAGTCATCGAGCGGCTCGAGTTCCTGAACGCCGTCGGCCTGACCTACCTTTCACTCAATCGAAGCGCGGCCACGCTCAGCGGCGGCGAAGGGCAGCGTATCCGGCTGGCCACACAGATCGGCTCGCGCCTGCGCGGCGTGCTGTACGTGCTGGATGAGCCGTCCATCGGCCTGCACCAGCGCGACAATCAGAAGCTCATTGCGGCGATGGAAAACCTGCGCGACCTGGGCAACACCGTCCTCGTCGTCGAGCACGACGAAGACACCATCCGCAAGGCCGACTACGTTCTGGACCTTGGCCCCGGCGCGGGCAAGAACGGCGGCGCGCTGATCGCTGCGGGCACGCCCGACGAAGTCGCCGCAGTGCCGGAATCGCTGACCGCCCAGTACCTCTCCGGCAGGATCGACATTCGCAGCAACGACGCGCCACGCGCACTCTCCGGCAAGGAGCTCGTCGTCGAGGGTGCAAAGAGCCATAACCTGAAGGACGTCACCGCCAGCTTTCCGCTTGGCGTCATGACCGTCATCACCGGTGTCAGCGGCAGTGGCAAAAGCACGCTGGTCAACGACATTCTGTATCGCTCACTGGCAAAGCAGCTCTACCGCAGCAAGGAAGAACCGGGCGCGCACAAGGCGGTGCTGGGCATCGAGCAGTTGGACAAGGCCGTGCAGATCGACCAGTCGCCAATCGGTCGCACACCGCGATCCAATCCGGCAACCTACACCGGCGTGTTCACGGCCATCCGCGAGTACTTCGCCATGCTGCCGGAGTCGCGGGAACGCGGCTACAAGTCGGGTCGCTTCTCGTTCAACGTGCAGGGCGGCCGCTGCGAAGCTTGCCAGGGCGACGGGCAGCGACGCATCGAGATGAACTTTCTACCCGACGTCTACGTGCTGTGCGACGTCTGCAACGGTCGCCGCTATAACCAGGAGACGCTCGCCGTGAAGCTGAACGGCTACAGTATCGCCGACGTACTGGACCTGCCCATCGGTGACGCGCTGGCCGTGCTGGGTGATCTGCCGAACATCAAGCAGAAGCTGCAAACGTTGGTCGATGTCGGCCTGGGCTACATTCACCTGGGCCAGTCCGCCACGACGCTCAGCGGTGGCGAAGCGCAGCGCATGAAGCTCGCCAAGGAACTGAGCAAACGCCAGACCGGACGCACGCTCTATCTGCTGGACGAGCCAACCACCGGCCTGCATTTCGACGATGTGCGGAAGCTGCTGGAGGTGCTGCAGCGGTTGGTCGGCCTGGGTAATTCCGTGCTGATCATCGAGCACAATCTCGATGTGATCCGCAACGCCGACTGGATCATCGACATGGGTCCGGAGGGTGGGCGGGGCGGCGGCACCGTCGTCGCGGAGGGCACGCCGGAGCAGGTGGCAAAGGTAGCCGCGTCGCATACCGGATCGTTCCTGGCAAAGCTCTACGCGGAACGCCCGGGCAGCGAACGCGCTCCCGCACCTGGATATGTCGCGCCGGTTACCATTAAGACAGAGATAGCCAACGCCACCAAGTTCGCCCCCAGCGTGGAAGAGCGCAACGCCCGCCGCAAGGTCGCAGCGAAGAAGTCCGCAGAAAAAGCCAAGGCAAAGAAAGCCGCGAGGTTGCAACCTGCATGAGCACCGACTTTCGGCCGGAAGATTACATCCCTTCTATTCCTGCCCCGAGGGGCTCATCGGGAGGGCTTGCTGGTCCCCTGCCGCAGGAACAGGCGGACTCACAGCAACCTCACTTGGGCTACACAGGCCTACTGCTCCTGGTCGGCTTCATTGTTCTTTTGCTGACGGGTGTCGGCGTGGCGGTGGCAGGCGTCGCGCTGCACCTGCTGCCGCGCGACTCGGCAGCACTGACACACGGTTTTCCCAAGACCAACATCCTTATTGAACTGTTAACTTTCGGCGTGACGCTGGGCTTTGCTGCGCTGGTCTTTCCGCGTATGTGGCATCGCAATTTTGGCGACACCATCCAGTGGCATCGGCAAATAGCGGCTCGCTTTGCAGGCTGGCTGGCGTTGGGCGGTGTCGCGCTGAGCCTGGTCGCGCAGTTGCTCGAGAGCCGCCTTCATCTCGACAAGAAGATGCCCATCGACGAGTTCTTTCAGCACCCTGCGGATGTCTGGGTAGTCGCCCTGTTTGGGACGCTGGTTGCACCCATGTGTGAGGAAATCTTCTTTCGCGGTTTTCTGCTGCGCGGGCTGGCAATTGCATGGGACTGGCTTGCCGCAAAGCTGCTGCCTTTGCGGAGCGGTCTTATGTTGAACGGGGATGCGGATGGGCAGCTTACTGCCTTGCCCGTAAAGAGTCTGAGCCGCACTGCATGGATCGTTGCTGGCGTTATCAGTAGCGGCCTTTTTGCCGCGATGCACGCAAAGCAACTCGGCTTTGCATGGAGTGCCGTCGGCGTTCTGTGGCTGGTCGGTGGCGCACTAACGGCCGTGCGCATCCGGCTCAACTCGGTCGCTGCAAGCACTGTAGTTCATGCGGTTTACAACGGCTGGATCTTTGTCATCATCTTCTTCGTGACGGACGGCTTCCGCCACCTGGACAAAGTGACACGCTAGCCCGTCATCCTGACCGAGCAAAGCGACCGAAGGATCCCGAGGGAGTATGGACAGGTAGAGGATGGCGTGGCTTTCTAGCAAGAAGCTTTGGACCGAGCCGGCCGGCTGCAATGCTTCAGGATTCTTCGCTTCGCCCTCTGCAGCCCAGGGCAGGCATCGTGATGACGGCCCAGCACTGCTGTCTGCATAGAATCAAACGATGGACCTTCAAACCGCCCTGCAAGCCGACCGCACCGCCCTGCTCTTCCTGATTGCAAAGATTTCCTTCCGGCTCGGAGACTTCACCCTTGCCTCTGGCGCAAAGAGTGACTACTACATCGACTGCCGCACGACCACACTCGATGCGGAAGGCGGACGGCTCAGCGGGCTGATCTTCGCAGAGTCGATCCGTCAGCACGCACCGCAGGCGGTGGCGGTAGGCGGTCTGACCATGGGTGCAGACCCGCTGGTCTCCAATACCGCGGCGGCTAGCGCATGGTGGCAGCTTGCGCATCCTGAGTCGAAGGCCATTCACGGCTTCCTGGTACGCAAGGCCATGAAGACGCACGGCACGGGACGCCAGATTGAAGGCTACGTGCAAGCAGGCGCGGAGGTCGTCGTGGTTGACGACGTCTGCACGACGGGCGGCTCGACGATTACTGCTGTTGAAGCCGTGCAGGCGGCGGGCATGCGCGTCGCCGCAGTGCTGTGCCTCGTGGATCGCGAACAGGGTGGCAGAGCAAAGATCCAGGCGGCCATCGCGTCTGCGCCGTTTGTTTCCGTGTTTACCGCGTCGGATGTACGAGCGGAGAAGCTGCGGCAGGATTAGTCGCCTGCCTCGCTCACAGCCACTCCCTGTTTGGTGAAAACCACCTTGCAGGCACCAAATTCAGGACAGGCGCGTCCTTTACGGTTCAGCACCTGCGAGGTCAGGAACACCTTGCCACAGGCGTAGCACGTCACCGCCGCGTTGTTGCCGTACCAGTCTTCATGCGGTCCAAGCTTGCGTTTGTCCAGAAGGCGCATTGGGCAAGTGTAGTGACAAGCATGACGTGCGCGGGTTCGCCTTTTGATCGCCTACAATCGAGGCGTGCCTCGCCGAACCACATCGGAACTGCTCCTCGTGCAAACGCCTGCGAACCTACGCCGTGAAATCAGCACGCGAAACCTCCTGCGGGTATCCGGCGCGGATTACGAGACCACATACGGCAGCGTGCCCTCGGTTCTCTACCGCGAAGATGAAACCGGCAACCATGCCAACTTCTTCCCTTCTGCGTACCGCCGCATCCTCGCCCGGCCTGAGTGGGCTCGGCGTCTGGACAAAATCTACACCGCATCGCATCGCATCGTGCGTGGCCAGGAGCGACAACGCAGGGAACTGGATTGCTCCATCAGCTCTGACGCGCTCTTAATGAACATCTTCTGCGCACCGGCGACACTGCAGTCAGCCGCACTGTGCCGCCTGCTGAGTTTAGAAGGTGGTACGCAGCCGGAGTTCGGCGTCCGTGTCCTTACGCCGCTTCGGGGCGGTTACGACGACCGCACCGAAGTCGACATGCAGATTGGCGACCTGCTGGTTGAGGCCAAGCTCGGTGAGTCCGGCTTCCAGACCGCGCGGCCCCACTTAATGGATCGTTACCGTGAGTTCGAAGCAGTCTTCGACGTCGACCGGCTGCCGCGCGCACGTGCGCAGTTTCGCTGCTACCAATTACTGCGTGGCGTGCTTGCGGCGCAGCATCACGCTGCGCGCTTCGCCGTCTTCTGCGACGCGCGGCGACCAGACCTGCAGCATGACTGGTCCGTCGTGCTGTCCTGCGTTCACGCCGGTGAACTGCGCAGCCGCATGCTGCTGATCACGTGGCAGGAAATAACCGCCTGCCTTTCGCGCCCGCTGCAGCAATTCCTGGGTGAAAAGTATGGCATCTTCAAAGCGGATTCCACGCACCGCTAACGGTACGTTCCCCGGCGGTAAACTGAAAGACGATGATTCCCACTCTTGAATGGACCGACGAGGGCGTTCGCTTTCTCGATCAGACAAAGCTCCCCCTGGAACAGGTGTACGTGCTCGCCACCGGCTACGAAGAAGTTGCTACCGTCATCCGTGACATGATCGTGCGCGGCGCGCCGGCAATCGGCGTTTCCGCAGGCATGGGGATGGCTCTCGGCATCCAGAACTCGCCTGCCAAAACCGTTGAAGCTCTGGCAAAGGACGTTGACGTCATGGCGGACGTGCTTGCCCGCACACGGCCTACGGCGGTCAACCTGTTCTGGGGCATCGAGCGCATCCGCAGCCTCTTCGTGAAGCTGGTGCAAGAGCAGCCCGCAATTGGCAGCGATGCCGAACAGATTGCAGCAATCCGCGCAGAGGTTGTCCTCGAAGCAAAGCGCATGTACGACGAGGACATCGCCACCTGCCGCACCATGGGCCAGGTGGGCGAACACCTCCTGCCGCGCGAAGGTACCGTGCTGACACATTGCAATGCCGGTGCGCTCTGTGCCGCGGGCTACGGCACGGCGCTTGGTGTCATTCGCGCAGCCGTAGAAGCAGGAGCGAAGATCGACGTGCTGGCAGATGAAACACGGCCCTACCTGCAGGGTGCACGGCTGACCGCGTGGGAACTGCTGCAGGACAACATTCCCACCACCGTCCTGTGTGACAACATGAGCGGCTATCTCATGGGCAAGGGACGAGTCCAGGCCGTCATCGTGGGTGCGGACCGCATCGCCGCCAACGGCGACGTGGCCAACAAGATCGGCACCTATTCGGTCGCCATCCTGGCGAAGGAGCACGGCATCCCGTTCTACGTTGCCGCGCCCTGGGCCACCATCGATATGGCGACTGCGACCGGTGACGACATCCCCATCGAGCAGCGCAGCGCCTACGAGGTCACGCACTCGAACGGCAAGCAGATGACGCCGGACGGTGCGGGCATCGAAAATCCGGCCTTCGACGTAACGCCCTCGAAGTACGTGACCGCCATCATTACGGAACGCGGCCTGCTGCGCGCGCCTTACTCGGAGAGCATGCTAGCCATGCAGGCCGGCCCGGATGACCACGCAATTTAGTGCCACGGTGCGGGCGCTTGGCGACTGGCGCCAGCACTCCTTGGTGCGTGCAAATCTTCTAGTGTTTTTTAGCCTGCTGTTGGCGTTCCGCCTGTCAGATTTCCCGCATAACCGGGGAACTATCTGGATGATTGTCCCGCTTTTAGTCGCCTTTACCGGCACAGCGGACACACTTCGCTGCATGCGCTCCCGCTGGAACTGGTATCACGGAGGCGTGATCCTGTGCGCCTACATGGACCTGATGGTGGTGTGCCTGATTCTGTTCTTCCTCATTTATCCTCTCTGGCTGTAAGCTGACCACATTCCGGGAGGCACCATGTTTAAAGGTTTTCGAGAGTTTATCCTGCGCGGCAACGTGGTCGACCTCGCCGTCGCCGTCATCATCGGTGCTGCGTTTGCGAGTATTACCGCGTCCGTCACGGCAGATGTCATTACGCCGTTCATTGCCGCGCTGGTCGGCGCGCCGGACTTCTCGAGCCTGGTAATTCACATGCCGGTGCTGCACGCCGTCGCACCACCCAGCCCGCTGCCCGCGAACTACATTCCACCGGGCGAGATCCACATCGGCAAGTTCCTCAACACAGTGATCAACTTCCTGATCAACGCCGCCGCGATCTACTTCCTGATCGTGATTCCCATGAAGACCTTAATATCGCGCTTTGAGAAGCCCGTCGAACCGAGCACGCGTGTGTGTCCGCAATGCATCTCGGACGTGCCGCTGGCGGCGGTGCGCTGCAGGTTCTGCACGGAACCGCTTTCCTCTCTTTAGCGACCCGCATTTGAAAAGTCAAAGGGCCGCACATGATGTGTGCGGCCCTTTAGGTCTATGAGTACTACTTAGTTCCTAAGTGCCAGCTGCTCCGTCATAATCTGCATCAGTTCCGGCTTCTTCAGGCCGTGGACTTCCTCGTTGTACTTGTCTACCTTGCTGGACCAGTTCATTGAGCAGAACTTGGGTCCGCACATGCTGCAGAACGCAGCTTCCTTGTAGTAATCGTCCGGCAGGGTTTCGTCATGCATGCCGCGTGCGGTCTCCGGGTCCAGTGACAGGTCGAATTGCGCATCCCAGTCGAAGGTGTAGCGAGCGTGGCTGATGGCATCGTCGCGGTCGCGTGCGCCGGGACGGTGCCGTGCGATATCCGCCGCATGCGCTGCTATCTTGTACGCGATGATGCCGTCCTTCACATCCTTTTCATTCGGCAGCCCGAGGTGTTCCTTCGGC
>CAXTFT010000173.1:0-6746 GCA_964243585.1 uncultured Terriglobus sp.
TAACGCAGGACACGATCAACATGATTCGTTAGGTCTATTTATAAGACTTGTCACGGAGTAACCAAGCCGTTCGGGGGGTTGTGTTAGCCATCGCTAATGCAACCCTTTTTTATTTGGCTGTCGGCATGCACCTGTGCAGCCGTATGACTTCCGCTGTTGCTGACGCATCTGCTGCCGGGTCCACACCTGCGAAGGTGGGGCTCATGTCCATTCTGATCCCGGTCTTGCTATCCACCGTGCTTACCCTGGGCGTTGTGGGTGGAGGAGGTTTCTGGCTGGTCAAGTCTGGCAGGCTTGCAGCACACGCAGGGGCTGCTGCGGCAGAGATCCCGACGCCGTCAACCGAACTGGCTCAGTCACCCTCACACGTGCTGGCGCTGGAACCCATGGTGGTGAACCTTGCTGATGCAGGTGGACGCAGCTATCTGCGTGCCGCAGTCAGTCTGCGCATTCGCGATGAGGAACTGCCTGCGAAGAAGAAAGAAGCGCCGGTAGATCCAAAGGCAATCGACGGCGCTGCTGCTGCTCTGCGTGACACGACGCTGATCGTGTTGAGTCGTGAAACTGCGGACACATTGCTTGAGCCGGACGGCCGCGAACTGCTCAAGAAGAAGCTGGATGAGCAATATAAGTTGCACAACATGGAAACTCGGGTGCTGGAAATCTACTTCACTGATTTCCTGGTGCAGCGCGGATGAGCCAGCCAGACCACATTGCACCGCAAATGGAAAGTGGTACAGGCGCCCTGTTGCCGACACCTCAAACTCTACCCTGGCGAACAGCACGCAACGTACCGTTTCGCCTCGCTGTCACCATCCCGCTTGCTGGCATGAAGCTTCGTGATCTCTGCCTGCTGCGGCCTGGAACTACCCTGTTCACGTACATTTCCGCCGCTGAGGACGTGCCCGTTCGCGTGGGTGGAGCGCTGCTGGGTTGGGCGGAACTGGACAACGTGGATGGACAGATGGCCATTCGCCTGACGCGGCTTACCTGACATGGCCCAAACTCCTCAGACACGCATGGAACGGTCACTGGACGACTCCAGTAACCCGTTGCGCAGCAACAGTATCGTGCATCGGCTTGCCGCTCTTCTTTGTGTCCGTAAGCAGCCGCAAACCCGCCTGCTGAAGCAGGTAGAAAGCCTTCAGCTTGGTCCAAAGCGGGCGGTTTATCTCGTGGAGTGTGATGGCATGCGCTTCCTGATTGCAGCCGGCGGTGACAGCATGAGTGCGCCAGTCCCGCTAACACAGCACGTTGCCATGCGGGACGATCCGGCAGAAAAGGAGCCGCCGCAATGAAGCTGCTGTTGCCTCTGCTCTCTTTACTTGCCCTGTGCTGCATCACGACCGAAGCGTGGGCGCGGATGGTTGCGTTACATCGTGTGCAGGTACACGCGGCTCCAAGGGCTTTGCGTACTTCCGCATCGCAAGCCAACGTAGTCGCATCGCGTGGCACACCGCCTGTGACGGCAACGAACCGTGCAGCGGCACCAGAGACACCTACACCTGCAACACCGCCTGCAAAGGCCGGCAATGCAAGCACGGCTCCTGCGCCGAGAAGCATCGCGGAGGCCCTTGCGACAGGGCAGAGCTCGCCGTGGGCCGTTGTCGTTGGATTGACCCTGCTGACGCTTGTGCCGGCCATGCTGCTGGCCATGACGCCGCTGGTTCGGCTGCTGATCGTCTTCCACTTTCTGCGGCAGGCACTTGGAACACAGACGGCTCCTTCAAACCAGATTCTGATGGCACTGGGCTTGATGATGACGTGGTTCCTGATGCAGCCAGTGATCAACCAGGTGGAGCAGCAGGCCGTCGTGCCATACCGCGCGGGAGTACTTTCCGGTGAGGACGCTCTCTCACGCGGTGCCGCTCCGATGCGTGCATACATGCTCCGGTATGCCCGGGACAAAGATCTGGAATTGTTCGCCTCCGCTTCACAGACAACTCGTCTGCAGAAGAGGGAAGACGCGCCCATGCAGATCGTGGTGCCGGCTTACATGCTCAGCGAACTCAAGTCCGGCTTCCAGATCGGGGCCATCCTGTTCCTGCCCTTCCTGCTGGTGGATCTGGTAGTGGCCAGCGTGACCACCTCCATCGGCATGCTGCAGATGCCACCGACCGTGGTCTCAACCCCGGTAAAAATCCTGCTGTTTGTGATGGTGGACGGCTGGCATCTGCTGGCGCAGTCACTGCTCAAGAGTTTCTAAGAGGAAGTCAAAATGGGACCCGATCAGGTTGCCGAAATCATGAGACGCATGCTGCTGGAAGCGCTGCTACTGAGTGCTCCGCTTCTGATTCTGGGTTGCCTGATCAGCATTGCGCTGACGCTGGTGCAGACACTTACCGGCATACAGGAACAAACCATTACCGCCGTGCCTCGCCTCCTGTTCGTTTTCTTTGCGGGACTGGTCAGCATGCCATGGTTCCTGCAGCGTGCGGTGGCTTACACGGTTCACCTGTGGTCTGACTTTCATCGTTACCTGGGATAGCAGATCATGACGAGTGTGCTACCGGCTAACGCGTTGGAGGGTTTTCTGTCCGCGGCTTTGCTGCTCACCATGCGGCTCGGCAGCGCCTTGATGACTATGCCTGTTTTCAGTTCGCCCGGCATACCGGCGCGTGTTAAGGCGCTCTTCGTACTGGTGCTGGTAGTGTTACTGGCACCGATTGCGCAGGCTATACCGGGATCACAAGTAGAACTAACCGCGCCGGCTTTGCTGAGCGAAGTTGCCGTGGGACTTTGCTTCGGACTCACCCTTGCGTTTCTGAACGAAGCCTTGTTGTTTGCATCCTCTCTGATGAGCACCGCGTTTTCTTTTTCGCTCGCCAACCTGCTCGATCCTAACTCGATGGTTGAAACAGAAGTGCTTGGAACCGTCTTGAGCTGGATGGGACTGCTTGTGCTGCTGTCTGCGGGCCTTCACCGAACCATGCTTGCAGCGCTTATGCGCACACTGCAAACTGTACCTCTCGGACACGCACCGGCTGCTGCACACACAGGCGAGACCCTGCTTGCCGCGGCCTCCGGTATTTTTCTCGCAGGTGTGCAGCTTGCCGCGCCGGTTGTTGCTGCTGCGCTGCTGATCGAGGTGGCCATCGGCCTGGTGGGACGCATGGCACCCGCACTGCCTGCACAGATTGCAAGTGTTCCCATCAAGACGCTGGTGTCATACGGCATGCTGGTCGGTGCGCTTGCAGTATGGCCTGCATGGATCGAACACCGCTTCGTTGCGCTGCTTGATTCCGCACAAAGGAGTCTGCGCGGATGAGTGGTGAAAAATCAGAAAAAGCCTCAGAGGAGCGCAAGAGAAAATCGCGGGAACGTGGTGAAGGTGTCCGCAGTCGCGAACTGACATCCGCAGCCGGAATGCTTGCCGGGTTGCTGTTGTTGCGGGGCGCGTCATCGCAGTTCGTCAAGGCCTGGACGCAAACTTACTCTGCCGCTTTGCAGAATGGAACAAGGACCTTTGACACCAATGACGGCCTGGCGCGGATGCTGCCCCGTATGCTGCTGCCCGGCTTGGCGCCCTTGGCCCTGGTTCTGGCTGCGGCACTGATTGGTGCTGTGGGCGTTGGCGCGTTGCAAAGCGGTGGAGTGCAGATACGCCCTGCAGCACTTGCCTGGAAGCCCACTCGACTTAGCCCTGCAAGCAACATCAAGAACATGTTTTCGGCCCGATCACTGCTACGGCTGGTGAAATCTTTGCTGCCTGCTGCGGCAGTGGTCATGCTGGCCTCGTATGCCTTGCGTGGCTCTGTCTTCCCGTTGCCTGTGACCACTTATGCGCGCCTGCCGCTTACGCTCTCGGCCGCATATAGCCTTGCAGTCGATGCGGCCTGGATCTCAGTGGGATGGGCAGGGCTGGATTACGTGAACGAATGGCGGCAGTGGAACAGTGGCCTGCGCATGACCAAGGAAGAGGTTAAGCAGGAGATAAAGCAGAGCAACGGCAATCCGCAGATCAAGGGGCGCATCCGCCAAATTCAGCGCGCCATGCGGAAGCGCCGTGTCAAGGCCGACGTATCGCGGGCTGCCGTGGTGATCACCAACCCCACGCATTATGCCGTGGCGCTGCTGTTTGACTTTGAGAACATGACGGCACCGCGTCTTCTGACCAAGGGACGCGACTTGCACGCGTACGAGATTCGCGAACAGGCGCGCTGGGCCGGTGTACCCATTGTCGAAAACCCTCCGCTCGCACGCTCATTGTACCGCAGCGTAGAGGAAGGCCAGGCGATCCCATACGAACTCTATGCTGCCGTCGCAGCCATTCTGGCTTTCCTGTTCCGCGAGAGTGCCGAACGCAACCGTCGAGATGCTAACCGGGCCGGACATCGCGGCTATGGCTATGCCGCTCCACCCCGAGCGGTGTTGCCGCTGGCTGATTACTCGCAAACCGAGACACCTGAAAGCGAATCCTGATGAACGAACTTACAAAGCCTGTGCGCAATACGCCGTTTGCGCAGGCCAAGCCGTTCCTGCTGCCTGCCGGTGCCATGTGTGCCGTGTTCGTTATGTTGGTGCCGCTGCCGGGCGTGATCCTTGACCTGCTACTCGCCATCTCCATTACGGCGTCGCTGTTGGTTTTTCTAACGGCAGTGCAGGTGCGCAAAGCGACGGATCTCTCCGTATTTCCAACGTTGCTGCTGCTGTTGACGCTGTTTCGCCTGTCACTGAACCTGGCGTCGAGTCGACGCATTCTGTTGCATGGCAGCGAAGGGACCAGCGCCGCGGGCGAGGTGATTCAGGCCTTCGGACAGTTCGTGGTGGGCGGTAATTATGTCGTCGGTTTTGTGCTCTTCCTTGCGCTGATCGCCATCCAGTTTCTGGTGGTATCGCACGGCGCGGTGCGGACTGCGGAAGTGACGGCCCGCTTCACGCTGGACGCCCTGCCCGGTAAGCAGATGGCGATCGATGCGGATATGAACGCTGGCTTGATCGACGAGCAGGGCGCGCGAAAACGCCGCGAAGCCATTGCGCGCGAAGCAGAATTTTACGGTGCCATGGACGGCGCAGCCCGGTTCAACCAGCGCGATTCCATGGCGACGATTCTTATCACCGCTATCAACATTATTGCGGGCCTTCTGATCGGCGTCATGCAGCAGGGCGTGGATCTTGCGACCGCAGTCAAAACCTACACCATCCTTACCGTGGGTGATGGCCTGGTCACCATGATTCCCAGCCTGCTGGTCAGCGTTGCGGGCGGCCTTGTGCTGACACGTGCGTCGTCTGCCGGAACGCTGGAACAGGAGCTGAACACCCAGCTGTTCGCGCGACGGAATACGATCTTCATGGCCAGCGGCGTGCTGCTTGCGATGGCGTTGATCCCGGGCATACCCAAGCTGCCCTTTGTGCTTGTAGCGGCTTGTCTTGCTCTGTTTGCACGCAGGCTTCCTTCTGAGCAGGATGCAGCAGCTGCCGAACTTGCCATCGCTGCTGCTGGCAAGGACGGTGCGAACGCAGCTGCTCCGGCAGGTGAGGACCTGGCCAGCCTGCTCAAGGTGGATGACCTGACTCTGGAAATCGGTTTTCAGCTGATCCCGTTGGTGGATGAAAAACAGGGCGGCCAGATGCTGAACCGCGTGCGCGCGCTGCGGCGGCACCTGGCTACGGAGCTCGGCTTTATCGTGCCACCTGTGCACATCACCGATAATCTGCGCCTGCGCCCACGCGAGTACGTTGTCCTGTTACGGGGCACGGAGATCGGCCGCTGGCAGACGGAAGCGAACTGCCTGCTGGCCGTCAACTCCGACCCACGCGCTCGCCCGCTGCCCGGTATCGAGACACGAGAGCCCGCGTTCGGCGTGCAGGCCAGGTGGATTGAGCAGGGACTTGAAGAGCAGGCACTCGCCGCGGGCTACTCCGTTGTGGACCAGACTGCCGTGATCGGAACACACCTGGCGGAATTGATTCGGCGCCATGCACATGAATTGTTAGGCCGAGCTGAGACCAAGCGACTGCTGGACTCCATTAACGATTCCCACCCCAAGCTGATGGAAGAATTACTGCCCAAATTGATGAGCTTGGGTGAGATACAGAAGGTTCTGCAGCAACTGCTGCGCGAACAGGTGTCGATACGCAACCTGGGTACGGTGTTGGAGACCATGGTCGAGGCTGCCGCGCAATCAAAGCATGTGGTTTTTCTTACAGAGCAAATACGGCAGGCACTTGGCCGCAGCCTGGTGCGTCCGCTGCTTGATACCGAAGGTGGCTTGCCGGTCCTTATGCTGGACCGCTCCGTGGAGGAGCAGATTATTTCAACCTTCGATCCTGAAGGGGCGGCACGGCTGCTGGGCGAGACGGGCAGGCCCGCGCAGGTTGGCACCAACTTCCTGCGGCCTCTGCTTGAGTCTGTGAAACGGCTAACCGGCGACAACGCGCCAATGGCCCTGCCCGTGCTTCTTTGTCCATCGCCGGCACGCTACCACCTGCGCCGCTGGCTGGAGCCCTTCCTGCCCAAGGTTACGGTGCTGGCACCGGCGGAGATCCCGCCAGAGGTGCGGGTACGCAGCCTCGGCACGGTAGGCGCTCCACTGGTCGGCAGCTAGGCCGCGCAGCAATGGAGCTACGGATGAACACAGCAGCAACGCGAGAGGAAACGAACATGGCTGGTGCAACGCCTCAACACAACGCTCCCGAAGTCGACCTGCTGATGCAAGGCACGGTGGGTGCCAGCGCACTGCCGCCCAGCCTGCTTGGCCGTGGTGGCATACCATCCTTTGCGGCCACAGCCTACAGTGACTCGG
>CAXTFT010000174.1:0-2539 GCA_964243585.1 uncultured Terriglobus sp.
TGTTGCGGATGCTCCGCGGGTGATTGGCTTCAACCCAGTTGAGAATCTTGCCGATTACTTGGAGGCTGAGGTGCGACGTGCCGGGTAGCCCAGGGATGCGCTTCGGCTACTGGATGCCGGTGTTCGGCGGCTGGCTGCGCAACGTCGAAGATGAAGGCATGGAGGCTAGCTGGGAGTATGTCAGCAAGCTTGCGCGTCGCAGTGAGCAGATCGGCTTCGATCTTTCGTTGATTGCAGAGCTCAATCTCAATGACATCAAGGGAGTGGATGCGCCCAGCCTGGATGCCTGGTCGACTGCCGCTGCGATTGCTGCGATAACTGAGAAGTTGGAGCTGATGGTCGCCGTTCGCCCAACCTTCCACTCACCGGCACTCTTCGCAAAGCAGGCAGCAAATGTCGATCGAATTAGCAACGGACGGCTGGCGCTCAATGTTGTTTCCTCTTGGTGGGAGCAGGAGGCGCGCATGTACGGTGTAGATTTTGAGCGGCATGATGACCGCTACGGACGTACCGCTGAATGGCTTGAGGTAGTTGACAGCCTCTGGCATGAGAAGCGGTACAGCCACGCAGGCAAGTACTACAGGACAGAAGACACAGTCCTTGAGCCAAAGCCGGTCCGCTCGCCCCGTCCTCCGATCTACGCGGGCGGGGAGTCCGAGGCGGCCAAAAATTTAATTGCGCAGAAGTGTGACGCTTACGTGATGCATGGCGACTCGCCGGAGCATGTTGCCGCCAAAATCTCCGACATGCGCGAGCGGCGCGAAGGCCTTGGACTTGGCCCCATGCAGTATGGCGTTGCCGGCTACTCCATCGTGAGAGACACCGATGCGGCGGTGGAGCAGGAACTAAACCGCATCACGGATGTGCAGGCCAGTGCCAAGGGCTTTGCTAATTACCAGCAATGGCTGCAAGGCACGCAGTTAGAGCAGGCTATGTCGATTAAGGAATACTCGGTATCCAATCGTGGCCTCCGTTCCGGGCTGATCGGAACGCCCGGTGCAATTCAGGAACAGGTGGGCCGGTTCCGTGAGGCTGGGGTAAACCTGTTGCTACTGCAGTTCAGTCCACAGATGGAAGAAATGGAGCGGTTCAGCCAGCAGGTTATCTCTGCTGTAAACCCCGCCTAGCGTGCTGCGGCTATGATGAAGCGGTACGCTGGCAGACAAGCGGCGTTGGGGTTCCATATGCGCGGGATGTGGCTCGGAGTTGTGCTGGGTACAGCGTACGTTTGTAGCGCGGGTGCCGCGTCGAAGCCATCGGCTTTTGGTAATCAGTCCAAACCGATGAAGGCAACGGTTCGGATTCTCGCGGTAAGCAGTTCGTCACGCCAGAGTTTTGCCGGCAACCAGGAAATCTACCTGGCAGACGTGCAGGTAAAGGATGGGGAACATCAGTTTGCCCGCCTGGTGGACCAGTACCCGGGATTCGGCTTGCCGATCCGCCAGTCTCTGCTGCGTGATCACACAGTCTTTGCCATGAAACTGACGCGTGAGCCTGAATGTGATGTGCCCGGGTCGCGGGTCTTTCTAAGGCCAGGGGACAGCACCGTGTTTGACGGCAGCGTGCGTGACTCGCTTGCTTCCAACGCTACTACTGCCATTCCCTGCTTCAAGACGCTGCACCAGACGATCCAGGTGCCTAAGCAATAGTTTGACTTGGCTCAGCATGCACAGCAGGTCTCTGCATCGGCCCCAGCTGAGATCAGGAGTAGTCGCAGCTACTACTTCTTGCGGAAAAGTTTCAGGTTAATAGCAGCGCCCATAGCTGCATAACCTTCGTCGGATGGATGCAAGTGATCACCGTGATCATACTTCGGCAGCATGGTGTCCGGGTGTTTCGGGTCGCTGATTACCTTGTCAAAATCAATGAAGCCATCGAAGATCGGGCTGGTACGGATAAAGGTGTTAAGGTTCTGCCGCATCTGCTCGCCGTCGGCGCTAAAGTACTTCGCACCGTTGTAAGGCAGGATAGTCGCGGGAATGAACTTTACGCCACGGGCATGTGACTTGTTCGCCAACGTGGTGAACGCGTCGGTCATCTGCTGCTCGGTAACGGAATCGGCGGGCGCGCGATGCATGTTGCCAAGATCGTTGATGCCCTCAAGCATCAGTACGTATCGCACGTTCGGCTGGCTCAGCACCTCGCGATCGAAGCGGTCCAGTGCACTGGGTCCGGCACCTTCATGCAGAATCCGGTTACCGCCGATGCCTTCATTCACGACGGAGAAAGCGCCGGTCTTTTTACCGGATGCCAAGAGCGGAGCCAGTACATCAGGCCAGCGGCGATTGGCTTCTGACGTGGATCCTGTTCCGTCCGTGATGGAATCACCGAACGCAACGACTGCGGCAGACTTCCGTGTGCGATCAACCTCAACATCCTTAAGGAAGTACCAGGAAGTGGTTTGAAGAACAGAGCCATTCAAACTGCTTCCGGCACTGCGGGCAGCGTCCGGGCTGGTGGCACTTTGCACAACGGCCCTCTCCCCGAGCGGTGAGGCAATAGGAGCGGCCACGTCAGGTGCGCTCATGAAGCCTCCGAG
>CAXTFT010000174.1:2549-6703 GCA_964243585.1 uncultured Terriglobus sp.
GCCCGGCGGCATCGCCGTGGCCGGGAGGAATTGTTCTGCGGTCAGCAGATCACCGGGAGCTATGTACGTCGTGGTGTGGGCAGCGGCATGGTAGGTGATGATTGGAAGGTCCTGCACCGGCAGGGAAGTGGTAATGACCAGGTCTGAAAAGATCGGCACAGTCTCCTTCACTGCGTCACTGCTGATGAACTGTCCCGGAGCAATGGTTACGCCCGGTTGCCCGGCGAAGGTCAGCGGACGGTCTGTAGCCGGTAGAATTTTGCTACCTGCGGACAGGAACGCCACATGGGCGGCATCGATGCGCAGAGGCGTGGTGCCAAACTCATTGGTGAAAGTCACTCGCACACGCTTGCCGCCCTGGCTGATGTGAATTACCTGGCGAACAGACACCGCCTGCTTGCCGATGGGCAGCGTTCTGGCGGCGTCAGCCGTCGAAAGCAGCACCATTTCGGCAGTGCCCCAGGTTGGGAGCCAGTCACCGGTCTGAGCCTGAGATGAGAGAGCAGAGCCAGCAAGAACGAGCAGAAGTGCTGTGGTGCGCATGGTGGAATTGTAAGCCGCCTCAGGGTACGGGCACAGTCGCTCCGTAGAACATGTTGCGGCCCGCTCCCAAGGGAAGAAGATCGCTTTCGACGGAACCAATCGGCAGGAACATGCGTAAAGGCATGCATGGGTACGTTGACCATCCCGATGACGCCGTTTCAACCGATGCAGCCAGGCTGCACTGCAGCAGGGCAATGGCAGAAACCGGTTCGGCGGCAGACTACGCCGAACGATCTGCCGGTGCAGCGCGACGCACGCGGTACACTGCTTCCACGTTTCCAAGAGGCACCTTTGCAACGAACCGGGAACGAAACATCCGGGCAGGAACCGTGGCAGGCAGAGGCTCCAGCAGCGCCTGAGGTCAGCGCGGCCAAGGCTGCGGAGATTGATGCGTTGCACCGTCTGGTGTTCGCGTGCATGCGCGGCGATTCGGCCGCGTGGCAGCAGCTGGTCGTCTCGCAGCATCGCCGGGTGTATGGCATCTGCTACCGCTTTACGGGATCTTCGACGGACGCGGAAGACTTGACTCAGGACGTCTTCCTGAAGGTGTATCGCAATCTGCAGGGGTTTGATCCGGAGAAGGGTGCCTTCACCACCTGGTTGACAACGCTGACGCGCAACCTGCTGGTGGATCACTTTCGACGGACTCGGCAGGACCGCGCGACCGATTCGCTGGACGAGTCTGCCCGGGATGATGGCGATGGCCCTACCTTGGCAGACCGGCTGGCCGACACCCGGCCCGGCCAGATGCAGCGCGTGGCGCAGATGGAGCTGCGTGCGCGCATTCAGCACGCACTAAAGCAGTTGTCACCGGAGCTGCGTGAAGCCGTCATCCTGCGCGACCTGCAGGACCTGGATTACAAGGAGATAGCCGCGGTGCTCCACGTACCCGAAGGTACGGTTAAGAGCCGGATCAGCCGCGGTCGCGGCGAACTGGCGCGGATGCTGGGACGCACGGAAGGGCGGGTGATGTAGGTGGCCGATGAGATACACAATGCGATCGATACTGCAGGAAAGGCAAAGCGTATGAGCCGGCTTACCTGCACACAGTGCGAAGGCATGCTGCTGGATGCGGCCGATGGTTTTCTGCTGCCCGATGAGCAGAGTCATTTCGACCTGCACCTGGCCGAGTGCCCAAACTGCACCCGCTTATTTGCGGATGTACAGCGTGGCGGTGCGTGGATGGAGATGCTGAAGGAAGCGCCTCCCTTGCCGCCCGCTGACCTGGTAGACCGCATCCTGGCAAAAACATCCGGCGACCCGGCCTTGTCTGCAACGGTTCTGGCGCAGGCCGCGCATGCGGCTTCGCTGTTTGGCGATAGCGGCGCAAAGGTTCTACCGTTCCGCGTGCCGCCGCACCTGCAGCAGCCGCGCACCCGCTTCGCGCGCATGGCACACACAGTCATGCAGCCGCGATTCGCCATGACGGCAGCGATGGCATTTTTCTCCATCGCTCTGACCATGAATATTGCCGGTGTCCGGTTGAGTTCACTACGCGCCAAGGATCTGCGGCCCAGCAATGTCAGGAAGAGCTTCTGGTCGGTGAACAACCGGGTGGTGCGCTATTACGACAACCTGCGCGTCGTGTATGAACTGGAATCGCGCGTCCGCGAAATGCAGCGGGAGAGCGACTCTGACAGTGCTCCTCGCCGGGGCATTGTAAGTACACCGCCAAAAGACGAAGAGCCAGCAAGACAGCCACCCTCGGGGGCGCCGCGAAGTAGTACCCCTCCGCCTCGCAGGAATGTTGCTCCCTCCCAGAGCGAACAGGGAAAGTACCATCTCAATCCATTGGAACGCAACGTAAAAACTGCCGTAGCAAGCATTCGCGGCGAAGGAGTGAAGGCATGAGCATTCAGGATCCCACGCCCGATCCACGGCAGCCTCCATACGGTCAGCCGCCTTATGGCACCTCATCCGAGGGTTACAACCCGGTTGCGGACCCAGCACAAAATCCTGAGGGCACCGTGCCGCCGCCGGGTACCTTCCGCGGTGGGTACCCGGGCTATGCTCCCGGTGCGCCAAACCCTGGCCTTGCCGCACTGCTCGGCTTTATTCCGGGCGTGGGTGCCATGTATAACGGCCAGTTTCCCAAGGGCATTGCGCACATTGCCATTTTTGCTGTGTTCTCGTCATTATCCAAAAACGTGAATGGCATCTTCGGTTTGTTCGTGGCAGGCTGGATTTTCTATATGGTTTTTGAGGCATACCAGACGGCGCGTGCACGCCGCGACGGTCTGCCGCTACCTGATCCATTTGGTTTGAACACTATTGGGGAGCGCTTCGGATTTCGAGGCAATCCCGACTTTAGCTCGTTCTGGAACCAAGGCGGACCGCCGCCACCCGTAACAGGGACTTACCGGGCAGATGCTGCCTACAACCAGCCGGTGGACCCTGCCGCTGCGCAGACCGCCTACCAGGTTGACCCTGCGGGAAACGTCTACCGCCCGGCTGCCTCAGAGCCCGGCTATGTACTGCCCTCGGCGGGAGCGTACCCGCCCTATGGCGTACCGCCAGCAGGCCCCTATGGGTCACCCCAGCCCGGTCCGTATGGGACACCCTATGCACCTCCTGTGCCTGGTGCGCCACCCTACGGCGTACCTCCTGTCCCGCCCATGCCACCCATGCCTGCTGCTCCGCAGAGTGGCTTGCCAACGGGTGCCATCTGGCTCATTGGCCTGGGTTTCTTCGCGCTACTGGGATCCATGCGCAGCTTTGCCTTTCTTGAGGGCGAGGCAACCGGTGGATTGTTCCTGATCGGTCTTGCCATCTTCCTGTTCTGGCGCCGGTACAGCACAACCCGCACACTGTACCCGGCAGGTACACCGGCTGCACGCTGGAATCTGGTGCATGGCAGCAAAGGGGCGGGGGTGGTCTTCGTCGTCGGTCTGCTGACGCTGCTGCAAGGCTTGCACGTAGTGGACTGGGAGTACTCCTGGCCCTTTCTGCTGATCTTTTTCGGTGTGTACGTCCTGCTGGAGCGGTTTGCAATGAATCGCATGAACGCCAATGCCTACACGGCAGGTTACCCCGGCCAGCCCGCACCTCAAACAGCCAATGAGCCGGTCGTTGAGACTGCTTCGCCTACTTCCATCGTGCCGAAGTACACACGTCCAAGCAACGATTTGAACGACACGGAAGGACGTTAGCCATGGCCTCCACACCGCCAAACTTTCCGCAGGGTCCAGACAGCGGCAACACGCCCTTCGATCCGACCAACACCAACGATCCGCGTTACGATGCCAGCCGCGACCCAAGGTTTGACCCTCGGTGGCAGCGCGCCCAGCAGAAGTTCTTCCGTGACCAGCAGCGAGCACAGGCAAACCAGGAGCGCGCCGGCCGCCGTGCACAGGCCGCGGCGTGGCGGGCCCAGACACGTGCCCAGCGGGAGCAGTGGAAGATGTACTGGCAAGGCCAGCGCCGCACATCGTTCATCGGACCGCTCCTGCTGATTGTGGTGGGTGTGGTGTTTTTCCTAATCCACACCGGCCGCATCTCGCTGTTTGGGTTTTTCGGTTGGTACGCGCATTGGTGGCCCGTGCTGCTGATCGCCATTGGTGTTCTGCGCCTGGCGGAGTGGGCGATCGACCGCGCACGCCAGCCGGAAGGTG
>CAXTFT010000175.1:0-6687 GCA_964243585.1 uncultured Terriglobus sp.
ACCGCGACCACCGACCTGCTGACGCGGCTGATGGCGATGGACAAAAACGGCGACGGCGTTCTGACGGCAGACGAACTGCCCGAGCGGATGCGCGCCATGTTCGACCGCGGCGACGCCAATCACGATGGCAAGCTGACCGCTGACGAGATCAAGGCGATGTCGACGGCGCAGGCCGATCCGCAGGGCAGGCCCGTTGGACGCGGCAATGCCAGCGGCGTGCTGCGCATGGATCCTGTGATGGATGCGCTGGACGTGGATCACGACGGCATCCTGTCGGCTGCCGAAATCGCAAGTGCTCCCGGCGCGCTGAAGACGTTGGACAAGGATGCAGACGGTACGCTGTCGACCGCCGAGTTACGGATGCGCCAGCAAACCCCGGCACAACGCGCGGCGCACCTCTTCGACGAATGGGATACAAACAAGGACGGCGGCCTGATCAAGGCAGAATTGCCGGACCGGATGCAGGCCCAGTTCGAAGCCATCGACACGAACCACGACGGCAAGATCGACATGGAAGAGGCAACCACTTATTTTGCGACGATGCCCCAGCAGGGTGGCCGTCCCGGTGGTGGACCTTCCGCGGGTGGTGCTCCTCGCGACCGCATGCCGCAGAATGATGCGCCGTCTTCCCCTAACCTCCCCCAGGCACGTCCACAGCAGTAGGAGCCACTCCTTGATGAAGAACCTTACGCAGACGCTTGCCTCGCTAACCGCCGCCTCAGCTGCTCTGAGCGCTCTTCCAGCCTTTGCGGCTGCCCATGCCGCCGTTCCAGCCGGGGAGACTACCGCGGTCGCCCCTGCGGCGGGTACCTGGGGCTTCCATCATGAAAATGTCTTGGGAACTTCCTTCGACATGGCCGTCGCCGCGTCCTGCCAAGCCACCGCACGCCGTGCCGAGAAGGTCGCGCTGGCGGAGTTCGATCGCCGCTCGGCCATCCTGAGTGCGTGGGATGCAAACAGCGAGTTCTCCCGCTGGCAACGGACACGCGGTCGCGCGGTCCGTGTCTCGCCGGAGTTGATGGATGTGCTGGCTCGCTTCGATGGCTGGCGTGCCTCTACCGGAGGCGTGCTGAATGCATCAAGCGCCACCGCCGCAAAGCTGTGGAGTAATGCAGCCCTGCACGGCCACCCGCCCACGGAGGCCCAGTTGGCGGGTGCGGTTGAGGCGATGCAGCAGCCCCACTGGAAACTGGATCGTGCAGCGGGCACAGCAACGCGGCTTTCGGACGCGCCCCTGGTCCTGGCGAGCTTTACTAAGAGCCTGATCACCTCTTCCGCTGCCGATGCTGCACTGCACGCCGGTGCGACGGGCGTCATGCTGAATGTGGGTGGCGATATCATCACGCGCGGCTCGTTGACGCAGCGCGTTGACATTGCCGACCCGAACGCGGCTGCGGAGAACGATCCCGCGATGGACACAGTCGTTCTGCGGGACCGTGCTATCGCCACCAGCGGCAGCTATCGCCGCGGCTTTGAGGTTGCCGGGGAACATCATTCGCACCTGATCGATCCCCGTACGGCGACACCTGCCGACCAGGTGCTGTCGTCCACCGTTATTGCAGCGGACGCAGCGACTGCGGGTGCACTCGCTACCGCGCTGTCCATTCTGTCGCCCCGCGAGTCGCAGGCGTTAGTGCAGCAGCACCCCGGCGCGGAGTACCTGCTGGTTGCGCGCGACGGCCAACGCATTGCAAGCGATGGCTGGGCGGCGTACCAGGAGCCTCGCCTGCAGCCCGCCGCCTATGCCGTGCACGCGGGCGCGGGTGTGCCCACGTCCAACGCGAACTGGAACCAGTCCATGGAACTCGCGATCAAGCTCGACCTGCCGCGTATGGACAACCCTCGCTACCGGCGGCCCTATGTTGCGGTCTGGGTCGAGGATCAGGACAAGTACCCGGTGCGGACAGTTGCGCTCTGGTTCAAAAACCCGCGCTGGTTGAACGAACTGAAAACCTGGTACCGCGACGACCAGGTGCGGAACCTGAGCGAAGGGTCGGACATCTCTGCCACTGTATCTTCAGCAACGCGTGCGCCCGGCAGCTACCAATTGAAGTGGGACGGCAAGGACAATGCAGGCAAGCTGGTCAAAGCGGGCAAGTACACCGTCGTAGTGGAAGCAGCGCGTGAGCACGGCGGCCACTCCATCGACCGGCAGGAGTTTGACTTCAACGGGACGGCGCAGGCCAAAGTGCTGCCGGCCAGCGAAGAACTGGGAGCCGTGCAGCTTGACTACCGCAAGCACTGATCCAGAGCGCGGCGCGGTCGTGACAAAGGTCCGCGCTGCCCAGCCTTTGGGAGTACGGGTTCGACGTCGCACCGCCATTATGACGCGATGGCTCCACATCTACTTGTCCATGGTGTCGTTTGCCGTGGTCCTGTTCTTCGCTGTCACAGGTCTTACGCTGAACCATGCGGAGGCCTTGTCACATGGCGAGAAGGTTACGGAACTCAGTGGCACACTGACACCGCAGGAACTCGGCCCGAAGGAGAACCCAGACAAGCTTGCGATGGTGGAACACGTTCGGAACGCGCATGGTATTCACGGTGCTGTCGCGGACATGCGGGTAGAGGATGATCAGGTCAGCTTCTCGTTCCGCGGCCCCGGTTACAGCGCCGACACCACTGTTGATCGTGCCTCGGGTGCGTACAAGGTCGTCGAGACGCGTGCAGGCTTCCTTGCCGTTCTCAACGATCTCCACAAGGGACGCGACACGGGCAAGGCCTGGGCGTGGGTAATCGACATTTCAGCCGTGCTGTTGACGCTGGTATCGCTCACCGGTCTGTTGCTGATCTTCTTTATCTACAAAAAGAGAACGAGCGGACTGATCCTTGCGGCTGCAGCTACGCTGGTCTGTGTGTTGCTTTATCGGCTCTACGTCCCTTAGCAGGCTAGGTCTTGCCGGGTGATGGATAGGTCACCCAGATTGCCCAGCAGGGTCAGCGAGATCGCATCCGCCTGCAGAAGCTCGTTCGCTAGACGCTGGATGTCGGCGGGCGTCACACGGTCCACGTCGGCGATAATTTCGTCCACGCTGGTGAAGCGGCCGTAGTACATCTGCTGACGAGCCAGATTCGACATGCGCGCAGACGAGCTTTCCAGGCCCAGAACGATGTTGCCGCGGGACTGGTTCTTGGCACGTTCCAGTTCGTCGTCGGTGACCGGTTCGGCTTTCAAGCGGCGAAACTCTTCCACAATCAGGCGGATCATCTCGCGTGTCTTTTCGATGGACGTCCCCGCGTAGACGGAGAGCGCGCCCGTGTCGCGATAGGGCGAAAGCTCCGAGTAGATGCTATAGGCCAGGCCTGCGTCTTCGCGCACCGATTGGAACAGCCGCGAACTCATGCCGCCGCCCAGAATGGAGTTGAACAGGTACAGCGCATAACGGTCGGGGGTGTCGACCTTGGGCGCTGGTACGCCCAGGCAGATCTGTACCTGCTCCAGTGATTTCTTGTTTCGCAGCGTGATATGAGGCGTCGCAGTAGGCGCAGGGAAGCGGGCGAGCGTGTCCTTGCTGGCGGGTGCGAGCATGCCGAAATAGCGCGTGATCTGCGCGATCATCTCTTCATGCTGGAGGTTACCGGCGGCGGAGACAGTCATGTTCTCCGGCACAAAACGGGCCTGGTGAAATCCCCGCACGGCACTTTCGTCGAAGCTGGAGACGGTCTTCGCCGTACCAAGAATGGACCGCGCCAACGGATCGTTCTTCCAAAAACCTGCCGTGTGAATCTCGTGGACGAGGTAGTCGGGGTTGTCCTCATCCATCTTGATTTCTTCCAGTACGACGGACTGCTCGCGTGCAATATCGTCTGCCGAGAAGGTGGGGTTTAGCACCAGATCGGCAAGGATATCGAGGGCTGCGGGCACGTTTTGGTCCAGCACTTTTACGTTAAAACAGATGGTTTCCTTGCCGGTAAAGGCGTCCAGATTGCCGCCAATCGCGTCTGTTTCACGCGCAATTTGCTTCGCAGAGCGTGTTTTTGTGCCCTTGAAGACCATGTGTTCTACAAAGTGGGAAAGGCCGTTTTCTGTCGGCTGCTCATCGCGTGACCCGGTGCCGATCCACACGCCCATGCTCACCGAACGCATGTGCTGCATGCTTTCCGTTAGGACCAGCAGGCCGTTGGGAAGGGTCGTTTTGCGGATGTTGCGGGTGGGGGATGCGGTAACGGCAGCGCTCGCGTTTTCCGCGAGAGGGAGAGTCTCAACCATCCTCCCATTGTACGTCCGGCGGCCGCGGCAGGGCGGTACGGAGAGGCTCCATGTTGATGCGCGCGAGCAGGTTCGCTTTCACCTCCGGCCACTCCTCCGTGAGAATGCTGAACCAGACGGTATGACGTGTGGAGCCATCCGGCATGACCATATGGTTGCGGAAGGTGCCCTCGTACTTCGCACCCAGCTTCAGCATGGCGCGCTGGGATTGCAGGTTCTCATGGTGTGTCTTCAGGGCGATGCGACGCAGTCCGAGCGTCTCAAAGGCATGCGTGAGTTGCAGCAGCTTGACGCGAGGATTGACCCCGCGGCCACGAAATGGCGCGGCGAGCCAGGTAAAGCCGATCTCACCGGTGCGATGCTGCGGCTGCAAGTCAAATAGCCGAGACGAGCCAATCACTTGCCCGGAGTCAAGGCAGACGACCCAGATCTGAAAGGCGTCGTCTTCGTTCAGACGGATTGAGTCCTCGACCCACGCTTCGACGTCTTCAGTCGTCGCGATTCGCAGATTCATGTAGTGCCAGATGGAGGGATCGGTGGCGATCGGCTTTAGGAGTGCGATGTGGTGCTCCGCGACGGGTTCCAGGCGAATGCCAAAGCCTTCCAGCGACGGCGTATTCATGCGGTCGCGTGGGCGCGCAGCGGCAGATCAAGCAGCACTTGCGCCACGCGATCGTAGTCGTGGCGCAGCACATCACCCTCGTGCACGAAGTTGCCGGTGAGCGGCATAACGCCCAGGGCGCGGATGCGGTCCAGGTCGGCCTTGATGGGCTCCTGGCCTTCGCTGGCGTACTTCTGCACCAGCGCCGGGGAAATAGGAGCGGTGTTGACGATGGCGTAGTCGAACAGGCGCTCGCCACCGCAGTGCGACTGGATCCGCTCGATGTGTTCGGAAGCGGTCAGGCCGAGCGATTCGTTCGCCTGTGTCATCAGGTTGCAGAGGTAGACCCGCGTTGCGCGGGATGCGGCGATGGCCTGCGGAATGCCGTCGACCAGCAGATTGGTGATCAGCGACGTGAACAGGGAACCCGGGCCGAGGGTAATCAGGTCGGCCTTGGCGATGGCCTCCAGCGTCTGCGGCAGCGGCTTGGCGTCGCGCGGCTCCAGCAGCAGTTCCACAATGCTGTGCCTCGATGCGGTGATGTTGGTTTCGCCATGAACCAGGGAGCCGTCGTCCATGCGGGCGGAGAGCGTCACATGCGAATTTGTCGCGGGGTAGATGTGCCCGCGTGCAGCAAGAATCTGCGATGACATCTGCACGGCCTGCGCAAAATCTCCACCGTGAATAGCCGTGAGTGCTGCCAGAAAGAGGTTGCCGAAGGAGTGGCCTGACAAGCCATTTTCCTCATCCCCCGGAAATCGGTATTGGAAGAGGCGTGTGAGCAACTGCTCATCCTCTGACAGCGCGGCGACACAGTTGCGAACGTCACCCGGCGGCAGCATGTTGAGGTCTTCACGCAGGCGGCCAGAGGACCCGCCGTCGTCCGTCACCGTCACCAGCGCGGACAGATGGCTGATGCGGCAAGGCAGGCCGCCGCAGTGGGCCGGCTGCAGGGCTCCTGCGGGTGGCTGCACAAAATGTTTCAAGCCGCGCAGCAGCGTGGAGAGACCTGTGCCGCCGCCGATGGCGACCACGCGAAGCTGGGGCTGCTCAGGGGTCATTCGTCGGGTGGTCGGCTACGCTTCCGGGTACAGCAGTTCGGTAAACCGCGGATCGTCCGTCATGTCCTGGAAGTCTGAGTCGGAACGCGCCTGAATCCGGTTGGCTGCATTCAGTCGGATCGCCTCGGTCAACCGCTCAAGACACGTCTGGCTATCGCCTGTCATGGATGCAAGAACGGCCAGACCGTAGAAAGCGTAATCAGCATCTGTGTCGTCGGACAGGATTTCGTGAAGGTGCTCGCGCGCATCCTCGTACTGGCCGTCGTTCAGCAGGGAGATGGCGTAGTCGTACTTCTCCTCCGGCGAGGAGAAGCTGGCATCCGGCTTGGTAGCCTGCGCGATGCACGCTGACAGGTACATGCGGATGCGATCGGTAAACTCTGGCGGCGCGCTCTTCAGAAGCGACTCAAGAGCTGGGTGCGCTGCGGTGTAATCGCCCTGCTGCATGAAGGTCACGGCTTCCTGGTACTGCTTCAGGCTCTCTTCACGCGCGAGGTCCTGCGGCAAAACGGTACCCGCCAGCGTGCGTGGGCCAGCCTTGCCTGCGATTTTACGATCAGTTTTAGGAGCTTTGCTCTGGGTCTTTGTTGCGGGCATGAGAGGTCCTGATGTGCGGGCAATTACCGGGGGATGCGCTTCGGTGTGGGAAGAAGGCACCATAGTTGTTCGCTATGCGTTATACGGTACCATCTTGGCGCGGTCAAGCCTTGAGAAGAGCCGCACGGTTTGCTGACGAGGTGTAGAGCACGGGATTCAGTTTGGGATCGTTGTACATCTTCATCTGCCGGTAGAGCTTGAAGCGACGACGCCCCTCG
>CAXTFT010000176.1:0-6659 GCA_964243585.1 uncultured Terriglobus sp.
GCTCGCTGAGGATTGCAATCTGCACCTCAGGGCTGCCGGTATCGGTATCGTGCACCCGATACTTGGTGATGATGTCGTTTTTCTTTTGCAATGCCAACACGTTCTTGCGGTACTCCTGATCAGAAAGCCGATTTGGTCTAGTAACAAAGATAACACCTGCAGCCGCTGCCTCAAGTGCTGGAAGACCTGGTTTCCTGTCGAATCTCTCCCGTCCAACGCAAAAAACGAAGGAACTGGTGCCTCTCTGACCACAGAAACCGGAACATGGCCGATGCATCAATGGATTCGGCATGCATGCCGGAGTATGTTTCCACACGCCAGCGGAGGTAAGGGCTGCGCCATGGCCGCAACCGGGCACCGCGGGTGGCATTCCACAGAAACTGCACAGCTCCAATCATCGGCCCAGTCTACCGCTTTGCGCTGACGGTTACCGCAGGTAGTCGAAGAGACTGTCTTTCCCCAAGAGGCCAATGGTGCTTAGAAGCGCACTGCGCTGCACTGCGGCGGAACTCAGTTCCGTGGCCAGCGACGCGGTGTCAGCAGAGAGCAACGTGCCCTGCTGAATGGTCAAGTTTGATTTCTGAGCACTGATGTAATCACTCTCTCCGGAGAGGCGCTTCTGCGCTGTGTTCAACGTGGCGCGCCCCTGGATAACGTTCGAGAGTGCGTCCCGCAGATTACCCACTAGCGCGGCACTGTCGCCTGAGCCCCCGGATCCATCAAGGTTCGTGATCAGGCCGTTCAGCGCACCGAAGACCGAACCGCTGGCAGCAAGAAAGATGGAGGAACCGGGCAGGGAGCTTTGCACTGCACCACCGGATACGAGGGAGATGCTGCTGCCATCTTCGTCGCCGGCGTAGGTGATGGTGCCGTCAGGCCCTTCTGCAAACGGTTGCTGTGTCTGCGAACCAGAGAACAGGTAACTGCCGCTATAGCTGCTGTTCGCAAGGGCAACCAGGCTCTCGCGAATGGACTTGAGTTGCTGAGTGGCAATGGTTCGCGCGCTGGCGCTTGTGCTGTCGTTGTATGCCCCCACGGCGACGGAAACGGCCGAGGTGAGTTGTGTAACGACGGCGGTCAGTGCCGTGTTCGCAGCCTGCATCCGGTTGCCCGTGCTTGCCACCGTCGTAATAAAGGCGTCGTCCCGTCGCAATGCATCAGCCAGCGTGACAGCCTGCCCGGTTGCGATGGGATCGTCGCTGAGATGGTTCAGGCGCACGCCGGACGACAGCTGGTTCGTGATCTCAGCCTGCCGGTTGTTCAGGCCGCCCAGTGATGAAACGAGATTGGTCATTGCCGTGCCGTCAACGCGCATTTCTGATCAGGGCTCCTGCCTCGCTAATTTACTGTTGTGGGCTGACCCAGGTTGATGGCCTGCGCAAGCAGTTCGTTCACAATGCTGAGCACCTTAGCGGCGGCCTGGTAGGAACGCTGGTACTGGGCCAGATTCGCGGCTTCCTGATCCAGCGAAACGCCGGACGTTGCCTCCAGTTGGGTACTGGTCTGGGTCAGGATGGCACTATCTGCCGATGATTGGATTTTTGCTCCGGAAATAGTGCCACCCAGCCCGCTAAGCAAAGTAGAGAATGCTTCTGTTGGAGTGCTGCCGGCAACGATGCCGGAGGCTTGCAGCGCGCCGAGCGCACGCATATTGCTTCCGCTGACACCGTCCGCCCCTGTGGTGGCGAAGGCGGTGCCGTCCGAGGCTACAACGGTAAGCGTAGCCGCGGCGTTGCCGCTGAAAATGTCGGTGCCGGGCAATCCAGACGCGCCTGTCCCCAAAGTATTCTGCGCGTTCACAGATGCTGCGACGGCAATGGCAAGCGCGTCCAGTTGTGCCATTACGGCGGGTGCGTCACTGTCGCGGACCTGCAGGGAGCCGCCGATGCTTCCACCGCGAATGACACTTGTCACTTCCCTGCTGCCCGTCGATGGCGCCGCGAAGATTTTCACCGTGCCGGAGACCATGCCGGTGGAAAGCGCGAGCTGCGTTGCGCCGGAGACGAGCGGCGTGCCGTCCGACAGGGTCAGGTTCAGTCCGTCCTGTTCACTCGACACTGTATTGACGTCGATCAGCTTGGAAAGCTGGGTAATCGCACTGTCACGCTGGTCCAGCAGGATGTCGCGGGCACCGTCCGGCGGGGCCTCGCCAAGCTGCCGGTTCAGGGCCGCCACCTGCTTTGTTAACGCGTTTACCTGCTCAACCGAAGTGGACACCTGCTGGTTCAGCGCACCGGTCTGAGAGGAAATCTGAGCGGCGGCACGATTGAGCGTTTCCGCAAAGTTTTGCGCGGCAAGGAACAGCGTTCCCAGCGCGGTGCGGTCGCCGGGTGCAGCGGCCAGGGACGAAGCCGCGTTGAACAATCCGCTGATAGCACCGCCGATCCCTGCTGCATCATTACCGGAGGAATCCATCTTGAAGAGGTCCTGCAGCTGATTTAGAGCTGCCAGGCGCGTGCTGCTGCCGGCAGATATTTCATTGGCGTTCTGCACCGCGCGTTGCAATACCCTGTCCCGCTGTGCCGTGATCGTCGAGCGCACGCCCGGGCTGGTGCCTGCGCCGACCGTAACGATATCGCCCTCATTCCACGACACCGCGCGACGGCTGTAGCCGGCTGTGTTCAGGTTGCTGATGTTTTCCGCCGTGGCCGACACTGCCGCCTGGTTTGCAGCCAGAGCGCCTGTGACCACGTGCATCAGGCCGGTTAGCGTGCCCATGAGCGCTCCAGCGTGCCTGATGGTTCACCCAGCCGGCGTTGCAGTTCCAGGTGCCTGGCTGCGGCGGCAACCTGAAGCTGCAAAACCTCAAGGGAGGCTCTGATTGCTGCGGGGTCGGCGGGCATGCTGCATCTGCCGGCCTCTGCCGCCAGGCGCTCCAATGCGTCCGCGTCGTGGACGCAGAGCGCATGGGAGGCCTGCTGCAGAAGCTCGTTCATGGCTTTAGCTCAGCAGCCCGCTGATGAGTTTGTCAGCAACAGCAGATGCAGGAACGTTGTAGCTGCCGCTTTCAATCGCCGACTTCAAAGCAGCCACCTTGTCCGCACGAACGTCTGTTGTGTCCGGGTCTACCGCTGCCAGGATGCTGCCCAAGCCGCTGAACTTGGTCGTGCCTGAGCCGTTCGGAAAAGCCGCGTCGTCCTTTGAGGCTGTGCGAGCGGCGGTGGAGCGTACCGCTGTGCGCTCCACCGCTCCCAAAGCGGTGTCCGGAATGTGTGCATTACCGATACCAGTTGTCTGTGTCATCTTCGTACACTCTCCTCTGCCCCTCTTATCGGCGGGGCTTTCAAAATCAATAGCCGGTTCTTTCATATGGATCTAAGTTTTCTCTCATCGCGTTTCCAGTGAGGTAACAATGCGTCGGGCGAAACCAAGTGTTCCGGAACGTGCCAGCGCGCCAGCCATCGACTCCACCCCAAAGCTCTGCATGGGGTTCGGTGAAGCCGTATCCGCATCCTCGCCGATCGCTCCATTTGCCGCCAGGGGCTTCATCAGTTCGCCCAGCATCACAGCTTCAAACTGCTGGGCCGCGTGGAGCAGCCTGACATGCCTGGCACCGGCATCAGGCGTCGCCACGCCGGTGTTGAGCGTGGCGATCCGTTCAACGGCATCCATTTAGAGCACCTCAATTTCGGCTTCTACAGCCCCTGCGGACTTCATCGCCTGCAGGATAGAAATCACATCGCGGGCGGTCGCACCGATCATTTGCAGGCTGCGTACCAGGTCCTCCACGGTTGATCCCGATTTCAGGTCGATGTGGTTGACCGGCTTGTCCTTTGTATCAACGGCTGTCTGTGGAACCACCTGCGTTGTGCCGCCAGCAAAGGCACCCGGTTGCGACACCTGAAACTCCGTGACAATGTTGACAGCCAGGCCGCCATGCAGAATGGAAGCGGGCTGCAGGACCACGTTGCCACCAATCACGACTGTGCCGGTACGTTCATTCACCACAAGTTTTGCGCGCGGGAACAGCTGGACCTGGACGCCTTCGACGCGGGACAGCAGTTCTGGTACGTCTTCCCCCGGCTTCACCTGCAGCTCCACACTACGGCTGTTCGCGGCATGCGCGGCGGCCCATCCAAGCTCATGGTTGATGGCGTCTGCTACGGAACGCGCGCTGCGGAAATCTGCATCCTGCAGCAGGATCGAAAAGCTGGTTCTTCCGGCAAGGTCGAGCGAAACACCCCGTTCCACCGCGCCACCCAGCGGAACGCGTGCGGTTGTGGGATGGTTCATCTGCTTGGTGTTGCCATTGGCTGAAACGGTGTACCCGCCCAGCACCAGCGGGCCCTGGGCCTCCGCGTAGATCTTGCCGTCGGTGCCGTACAGCGGCGTCATCAGGAGCAAGCCACCCTCAAGGCTGCGTGCGTCACCGGCAGACGATACGGTGAGGTCAACACGCGTTCCGGAGCGCGAAAAAGGCGGTAATGCCGCCGAAATAAACACTGCAGCCATGTTCTGCACGCGAATAGCCCCGGGCGGCACGCTGACCCCCATGCGCAGCAGCGTTGCAGCAAGAGTTTGCACGGGAAAGGCTGTCTGCTGGCTATCGCCCGTTCCATTCAGGCCAACCACAATGCCATAGCCGACCAGCTGGTTTTCGCGAATGCCTTCGATGGTGGAGATGTCCTTTAGGCGAGCCTGGCGCTGCGGTCCGGTGGGAATCTCCGCGCACACAACAGAGTGCGCGGCCAGTAGCACCAGCAAAGCAGGCAACAATCGGAACAGTCGAGCGTATCGAGCGATCATGGAGCCGTTCCTAGAAGATGAGAGCGCGTTGCAGTAAGCGGACCAGAACGTTTGGCCGGTGTGTGTAATCCGTAATAATCCCGTGCCCACGCACCTGCAGCGTGAGGTCAGCAATAGCAGTTGAGAGCACGCGATTCGATTGCGAAATATCCTCGGGCCGCACCAGGCCGCGCAGAACGACGGTCTGCGTCTGCTGGCTGAACTCCACCTGACGGGCTGCTTCGATCAGCAGCATGCCGCTGGGCAGCAGCTCGACCACCTCGCCACCCAGCACGGTGCTCAGGCTGGAGTTATTTGCGCTTTGGCCCTGTGCGTTCAACGCGGCAGCCGAGTTCATACTGACCAGGTTCTGAGCCGCTGAGCTTGCGGAAAGCTTTTGAAAGAGCGATGTGATGGCCGACCGAGCCGAGGAATCCCTGTTCCCCTTCACGCTGCCGTCCATGGTAGATTCCAGCGCCTCGGAGACCACAACGGAGACCAGATCATGCGGCTGCATGGCGCGAACATCTGCCGACAGGCGCGTGAAACGGCCATTCTCCGTCCACAACGCGCCGGGGGCAGGTTGCATGGCAGCCGATTCCGCGTGAACCCTGCGGAGGTAATCGTCCAGCGACCCTGCCGCCGGGTCCTTCGAAGGACGCGCGATCACTCCGGTTCTGCCGCCCTGCGCATGCAATGAGAGAATGCCCAGCAGGAACAGCAGCGTCACGCAAAAGGCCAGAACGCGGTAGCAGTAACCGCTGCAGGTTCGGTTTGGAAAGACATGCTTCACCGCTGCACCTCAACCCGGTGATCTGCACGTAGTATGCCGCGCATTCTGTGTGGCGGCTCATCTCCGCGCCGCCGCAGGGATACCGCTACGGTGTCACCCAGTACTGCTGACTGGTCTGCCGTGCCGTCCAGTTCCATGTGCACGGCCTCTGAGGCAAAAGTCACCAGCACGGCCTCGCCTGCGTGGATGGCCAGGGGTCGAAAGGGAGCGGGACCTGAAAACGGCAAGGGTGCGGCTGGATAAGTTGCGCTTGAGGCCGGCACAAATGGTCCCACCTCTTGGTATGAATGCATACCGGACAATGCTGCGCGTAAGGGTACCAGGATCAGCGGTGCGCTCGGAGCTTCGCACCGCCCTACGCGCACCCACACACGATGCATCACTGGATCCAACTGGACGTCCTGCACCCGAAAGCCCGTGGCGTGAGCTCCGTCCTGCGCCGCAGCGCCGATGATACTCTGAGCAGCCGCCTCCGGCGACGGCAGACACGTCTGCCCATGGACAACGGTGCTGGAGACCACGAGCAGGCCCACTTTGAACCACCGTCCGTGCTGCATCAGCGCACCAGGTTGTTGACTTGCGAGTACATGTCATCCGCCGTCTTAATGACTTTGGAGTTGCTCTCGTAGGCGCGCTGGGCAAGCACCATCTGCACAAACTCCTGCACCACGTCGACATTGGAAGCTTCAAGAGAACCCTGCTGCAAGGTGCCGAGTCCGCTGGAACCGCCGGGTACATCGACTACCGCAGTACCGGAGGCTCCGGTAGCCTGCAGGAGGTTGCCGCCCATGGAACTGAGCCCACCCGGATTCGGAAATGTAGCAAGCTGGATCTGCCCAAGCTGCGAAGACTGCGTCTGCCCCGGCAGTGTGGTGGTGACGACGCCATACTGCGAGATGGTGATGGTGTTCGCGTTGGCGGGAACGGTGATGGACGGGTTCAGGGCTTCACCATTTGCGGTCACCATCTGGCCCTGACTGTTCAGGTGAAAGCTGCCATCGCGCGTGAAAGCCGTAGTGCCGTCGGGCCGGGTTACCTGAAAAAAGCCTTGGCCGGAGATTGCCAAATCAAGCTGGTTGCCGGTCTGGTTGAAGTCGCCCTGCGTGTTGACCACCTCGGTCGACACGGCGTGCGTTCCCAG
>CAXTFT010000177.1:0-619 GCA_964243585.1 uncultured Terriglobus sp.
GGCCCAGTCAAAGGCTGCGGCGGAGAGCAACAGCACCTCGCCCACGGCGTCACTCGCGAACCGGTCGATGACGGCAGCCTGATCTTCGCGGACAAACACCGTGGTGAGAGCCAGGCCGCTGGCAATGGCCTCGCGCAGCAGGTGAAAGCCTTCAATCCCAACGACGTCACCGCGCCGTGATGATAGTACCGTGCGAAGTTCACGCACGCGCTCGTTTGCCTTGCTGCTGATCCGTTCCGGCACTTCCAAAGTTTACGCCGCCGCCCCTTGCTTCCGGCTGCTGCTGCCTGTTGCGGGCGCCGGTTGTGCTACCGTGCTGTCTTGAGCGTTGCAGCAGGAGCGTGCATGACGGCTGAGATGTTACGTATTCACCCGGACGAGCCGGAACCGGAACTGGTGCGCCATGTGGCGCGCTGCCTCGATAGTGGCATGGTTGTCGCACTGCCTACCGACACGTTCTATGGCCTGGCGGTCGACCCGGTGAACCTGCGCGCGGTGGAGCAGATTTACGAGTTAAAGACACGTGCAAAGCATAAGCCGCTGTCCCTGCTCATTGCCGGTGTTGCGCAGGGATATGAGCTTGCGCGCGAGTTGGATACTGCCTTTGACAGGCTGGCGG
>CAXTFT010000177.1:629-6625 GCA_964243585.1 uncultured Terriglobus sp.
AGTTCTGGCCCGGGCCGCTGACCATTATCGTCAGGGCGGGCTCACGCCTGCCGCTGCGGGTGACGGCTCACAGTGGAAATGTTGCGCTCCGCGTGCCGGAGGCGCCCATTGCGCGCGCCGTTGTGGAACAGCTGGGACTGCCCATCACCGCTACCTCCGCCAACCTGGCCGGGCTGCCGGAGTGTACGCATGCGCGCTGCGTGCGCGAGCAGCTTGGCAGCCAGATTCCCCTGATTGTTGACGGCGGGCCAACAGCCCGTTCGCAGGCAACAACCATTGTTGACCTGAGCGGCGGGGGCAACTCGTGGATGATTCTGCGAGAGGGTGCCATTCCCACGCACGAGATCGCGCTGGCGCTGCAGCACTAACCCGAAGGTGTCGTAGCAATGGCGACGAAGAGGCGATCCAGAAAGAGGCTGACACGCGGAGGGCATCCCGTTCGCACGCTCCTGCTGGTCTTGCTGCTGGTCGCCGCTGTGTGGTTTACCAGCCTTTATGCCCGCATCGATCATGTCGCGCAAGAAGATCAGGCCAGAGCCGCGGATGCGATAGCAGTCTTTGGCGCGGCACAGTACGTTGGGCATCCTTCGCCGGTGTTCCACGCTCGGCTTGATCATGCAGTCTCGCTCTATCGCAAGGGCATGGCACCGCTGGTCATCACTTTGGGCGGTGCCGCGGATGACCGCACCGGCCACAGTGAAGGTGGCGTCGGGCGCGACTACCTGCTGGCGCAGGGCATCCCGTTTGACCACATCATGGCAGAGACTGAGTCCGTCGATACGGAGCAGCAGGTTGAGGCACTTGCCGACATGGCTGCAACCCAGAAGCTGCGGCGTGTGATCGTCGTCAGCGATGGCACGCACCTGTTCCGCATTCGAGCGCTCTGCGAACGGGAAGGACTGGCTGTACTTACATCGCCTCGCGCACCTTTCGGCAACCTGTCCCCCTGGGGTAACTTCACCCGAGTGGCGCACGAGATGCTGAGCTATACCTTTCTGCGCCTGCACGTGGAAGCGGGCTGGGCGCGGCGCTGGATGGAAGGCAGGGAAGATCTCTGACCTTGCGTCCCCACGCAACACGCCAGGGACAGGCCCTTCCGTTACAATCAGGCGTGGTAAGGCGCACCAGAACTTTGCCATTCGCACCCGGTGCGGAAAGATGCAGGAGCAGCTTTTGTACTCAGTTCCACGTCAGCTATTCTCACGAACTGTTCGCACCGCGATAGGTTCCGCCGTCACCCTCGCCCTCGCAGGATGCGGCAACAACTATCGTCCCGTTGTCAGTGCCATCAACCCAGTCGGTCCTTCTTCGCAGCCCACGGTCTATGCCACGGCGCTGTCTGACCCCGGTGGCGGCCAGAACGGATTGATCACGGTCATCAATGTCTTCGGCGACACAGTCATCGCCAATGCGTCCGTGGCTCCACTGCCAACCTACCTTGCGGTCGATCCGGTCGGGCAGGCTTACGTGGTGCACAACAACAGCGCCCTGGTAGAGTCGTTCAACGCGGCACCTGGACTGCTGACCAGCAATGTGCGGCAGTCATCCCTCACAGCGGGTGCGTGTGGTGTTCCCGCGGGCAGCGATATTCAAGCCTGCCAGATCAACCCGTCTTCGGGCAGCAACCCGATCTTCATCACGGAACCCACTCTTAACCGCGTAGCGGTACTCACGGGCGGTGCGCCACCGACCATCCGGCAGGAACTGCCTGTTCCAGCGAACCCGGTGTACACCGTCGGCCTTTCGACTTCGCCGCGCGTTTATACCCTGAGTCAAGGTGCTGTTCCGGGCACGTCAGTCGGCTCGGCTACTGCAATTGAGAACGGTACAACCAACCCAATCTCAGCGACGATCCCGGTAGGTATCAGCCCTGTCTACGGCGTTATTACGGCTGATAGCCGCCGTGCCTTCGTGGTAAACCGCAGGGGTAACGGTGGAGCAAATGGCACGGTCAGCGTGATCAACGTGCAGAGCAATCTTCTGGACACCACGATAAATGTTGGGCCGAATCCTCTGTGGGCAGATCTTGCGCCGGCCGTGAACGAATTGGCCGTGTTGAACGCGGGCAGTGGTACCGCACCCGGATCGTTGACCGTCATCAATGTCGCCCTGTGTTCCCAGGTCGCACTTGCCGATAACTTTGCGTGCAATCCCAATAATCCTACGGATTCCGTTGATTTTGGAAAGGTGCTTGCAACGGTTCCAGTGGGTGTTGCACCCGTGCAGGTTGCTGTCCTTGCAGATCGCAGCAAGGCTTACGTCGCCAACAGCGGTGATGGCACCATCACAGTCATCGACATGACCACGATGATTGCTATTAGGACGATTCGAGTGGGTGGAAAACTGAACTGGATCGGTGCTGTCGCAGGCTCACCGACCGGCAAGGTTCTGGTAACGGCAGCGGACACCCAGACCCTGACCATCATTCGCACAGACACGGACGACGTTACAGCAACACTCTCACTACAGGGCAACGGTGTGTCGCTGCGTATTGCACAGTAGCAGCTGTAAGAGACAACGCTGCCGCAACAAGAATGAGGACCTTGCGGTCCTCATTCTTGCTTCCGTGTAATCTCAAGCACCCACCAACAGGATGGGAAGTGTGGGTGATTGCGAACCACCATCATCTTCCATGGTGATTCCAAAGGTACCTGCGGTGATGCCCTTGGGTAAGGTGGGCAGGATCAGGCTTGCATAACCACGTGCGTCCGGCTTGAAGACCCCGGCAGGAATTGGCTTTGCGCCTTTGTCCTCTGGAATCAGCCAGAGCTCATAAGTCTTATCGCCCGGCAGGTTCTCCAGATGATTGCCTTGGAAGACCAGCGAACCGGTTGCGGGAAGATATGTGACCCGTGCGGAAGGTGCCGGTGGAGTTCCCTGTGCTGTTAGTAGGAAGCGCTGCGATGATTGCGACCGAAGCGTTTCCAGCACGGTCTGCGCCCTGGCCGAAGTTTCCACGGCGCGTGATGCGGTGTCTTTTGCTTCCGCGATCTGGGTGTCCAGGCTGACGGTCCGCTGGTAGTAGGTCCAGGTGGTGAAGGCCAACCCGGCCGCCATTGCCCAGCCCGCCCAAGGCAACAGGCGGGAAAAGAAGCCCAGCGGCGCCTTATCTTCGTGGATACGGCCAAGCCTAGGAGCCTCCGGCGAGGGCGTGTACCTGTCCTCGTGGGCCGCTTGCGGTACGGCAACTGTCGAGAACGGTGCCTGCACAGCGAGTGGAGCAGGTGTGCGGCGTTCACGCGCCACCTGGTTCATCAGGCGATGCCGCGACATCTCCGGCGCAGCCTGTGGCTCGACAGAGAGGGCCAGCCAGGCGAGATCTCCACGCACATTCTGTAGTTCTGCCCGCGCCCCGGAGGAACGCTGCAAAAAGTCCTCAAGGCGCTGGCTCTCCTCCGGCTCAAGCAATTGCATGGAGTAGAGATACAGGTCTTCCGCAGTGAAAGATGTCTGGCTCATGCCTGCATCGCCTTTCTGAGCACCAGGAGGGCAGTCCGTATCCTCGTCTTCACGGTTCCGAGCGGGTCGCCTGTCAGTTCGGCAATCTCTGTGTGCGTCAGGCCATCAAAAAAAGCCATTTCAATAGCCTTCCGCTGTTCGGTCGGCAGGCCGACAATTACGCCACGCGCGCGTTCCATCATCAGGGACCGCTCTGATTCTTCTGCCAGGTTCAAGGGTGACGCGAGCGTCATCTCTTCAATTTCGTCGGAAGGCTTTCGGCGTCGCAGGGTATCGATCGAACGGTTCCGCGCAACCACTGCCAGCCACGAGCCGAGTGACCCGCGTGTCGACAGAAAGCTTCCCGGTTTACGCCAAATCTGCATAAAAATGTCTTGAAGAACGTCCTCGGCCGCGCCGGGGTCGCGCAGAACACGTAAAGCCACCGAGTACACGACCTTGGAGTAACGGTCAAAGACCACCGCCATCGCGTTCTCGTCTCCCTGCTGAATACGGTTGAGCAGCAGGCCGTCCTCATTCAGCGGTGCCGCGTCAACCTCTCTGGCAAAGGAACGTGAGAACGTTTGGTCCGGATTGGGCGGAGACTCGCTGGAACCGAAGGTAATGTCAGAAGATGCCATAGTTTTGACGCAGGACCAACAAGCTTTTTTGCCGAGGGTAATCGGAACCGATGTTACCGAAGAACCCTGTGGGTGAAGTCTACTCCGTTTGCATGGGTTAGCGTTGAAATGCGGCAATTTAGCAGAAGGAGCCTGGATGGGTAAGGTGCGGTTGGACAAGCTGATGCTGGAACGGGGACTGGTGTCCTCACGCGAGCGCGCGACCAGCCTGATTCTTGCGGGTCGGGTCCTCGCAAACGAGCAGAAGCTGACCAAGGCCGGAACCGCAGTCGCTGAGGACTCCGCGATACGTCTCCTGGGCGAAGAGATGCCTTATGTAAGCCGTGGCGGCCTGAAACTACGCGGTGCGTTGGATCGGTGGCACATCGACCTGCGAGAGCGTTTCTGCGTGGATGTAGGCGCCTCTACAGGGGGTTTTACAGACTGCATGTTGCAGGCCGGTGCCTCAGGTGTGCTGGCCATCGATACCGGTTATGGGCAGATGGCGATGTCCATTCGCAACCACGAGCGTGTGCGCCTGCTGGAGCGGACCAACGCTCGCCTGCTGCCGGGGGGAGCGTTGCTGGGGGAAGCCCGGCAGCTTGCCTCGCTCCACAGTATCCCGGCACCTCCGGACTTCTTCGCCATGGATGTTTCCTTCATTTCCGCAACCCTTGTGCTGCCCGCCGTGATCGAGTCGCTCGCCCTTTCCGGCGAACGATGGGCGGGCGAAGGTGTGGTGTTGGTAAAGCCTCAGTTTGAGGCAGGCCGTCAGTGGGTGGGTAAGGGCGGTATCGTGCGCGATCCGGAGGCACACACGCTTGCGGTAAATCGCGTGCGGGCCGCCGTCGCGGAACTGGGTGGCACTACCATCGACGTCGCGGAGTCACCCATCACGGGCGCGGAAGGCAATCGGGAGTTCCTCTTGCATTGCCGCTTTGACTGATTCCCTCGGTACACTGTACGTATGCCGTATATTGCCGTAATTTCCAAGCCGCAGAAGCCGGAACTCGCAACATTACTGCCGGAGCTGGTGGCTTGGCTTCAGCAGCACGATTACACTCCGGCGCTGGATGAGACAAGCGCCGCTTACATCGGTCAGGCAGGTACACCACGGTCGGCCATGCCTGCGCTCTGTCCTGAGCTTGTAATCGTTCTGGGTGGGGACGGCACGCTGCTGTCTGCCGCACGGTCGTTCGCCAAGACGGACACACCCATCCTCAGTGCAAACCTCGGTTCACTCGGCTTCCTGACGGAAGTTCCACTTTCAGAGCTGTACCGCACGCTGGACGCCTGGCGTGAAGGTTCGTGCAGTGTGGACGAGCGAAGCATGATGCATGCGGAACTAATCCGCGATGGCGCCATCTACCAGTGCTGGGATGCGCTGAACGACGTCGTGATTTCCAAGGGTGCCATTGCGCGCATGGGTGAGTACGTTATTGAACTGGGCGGCCAACTCATCGCCAGCTTTCGCGCGGATGGGATTATCGTCTCAACACCGACAGGTTCAACCGCCTACAATCTCGCGGCAAATGGCCCAATCGTCATGGGCAGTGTAAATGCGATGATCCTTACACCAATCTGCCCGCACCTGCTGACGATCCGGCCCATCGTGACGCCGGGCGACACGGAGATACGTGTGAGCGTGGCCAGCATTGCCGATCAGACCTACCTGACTGTGGATGGACAGGAAGCTGTTGAATTGCGGTTGAACGACCAGTTGCGTTGCCGCCGATCGACATACCGTGTCCGGCTGGTCCGCCTGGTGGAGCACGGATTGTTCAACGTTCTGCGATCCAAGTTGAAGTGGGGAGTGCGGTAGAAGACACGCACCATCATTGCTGAGGAGGGTGGTGCACCCGGAAGGATTCGAACCTCCGGCCTATTGGTTCGTAGCCAATTGCTCTATCCAGCTGAGCTACGGGTGCACACGGTACG
>CAXTFT010000178.1:0-6528 GCA_964243585.1 uncultured Terriglobus sp.
TGGGAGGTGCGCGATGCGCTACAAGGTGGTGGCGGAGCGAACAGTTTGCGAGCCGGGGGCGGAAGCGATGGCCTGCACAATCTCAGGCGGCAAGCCGAAACGCACGTTCTCCGGCATCACCTCGACTTCGTCAACCGAACCATAACCACGCTCCTGCAGGTAGTTCACAACCTCCTGCACAAGCACCTCCGGCGCGGATGCGCCGGCAGTTATGGCAACTCTTTCAATGCCTTCAAGCCATGTTGGCTCAATGTCCTGCGCCTTGTCGATCAGGTAAGAGGTCGTGCCCAGATTCATGGCAACCTCAACCAGGCGGTTGGAATTTGAGCTGTTACGCGAACCGACCACCAGAACGAGGTCTGCACCGTGCGCAACGTTTTTTACTGCCGTCTGGCGGTTCTCTGTCGCGTAGCAGATGTCTTGCGCATGCGGCCCAATAATTTTGGGGAACTTTTTCTTGAGCGCCTCGATCATGTACTTTGCTTCGTCCAGCGACAGGGTCGTCTGGGTAAGATAAGCAACGCGATCCGGATCAGGAACCACCAGCTGATCGACTTCTTCCACGGTGGACACAACCTGCGTCACATCCGGCGCTTCGCCCTGTGTACCCTCTACTTCTTCATGATCACGATGCCCGACCAGCACCAGCGAATAGCCCTGCTTGGCAAACTTGATTGCCTCAACATGGACCTTTGTCACCAGCGGACAGGTAGCGTCAATTACTTTCAGGCCACGCTCCCTGGCGCGCTCCCTCACAGCCGGCGAGACACCATGTGCAGAGTAGATGACGCGCTTGCCTTCCGGCACTTCATCCAGTTCATTGACGAAGATAGCGCCCTTCTGGCGCAAGTCATCAACTACGTAGCTGTTGTGCACAATTTCCTTGCGCACGTAAATGGGCGCACCAAAGGTATCCAGCGCAATTTTTACAATATCCACGGCGCGCACGACGCCGGCACAGAAACCGCGAGGCTTCAGCAGCAGAACTCGCTTGTGGCTGGAACCATCCTTTGGATCGGTTCCTGAAACGGCATTAAGAGGATCCAGGGTAAGGGCACTCACGATACTCAGTATATCCCCAGCATGGATGGAACACCCATCAGATGAACACTTTCTGGTGCGTTACGACGAATAGCACTTGAGGTCCTTGAACAAGGCCGCCAAAACCAGAACTCGTGGCCCACTTCTTTTTACCCCAAGGATTCCTCCTGCGAATAAGTACCCGGAGGAGTCCTGATGTATCAACCAGCGGAATGCCGCTAGCTGCTCGCCTTCAACATCTGCTCCGCATGCCGCAGGCTGGTCTCCGTCACGGTCGCGCCAGAGATCATGCGGGCAATCTCGCCCGTTCGTTCTTCATCCAGCATTTGCCGGATCTGGGTGCGGGTGCGCCCATCACGTTCGGATTTTTCCACCAGGAAATGCTGATTGGCAAAGGCGGCAATCTGCGGCAGGTGGGTGACGCAAAGCACCTGCTGGTGGCGTGAAAGTGCCTTCAGCTTCTGGCCTACAGCCTCAGCCGCTCGGCCACCGATGCCGATATCGATTTCGTCAAAGACCAGTGTGCGTGGCAGTGCAATGCGGCGCTTGGTACGGTCGGTGCCGCCCTCTTCGACGGAGACCTTCAGGGCCAGCATTACGCGGCTCATCTCACCGCCGCTGGCAATCTCTTCCAAAGGCTTCAGCGGTTCGCCAGCATTGGTTGCAATCAGGCATTCCACGTGGTCCCAGCCCACGCCGCTCCAGAAGGTCTGCTCCTTTTGTGAAGCCACTTCCACACGAAACTGGACCTTCATGGCAAGGTCATTGATCTGCTGTTCCGCGAGAGTTTCCAAGCGGCGTGCCGCTGCGGTCCGCATCTCAGTCAGGTCGCGCGCAATGCAGGTGTATATGTGCTCCGTCTCTGCCAGGCCCTGCTTTGCGGCGGCTATGAGTGCGTCCCGGTTCTCAATTTCCTGCAGCTTTGCCGAAACATCTTCGCCATAGGCGATCACTTCCACCAGCGTACGACCGTACTTCCGCTTTAGTTTGTCGAGCGTTGCCAGCCGGTCTTCAATCTGCTCCAGCCGTTCCGGCGAGGCGTTGATGTTCTCGGCGTAATCGCGCACGGTCGCACTTAGATCGGCAACAACAGCGCGGGCATTCGCCAGTTGGGTTGCCGGCTCAACAAAGCTGTTGTCATACTTCGCAAGTTCTTCCACATGCTTCTGCGCGGCGGCCAGCGTTGTTTCCGCAGAGCCCTCGCTCTCGTAGAGTGCTTCGTGCGCGCTCATCGCGGCGGTATACAGCTTCTCCGCATTGGCAAGCACGCGCTTTTCAGACTCGAGCGCCTCGTCCTCTTCCGCGCCGGTGATGGCTGCCTCCTGGATCTCTCCACGCTGGAAGCTCCACAGATCGGCCATGCGCAGGCGCTCCTGCTCTTCCCCACTCAATCGGTCCAGTTCTTCACGTGCTTCGCGCCACAGGGCGTAGGCGGTCCGGATGTTTTCGCCTGCCTGCATCGGCTCGAGATTCTTTCGGGTACGCAGGCGTTCACGAAGGTCAAGGCTCAGTTCACGCCCAGGCGGCAGCGCCGTGTTGATGCCGGCAAACCGATCCAGCAGGCCTCGTTGCTGAGACTGGTCGAAGCTGCCCATGGTCTCACTCTGCGCATGGACCAGTGCAAGCTCTGGCGCAAGCTGCCGCAACACACCAACGGTGGCCGGCTGATTGTTCAGGAAAACCCGGCCTTTCCCATTTGCGTTTACTTCCCGGCGCAACAGAATCTCGTTGCCTTCCACATCAATGCCGTTCGCCTCAAGCACAGCCTCGGCCCCGGCGGTCGCTTCAAAGACGCAGGAGACCACTGCTTTTTCAGCACCATGCCGCACCACATCGCTGGCGGCACGCCCACCCAGCAGCAGCGCCAGGGCATCCACCAGGATCGATTTGCCTGCGCCTGTCTCGCCTGTAAGCAGGTTCAGGCCGCTGCCAAAGGTTGCCACTGCGTGGTCGATGACGGCATAGTTTTCGGCGCGGAGCTCCAACAGCATGTTCGCCTCACCTTCGCGCAGAGCATAGCATGGGACTGCATTTGCACAGGCAAATGCACGAAAAGTGTGCCTGCGACGGCACTTCGACACCATGCTTTACGCCGAATTTACACCGTAGGATTTGCAATCCTCTTGCGTTTCTGCGTGCGGAAACGTGCTTTTAGTGCACCTTCTGCGATACCCACGCGGCCAAACGCTGCCTGAACGCCACTAGACTGAAATCAGGTATGCCGATCGTGCTTTTACTACTCTTTCAGGAAGACCCGGCTGCAAACGCACCGGTTGCGGCCAGTTCTTCCGCACTCGGCGAGATGCTGCATAACAGCGGACCCACCGCGCTGGCTGTGCTGGCGTTGCTGCTGGCCATGTCGATCTTTTCGTGGACCATCATGCTCTCAAAGGCTAGTGCCTTCCGCAATGCAAGGACACGCGGACAAGCTTTTCTGCGAGCCTTCCGCAAGTCATCCCGTCTAAGTGAAATCGCGGCGGTGGCGGAGCAGTATCGCCCGTCGCCCCTCGTCGCCGTCTTCAGCGAGATTGTTGAAGAGCATGGCCGACAGACCGGCGGACGCGGCCTTGCACGCAACTCGGTCGCGCTGGAACGAGCGGCGCAGACAGCTTCCAGCGAAGCACTTACCGTGCTGGAAAGTCAGCTGACGTGGCTTGCCACTATTGCCGCTGTAGCTCCGTTTGTCGGTCTACTGGGCACCGTAATGGGCATTGTCGACGCCTTTCACGGCCTGGGCACGCAAGGTGCGGCGACATTGCGGGCGGTGGCTCCCGGCATCTCCGAAGCGTTGATCACGACCGCTGCCGGACTGGTCGTCGCGATCCCTGCAGTGGTGGGCTACAACCAGTTGACGGCACGACTGAAAGAGTTTGCCGCTCGCATGGACGACTTTAGCCGTGAGCTTCTGAACGCGCTGGAAGGCGCGGGTGCACAGCAGGCTGCACCTACTCCTCCAGACGATTTGCGCCAACGTATCTAACTATCAGGAGCACGCATGGCTTTCTCCAGCGGTGGCCGCACCCAGAGTTCCCTGGCTGAAATCAACATCACGCCTCTTGTCGACGTGGTGCTGGTTCTGCTGTTGATCTTTATGTTGACCGCGCCCGTGCTGCAGTCGGGCATTGAAGTCGCCGTGCCACAAACACGAACAGTTAACCAACTTACCGAAGAGCGAACTGTCGTTTCCATCGACCATGAACAGCGCGTCTTTCTGCAGGACAAGCCTGTCAACCTGAATGAACTGCCGGGCCTGCTGCGCACCAAGGGTGATCCGTCGAAGAAAGTGATCTACCTGCGTGCGGACCAGAAAGTGCCATTTGGCGCGTTCGCGTCCGTGATGGATGCGGTCAAGCAGGCAGGCATAACGAACATCAGCATCGTTACGCGGCCTTTCGAGAAGTAAGTCCATGCCCGCGCTGAAGCAGCAAACCGAAGAACAGACCACGACAGCCGAGGCCACGAAGAAAAACTTCGTCGTATCGCTTGTACTGCATGCGCTCGTGATTGGTGGTCTCTTCAGTTCGGCGCTGCTCTTCCACCGGCATGGCGAAGCCTGGGGCGACAAGGCCGACGTAGCCGGAGCGGTGCAGGCAACCATGGTCAACTCCATCCCGCTGCCGCCAAAGGTGCAGCCGAAGCAGGACAGCGTGCTCGCATCAGAGTCGCCCAGCCCCGCGCCTCCGCCCCCTACGCCCAAGACCGAGCCGCCACCGAGGCCGACCGACATACCCATTGTCAGGCCGCCGGAAAAGAAAGAGCCGCCACGCACCGCGGAGAAGCCCTCGCCCGAGCCAACCAAGCGGCCACAGCCGCAGCCGCCCCAACCGGACCGCGCCACCAGCGGCGAAACCGCGGGGCTGCGCGTCGCCATGACCGCCGTGGAGAATCGCGCGGGCACCTCATCCACCAACGTGACCGACTCCGCCTTCGGCCAGCGCTATGCGTACTACGTCCGGCAACTTACGGCCAAGGTGGCCTCGCAGTGGTACACGCAGACGCTGGACAGTGGCGCGCCCGGCCACCGCGTCTTCATCAGCTTCCGCGTGAACCGTGACGGCACACCTTCGGACATCGCCATCGCTAAACCCAGCGGCGACGCAACGCTTGACAGCAGCGCACTGCGCGCCTTGCAGCGCATCGATACTTTCGCACCGCTGCCCGACGGCTACTCGGGGTCGTACATCAACGTGCAGTATTACTTCGATCCGAAGGGGCAGTAGCAGCTGCAACCAGTTGTGTTACTTCCGACAATGCGACTTCCCGTTACCATCCTCTGCTGGCTACAGCATGGTCTTCTGTAGATACTCTGGAGAAAGCTGCAGCCACTCCACGATCACGCCATCGATGTTCCGGGCGTACAACACTGTTCCCGTTGGTGCGTCAAAGGAATCCTGAACGATGACGGCTCCATGCTTCAACAGGTCGGTTCGTGTCCGAAGCAGGTCATCGACAACGACCGGCCCGACTACTTCTCGTAGCGCTCCATGCTTTTCCGTGGGAGCGGCAATGATGCAGAAATCGCCGACAGCCGCGATCTCGATCTCGCCCGCCGTGAAGCGCAGATCAAGATTTCTTCCTGTAAGGCTGCAGAGGGTAGTCAGGGTCGACTCCATATCTCCGGTGACAACACGTGCGTAGGTCTTCAGAATCACTGTGTTTCCTCCGAACCGACCTTTGTTGTGCGAGAGGATGCGGTCCGAACCTTCTCCCAAATCGCCGGTGTCCACTGCACGTACTCTGTCACGACGCCATCGCGGGTACGGGTGAACATGTTCTGGCCGGTCATCACCTCGGTAATAGGTGAAACGATCTCTGCGCCGCAGCCCTCGATTGCCACCTTGGTTGCCGCCAGATCGTCCACGATGACCGGGCCTACTGCACCGATAAACGGCTTGATAGACTCGGCCGGGCCAGCCACGACGCAAAAGTCTCCGATGGTCAGAACCTCCATGTCCTGGAATGGTTCTCGCAATTCCGGTTCACGTCCTACCAATTGCCGGAGCACTGCCAGGGTCGCGTCCACGTCACTCGTGAAAATTCGCGAATAGGTTTTCAGAATCATTCCAAACCTCCTGAACCGTATGCACATTGCAACAGTTCACCGATAGTTGAACTATATCGTGAAGTGCAAGACAGTGCAAGATGTGTTGAACAGTTGTACTATCAGGAATGGCAACGAGGGCTCCGCACCGAAAACAAACTGCCTTCGATTTGTCAGAGGTTCTCGACGCCTTGAGTGACCCGACGCGGCGACAGATCCTTGTACAACTCGCGAAGAAGGACTTCTGCTGCGGCTCGTTTGACGCCCTGGGGTCCAAGACCAGACTTACTTATCATTTCAACCGTCTCCGGCAAGCAGGTCTGATTCAATCCACACGGGATGGACGGTATCTAATCCTTACCTTGAGACGAACCGAGGTCGATCAAGCCTATCCGGGACTTCTCCAGTCCGTTCTTATTGCAGCGGAGAACGAAACTCTCACCTAG
>CAXTFT010000179.1:0-6471 GCA_964243585.1 uncultured Terriglobus sp.
GAGATCCACCATAGGCCATGGCAGCTTGAGGCAGTCGAGGCCGAGTTCGAACGCAACGACCTGCCGGGCAGTTTCGGCTTTAGGCTGCCAAAGCGGCCGCCTGTACTGCACTACTCGCAGCAGATTGAAATGGAAGCATGGCTGCCGCGCCGCGTGCGCTAAGCGGCGGTATGTGTTCTACCTGTCATTGCCACTACACTGCTAGCAAATCCCTTGGAGTTTCGCACCATGCGCTTTGCACCGCTTGCCCTTTCCGTCGTGCTCGCTGTTCCTGCCTTGTCCGCTCAGATAAATCTTGTCATTCCGCCCGCCGCGCAGGAGGAGGCGAAGAGCATTGATCTGGAGCGGCTGCGGCAGCATGACAAGACGCTGGCCAGCGATGAGTTTGAAGGGCGCGCACCCGGCCAGCCTGGCGGCGAGAAAGCGGCGCAGTACATTGCGGCTGCGTTCAAGTCCGCCGGCCTGGAACCAGCCGGTGATAACAGTACCTACTTCCAGAAGGTGCCCATGGTCGGCGTGAAGACGGATGCCGCAGCGACCAGGTTCTCGCTGGTGCCAAAGACCGGCGCAGCGATGGACCTCGCCTTTGGCACGGATTACGTGGTCAACAACCAGCTGCACACAGCAGCGGCAGACATTGATGCGCCCATTGTTTTCGTAGGCCACGGCATCGTCGCGCCGGAGTATGGATGGGATGACTACAAGGGTGTCGACGTGAAGGGCAAAATCGCTCTGGTCGTCGTCAACGAACCCGCCAGCGACGATCCAAAGTTCTTCAACGGCAAGAGCATGACCTACTTCGGCCGCTGGACGTACAAGTACGAGGAAGCAGGCCGCCATGGCGCAGTGGGCGTGCTCATTGTGCACCGCACCGACCTGGCCAGCTATCCGTGGCAGGTGGTGCAGAACTCGTGGTCGGGCGAGCACAGCTACCTGCGCAACGACCCCGACGCGCGGCTGACGGCAGCGAGCTGGATCCAGCACGAGATCGCCGACAAGCTGTTGGCCAACGTGAACATGACCGCCGACCAGGCCATTACCGCGAGCGATCAGCGCGGCTTCAAGGCGGTCGAGTTGCCGGTCCGGCTGAAGGCTCACATCATCAGCAACGTGCACGTGTACGACTCCGCGAACGTTATCGGCAAGGTCACGGGCGCAAGGCCCGGCCACGACGTCATGTACACCGCGCACTACGACCACTTCGGCATCGACCGCACGCGCAAGGGCGACCCGGTCTTCCATGGTGCGGCAGACAACGGCACCGGCACCGCCATCGTGATGGAGATGGCCCGTGCCTTTGCGATGAAGAAGGTGCAGCCGCCCTCGACAGTCATCTTTGCGGCGGTCACGGCAGAGGAGCAGGGTCTGCTGGGTTCACAGTACCTGGGCATGCATCCGCCGGTTCCTGCACGCGATCTATCACTGGACCTGAACTACGACGAACTGCTGCCGCTGGGCGATGTGGCCAGCGTGCGCGCAGGCGGTGCGGAGCGCACGACCGTGTTTCCGCTGATGGACGCACTTGCGAAGCAGGATGGCCTGACGTTGCAGCGAGGCGGCGTAGACGCGGGCGGCGGTTACTTCCGGTCAGACCACTTCAGCCTGGCGCGCGTGGGGGTGCCGGCATTCTCCGTGGGCGAAGGCTCGTTGTTCGTCGGGCATGATGAGGCCTGGGCGCGCGCACAGCAGAAAGACTTTGGCGCGAACAAGTACCACACACCCGCCGACGCCTACAGCGACAGCATGGACTTCACCGGCAACGCGCACATCGCCCGCTTCGGGTTCGAGCTCGGCTGGCTGGTCATGGCCCAGCCGCAACGCGTGGAGTGGGTGGCAGGCGATGAGTTCGAAGCCGCAAGGAAGAAGAGCGATGCGCGCTAATCGCTATCTGGCGGTCTGCTGCCTGCTTGCGGGCACGGGTAGTCTTGTCGCGCAAATGCCGCTGAACTACGACTGTGCCTACACCACCACGCCCATCCACATCGACGGCAGACTGGACGATGCTGCGTGGAAGGCCGCCCCATGGACAACCGACTTCGTCGACATCGAAGGCGACGCCAGGCCGAAGCCGCGCTTCCGCACCCGCGCCAAGATGCTGTGGGATAGCAAGTACCTCTATATCGCCGCGGAGATGGAAGAGCCCGACGTCCACGGCACGCTGACGGAACACGATTCCGTCATTTTCCACGACAACGATTTTGAAGTCTTCCTCAAGCCTCTGCCGGACACGTTGAACTACTACGAATACGAAATCAACGCCCTGAACACCGACTGGGATTTGTACCTGCCGAAGCCATACCGGATAGGTGGCAAGGCCGAGAATAGCTGGGAGATGGAAGGGCATAGAAACGCTGTCGCAGTACAGGGCACTCTGAACAAATCAGACGATGTAGACCGTGGCTGGACGCTCGAAATCGCCTATCCACTTAGGTCCTTCCAATCTAGGCAGGACGTGCCGCAGCCCATCGATGGCACTTCGTGGCGCATCAACTTCAGCCGTGTGGAATGGAAAGCCGGCCAGCCGCATGAGGACAATTGGGTCTGGTCGCCGCAGGGCATGATCAACATGCATGTGCCGGAGCAGTGGGGATTCCTGCGCTTCCACAAGGCCGCCCGGTAGGAATGCTTGGTCATCCGCCCTGGTTTCTAAACGCTTCTACAGGGTCTCTCGGGTAGAATCATGGCCATGAGCGCAGCCGCCGCACCGCCGCTTCCGCTGGCGAAGTCCACTTTCTCTGACCGCATCAACCGCATTGAAGTTTCTGCCACCATGGCCATCACGGCCGAGGCGCTCCGCCTAAAGCAGAGCGGTGTCGATCTTGCTGACTTCGGCGCGGGCGAGCCGCACTTCAATACGCCGGAGCATATCAAGCAGGCCCTGATTGATGCTGTGCTTCAGAACCACACGCGGTACACCGCCGTGGCGGGCATTCCCGAGGTGCGCAAGGCCATCGTAGAGCGTCATGCAGCCGACTTCGGCTCCAACTACACGCCGGACGAATGTGTCTTTACCGCGGGCGGGAAGCTGGCGCTGTTCAACGCCATTGAAGTGCTGGTGGAGCATGGCGATGAGGTCGTGCTGCCGGTGCCGTTCTGGGTGTCCTTCAAAGACATCATCCAGTTCGCAGGCGGTGTTCCCGTCCTGGTGCATGCGAGGGAAGAAGAGAACTTCCGCATCACCGCAGCCATGATTGAGGCCGCCATTACGGACCGCACCAAGGCCATCATCCTCAACACACCGTCGAACCCTTCCGGTGCGGTAGTCTCGCCAGAGGATCTGGAGGCAATCGTGCGGCTGGCGCACCGGCGCGGCATTTATCTCCTGCTGGACGAGTGCTACATCTACCTGAACTTCGGCGGCACGTCCGTCTCCGGCGCGCAGTTCACCGATTGCAAGGAGCACCTGGTTGTGCTCGGTTCGCTCTCGAAGACCTATGCCATGACTGGCTGGCGCGCAGGTTACGCGCTTGGCCCCAAGCCGATCATTGCGGCCATGGGCAAGCTGCAATCGCAAAGCACCAGCAATACCGCGAGCTTTGTGCAGTACGCATCTGTCGCAGCGGTTAGTAACTCGCAGCAGTGTGTTGCCGACATGCGTGCGGACTACATCAAGCTGCGTGACCTTATGCTGGCTGGGCTGGCGACCATTCCGGGCATCACCTGTACCGTGCCGCAGGGCGCGTTCTACGTCTACCCCAACGTCAGCGCCTTTTTTGCCGCAAAGGACGCTGGATCGGCCTCGCGCATGGCGGCGCGGCTGCTGAGTGAGGCGCACGTAGTTTGCGTGCCGGGGGAAGCCTTTGGCACGGACGAACACCTGCGCTTTTCCTATGCCACCTCCGCCGACGTCATCGACAAGGGTGTCGAGCGCATGCGCACCTTCTTCGGCGGATTACAGCAATGAGTGACGAGACCCAAGCTACCAAGCTGATTCCGGTCGTGCTGGCAGGCGGCAGCGGCACGCGGTTCTGGCCCCGTTCGCGCCGCTCCCGTGCCAAGCAGGTTTTGGCACTCTCCGGGCAGGAGACGATGATCCAGCAGACCGTCGATCGTCTACGTCCGCTGTGTCCAGCGGAGGACGTGCTGGTGATCACCAACGACCTGCTGGCCCAGACAGTCGCCACACAATTGCCGGATGTGCCCACGGAGCGCCTCCTGCGCGAACCGTGCGCGCGAAACACGGCGCCAGCCTGCGCGCTGGCCGCCATGATCGTGGAGCAAACCGCGCCCAACACGGTGCTCGGCATTTTTCCGTCCGACCACGTCGTTGGCAACCAGACGCGCTTTGCAGAGGTCATTCGCGCGGGCATTCGCATTGCCGCGGCAGGTGAAAACATCGTGGTGCTGGGCGCGCCGCCCACCCGGCCGGAGACGGGCTATGGTTATGTCCGGATGGGTGCCGCGGCCCCGCACTTTGGCGGTAACCTGGAGGCCCGCAAGGTAGAGCGCTTTACCGAAAAGCCGCAGATCGACCGCGCTATTGAGTTTATTCAGGATGGAAACTACAGCTGGAACGCCGGGATCTTCCTGTGGTCGGCACGCACGCTGGCCAACGCCATCCGGGAGTACCGCCCGGCCATGGCCGCGCCGCTTGAACGCATTGCCGCTGCTTTCGGCACGCCGGAGTTTGACGCGGTCTTCGCGAAGGAGTATCCAGCGATCGAAAACATCAGCATTGACTATGCCGTGCTGGAGCCGCGCTCAGCCAAGGGCGCGGACAGCCATATCTACTGCCTGCCAGCGGACTTCGGCTGGAACGACCTGGGCAGCTGGGCCGCGCTGCATGAGCATGCCATATCGCAGGGGCAAAGCCTAGGCCACGGCAATGTGATGGAAGCGGGCCTGCCGCTGCACCTGGACGCCTTTGGTAACTACGCCTATGCGCCCGGCAAGGTAGTAGCGCTGCTCGGCGTCAGCGACCTGGTGGTAGTGCAGACCGACGACGCGCTGCTGGTAACGACCCGCGCCCACTCGCAGGAAGTGGGCCGCATCGTTAGTGAACTGGCCAAGCTCTCGCGGACGGAGTTTGTCTAAGCGTACTTTTTGCGGAAGAGTCGCTGTATTTGCCTCAAGAAGTGCCAGCGCGTCAGTGCGCCGGAGCTTTAGACTGTCACAAGTATGAGCGAGAGTTACGCGTACAAACCGGCCAGCCCGGTTAAGTTCGGCACCGATGGCTGGCGCGGCATCATTGCCGACGACTTCACTTATGAAAACGTCCGGGTCGCCGTCGAGGCCATCGCCCACTATGTCCTGCAGCATGAGGACGCCTCGCGGGGCGTTTGCATCGGCTATGACACGCGCTTCGGTTCGCCGCAGTTTGCGCGGCTGGCGGCAGAGGTAATAGCGAGTGCAGGCATTCCTGTGCAGCTTGCAAAAGGCATTACGCCGACCCCCGCGCTCTCCTATGGCGTGCGGCAACGCGGTGCTGCAGGCGGCATCATGATCACCAGCTCGCACAATCCCGCGCAGTGGAACGGTGTAAAGTACAAGGCCAGCTATGGCGGGTCCGGCTCGCCTAGCATCATGGGCCAGATCGAAAAATATCTCGGAGAGCCTTTGCCAACGGCAAATCAGCCGGCGGCGATTACAGAAGCGGACTTCCTGCCTGACTACATCGCGGCCATCGAGGCATTTGCGAATCTGCCGCTGATCGCGAAGTCCGGCTTTCGCTTTCTGGTGGACAGCATGTACGGCGCGGGCGCGGGCGTGCTGAAGGGTGTCTTCGAGCGTGCGGCCATTCCCTGCGTCGAGATGCGTGCGGAGCACAACCCGCTCTTCCCGGGCATCAATCCAGAGCCCATCCTGCCGCACATCGCCGCGACGCAGGCGCGTGTTGTAGCTGAAAAATGCGACGCCGGTCTGATTACCGATGGCGACGCCGACCGCATCGGCTCTGTGGACGAGCATGGCAACGTGGTGGACGCGCACAAAATCTACAGCATCCTGCTGTGGTGGCTGCTGGAGTTCAAGAGCTGGCCCGGAGGCGTGACGCGCGCCTTCAACACCACTAAAATGCTCGACCGCATCGCCGCAAAGTACGGCCGCAGGCTATACGAGCACGGCATCGGCTTCAAATACGTCTGCGACCTGATGCTCTCCGAAGACATTCTCATCGGCGGCGAGGAGTCCGGCGGCGTCGGCATCAGCAAGCACCTGCCGGAGCGCGACGGCATTCTGAACGCACTGCTGATCGCCAACGTCATGGCCGAGGCAGGGAAGACGTTGGGTGAACTCGTCAGCATGTTGCAGGCTGAGTTCGGTGAGCATCAGTACGGCCGCATCGACATGCACATTGACGACCGCCTGAAGCAGTCCGCCATCCGGCGCGCAGGCAGTGGCCTGTCCGAGATTGCGGGCATGAAGATACTCCGCATGGAAGACATGGACGGCATTAAATTCTTCCTTGAGAACCCCGCCTGTGCGGGGCTTCCGAATGCCGCCGAGACATGGCTGCTGCTGCGTGCCAGCGGC
>CAXTFT010000180.1:0-6265 GCA_964243585.1 uncultured Terriglobus sp.
TCAAACGCGGCATGGAACCTGCAATTCTTCACGGTCTTGGCACTGCGCTCGTCACCCCTTTCCATGCAAATGGAGAGATTGACTTTCCTTCCCTGAAAGCGCTGGTCCGGGCACAGATCGACAGTGGAGTCGACTTTCTGGTGCCATGCGGTTCCACAGGCGAAGCCAGCACCCTGAGCGAAGACGAGACGGATGCCGTCGTCAGAACTGTCCTTGACATTGCTGCGGGCCGCATGCCGGTCATCGCGGGCTGCACACACAATTCAACCGCCGAAGCAGTTCGCCGGGCGACGCGTCTTGCTGCGATTGATGGATTATTTGGCATCCTTTCGGCCAATCCGTACTACAACAAGCCCAGTCAGCAGGGCCAGTACCTCCATTTCCGGGCAATCGTCGAAGCCACCGGCAAGCCACTGCTCCTCTACAACATTCCCGGGCGCACCGCGGCCAACCTGCTACCGGAGACGGTGCTTCGGCTGGCCGAGCTGCCGAATGTCATCGGCATCAAGGAATCGAGCGGCAACCTGCAGCAGATCGGCGAACTGCTTGCGAATGCGCCGGACACGTTCCGCGTCTTTGCGGGCGACGACTACCTTGCGCTGCCCATCATTGCAGCGGGTGGCAAGGGGCTGATTTCTGTTGCGTCGAACGCCGCTCCAAAGCAGGTGCTGGCCCTGGTACAGGCCGCGTTGATGCATGATCAGGCTGCCGCGCGGGAGTTTGCCCGTCAGTTGCACACGCTGATGAAGACGTTGTTTGTAGAGCCGAATCCCGCACCAGTCAAGGCTGTGCTGGCGATGATGGGAGCAATCGAATGTGACGCACTGCGCCTGCCCATGCTGCCGGTCAGTGATGCGACGCGCGATCAGCTTCGCACAGCCGCACAGAACCGCGGCCTCGCACTTCAGGCCTGATTGCTCTCAACAGGCAGAGACGCAAGCCATTCTGCGTAGGGCGTGTTCTTCGCCATATGGCGGTTGTAGTCGGGCGTGCCGTCTTGCCACCAGACCGCGCCCCGTTCGCCCAGCTCGTGCTTGGCAGCATCTACACGCTGGCGTGCCGCTTCGCGGGCGGCGGCATCGTTCGCCCGCATGGCAGCACCTTTAGCGCTACGGGCCTGCATCAACTCATGCGTCAGACGCTTGCGTTGTTCCTCTGACAAGGACGGATCCGAACAACGCCACAGCCTGCCGCGCACAAGAAAGTAGCGACCGTCTGGCGTGACTGGGTAGCGAACCTTGTTGAAGGCAAGCATGCAACTGGGTTCGATGCCATCAACTCGCGCCGCCGTGTCTGCTTGGTAAACTCGGCAGATGGCTTTTGAAGATCTGGAACAACGCATCGAGCATGCGTTTTCGCTCGGTGCTGCTGCGGTAGCAGAGCGCAACTCCGTCGACGCTTTCAACGAACTGCGCGACGCGCTGGAGAGCGGCGCCCTGCGCTCCGCCGAGCCAGACCCGTCAACATCGCTGGGCTGGAAGGTCAACGCATGGGTCAAGCGCGGCATCCTGCTGGGCTTTCGCCTTGGAACGCTGGTCGAGATGGAGTCGGGCGCTTACGTGGACAAGCACACCTACCCGGCGCGTATCTTTACGCCGGAAGAAGGTATTCGCATTGTGCCGGGCGGTTCCAGCGTGCGGGCGGGCGCTTACCTGGCGAAAGGTGTGGTCTGCATGCCGCCCATGTACGTGAACGTAGGCGCGTACGTGGATGAGGGCACCATGGTCGATTCCCACGCGCTGGTCGGCTCGTGCGCGCAGATTGGCAAACGTGTGCACCTGTCCGCTGCCGCGCAGATCGGCGGCGTTCTTGAGCCGGTGAACGCCACACCCGTCATTATCGAGGACGACGTTCTGGTAGGAGGCAACACCGGCGTGTACGAGGGAACGGTGGTCCGCAGCAAAGCCGTGCTGGCCGCTGGCACCATCCTGACCCGCGGGACACCCGTGTACGACGTGGTGAACGGCACCACGATCCGCGCCACCGCTGAGACGCCGCTGATCATCCCCGCAGGTGCCGTGGTCGTTCCCGGATCGCGCGCCATCAGCAAGCCGGGCGCGGAAGGCCTTAGCCTGTACACGCCCATCATCGTGAAGTACCGCGACGAGAAGACGGAGCTGTCGCTGGCGCTGGAAGACCTGCTGCGCTAAGCACCGGACGGCTTCAACCGGATCACCGGCGCAGTAGGCACGCAAGCCTCAAACGCCTGCGATAATCCAAGACACGATGTTGCGTACCCTCCTTCACCAGGACCATGACGAAGTCGATTCAGACGGGTTTCGCCTGCGCGGACTTGGTTTCTCCCGGCTCGACGGCTTTTCCGATGTCGTTTTCGGCTTCGCGCTGACACTGCTGGTCGTCTCGCTGGAAGTACCGAAGAGTTTCGAAGAACTGCATCGCCTATGGAGTGCTTTTCTGCCGTTTGGCGTCAGTTTTTTGCTGCTGATGCTGATCTGGTACGGCCATTTCACATATTTCAGGCGCTTTGGTACGCACGATCCCGGCACGGTTTGGATCAATGGCGTCCTGCTTTTCGTGGTGCTGTTTTACGTCTACCCGCTGAAGTTTCTGTTTTTGTCTGCGTTTGGCCAAGCGGGCGCACTAGGCAGCCAACGGCAGATGACGGAAGTTGTGTTGTTGTTCTCAGTAGGTCAGGCGACACTCTACTTCCTGTTTGCCGCTCTGTACGCCAACGCCTACCGGCAGCGTTTGAAGCTTGCGCTGACACCGGTGGAGTGCTTCCTGACCAGAAACTTTATTGTGGAAGAGGCGGGAACGGGCGGCATCGGCCTGCTCGTAAGTGCGCTCGCCATCACCCTGCCGCCGGGATACGCAGGCGTCTCATGCCTTGCGTTTCTGCTCATTGGCGTGTGGAAGAGCGTGATGGGCGCTCGTGCAGGACGCATTTCCGGACACATGCGGCAGGCCGAAATTCAAACAGCGAGCCAAGGCGAACCCATGTTAGTAGCTAACACTGCTAGCATGAGCAGTGAATGAATACAGATGCGCTTAAAGTAATTCCGCTCGGCGGCCTAGGCGAGTTTGGCATGAACTGCATGGCCATTCGCTGGAAAGATGACATTATTGTCATCGATGCAGGCCTGATGTTCCCCGAGGATGACCTCCTGGGTGTCGACATTGTCGTCCCAGACATCACCTACCTGCTTGAAAATCGTGACAAAGTCCGCGGCATCCTGCTGACCCACGGGCATGAGGATCATATTGGCGGCCTGCCCCACATGCTGTCACAGCTGAACGTGCCGGTGTATGGCACGGAGTTTACGCTGACCTACGTCGAAGGCAAGCTGGAAGAACACAAACTGCTGGACGACGCAGACCTGATCGAAATGCTGCCCGGTGAGAGCTTCGACCTCGGGCCCTTCAAGATTTCGCCCATTCGCGTCACCCACTCGCTGGTGGATTGCGTCGCATTGGCGATTCGCACGCCGGTCGGAACCATCGTCCACACGGGCGACTTCAAGATCGACTTGGCCTCACCCGATGGCAAGCCGTTTGACCTGCACAGTTTTGCACAGCTTGGCAAGGAGGGCGTTCTGCTGTTGCTGCAGGACTCCACCAACTGCGATCGCCCTGGTTATACGCCCGGCGAACTCGCAGTTAAACCGCGGCTCGATGAAATCTTTGCTCGAACGGAACGCCGACTCTTCTTCTCATGCTTTTCGTCCTCTATCCACCGCATCAAGCTGGCAATGGACCTGGCTCACAAGCATGGCCGCAAGGTCGCGTTAATTGGCCGCTCCATGGATAACGCAACAGAGATAGCCCAGGACCTCGGTTATATTGATCCCCCGCCCGGCTTGATGATTCATAGTAGTCAGCTGAAAGACATGGCACCCGAGAAGGTCTGCGTGATGATCAGCGGTACCCAGGGCGAGCCCATGAGCGCGCTGAGCCGGGCCGCTGTGGACAACCACAAGCATGCACGCATCGAGGCAGGCGACACGGTCCTGTTCTCGTCGCGCGTCATTCCCGGCAACGAAAAGGCAATCTACAACGTCATCGACCACCTGTACCGCCGCAAGGCCAAGGTCATCCATGATGACGGACGTAGCGGTCTGATTCACGTCAGCGGTCACGGCAGCCAGGAAGAGTTGCGACTGATGATCAACCTGCTGCAACCCAAATTCTTCGTGCCCGTGCACGGCGACTACCGTCATCTTACGCAGCATATCGAGATCGCGGTGGGCACCGGCATCCCCGAAAAAACCGTCCTGCTGGAAGATGGCGAGGTGCTGGAAGTTACAGCAACAGCTGCGGAAAAGACCACCAAGGTTACCAGCGGGCGCATCCTGATCGACTCTGGCTCGACTTCTGACGTGGTGGAAGACATTATTATTCGCGATCGCCGCCACCTGAGCGAGGCGGGTCTTGTCCTGGCCATCATCACCATCGACAAGATGAGCGGAAAGCAGCAGGGTCAGCCAGAGATTGTGACCCGCGGCTTCGCCGTCAATGAAGCCGGCATTACCAGTGACGCGCGGCGCATTATCGCGCAAACACTGGAGCAGTCTTCCGCTGAAGAAAAGCGCGACTGGATGCTGATCAAGGAAAAAATTCGCGCAGACCTGAAACGTTACATCCAGAAGAACACCCAGCGCCGGCCCATGATCATGCCGGTCATCCTGGAAATCTAGCCGTAAACCTTTCTCTGCAGCAGTCCGCATCTTGCAGACGGCATTAACGGGGACGGTTTGGATTACAAAGTAGCGGTACCAGTGACCAGAAAGCGTCGGTTTAGCCTACGGCGAACCGGCTCGTCGTAGAGCTTGAGGCAGGCATATGCGATGGCAACGGCGGCAAAGAACAAAGCCGCACCCCATGCCAGGCCCTGAGCAGGAGTGAGCTTTCCGTCGTACACCCGTGCTGTGTAGATGTAGATGAGTGCGTAATGTGTGATGTATAGCGGATAGGAAATTGCACCCGAAAAACGGCACAGACGGGTAGCCACGCGTCCGCGGATTTGCTCACCCGCACCCATAGCCACAATGATTGGGTAGACGAGAATGATGACAATTGCCTCATACAGGCCGTTCCTCCAGCCTGTGGCGTGCATGCCGAAACGTGGCAAGGTCAAGGTGAGAACCAGCAGTAGACTGCACCACAGGAACGCGCTGCGGATGTGGATCCGTTTGTGCACGCGCTGCAGGAGCATACCCGCAAGAAATGGGTAGCACAGCCGCAAAAAGCCTATCTTGAGTTCGATCGCGTTGAGAGTCCAGCCACCCGTGATATCGCCGCGCTGTGTGGTCACAAGATAGTGCGTGAGAAAGGCCGCAGAGATTGCGGCAAGCACAAGGAGCACGCGATTCGACACCTTGCGCAGGCCGAGCGCATAGACAATGTTGGCAATGTACTCGAAGAACAGCGACCAGGCCGTACCAGCGAGCGGCTGCATCTCCTGCCAGCCGCGAATGTCCATGGAGATGGTAATCGGCAGCACCGTGGAACCGATCAGTGCGACAAGGATGAGCCTCCACACGGATGTCTGCGCTACGAGTGGAAAGATCTTGGGGCTGGCGCTCTGGTAAAAGAGCAGCGCACCCAGCAGGTTCGCTATGACGATCATGGGTTGCAGCCGAACCAGGCGGCGCTTGAAAAAATCCCACAGCGTCATGCGCGGTTGGCCGTTTTTGGGGTGCCAGCGGTCGTCGTACGCGTAGGCAATCACAAAGCCGGAGAGCATAAAGAAGAAGTCCACAGCCAGATAGCCGTGGTTCACAATCTGCCTGGCATGGTCGCCGCCGTTCCACGTCTCACATAGGTGGAAGATGACCACCATCATGGCCGCGACGCCGCGCAGGCCGTCGAGAATTTCAAAGTGCTGTTTGGGCTGAATGCGTGCGTCCGGCTGACTCATGGCGTGCAATCACCATACACAAACAGGTGCCAGGATCGCTTGCACCTGCCCGGACAGCTACTTGTAATCGACTGGCGATCCACAACCACAGCGACTCTCTACAAGCCGCCCAGCTTGAACTTACGCGTTCATAACAGTTGCTGAGCAGGAACTGTATGTCGCACAGGGTTATGGATGCGTGACAATAAGGACATGCCGACCGAATTCCTGATCACTCGTGCCGATATCCACGCAGCGCGCAAACGCATCGAGGGAGTCGCAGTGCGCACCGGCCTATACCGGCTGGAGCCGCAACGCATGCGTGCGGCGGGCCTCTCGCTCAACGCGAGCGCGCCGGAGATCTGGCTGAAGGCTGAGAACGAGCAGCCCATCGGCAGCTTCAAGCTG
>CAXTFT010000181.1:0-6224 GCA_964243585.1 uncultured Terriglobus sp.
AACCAGGCAGGACTCGAACCTGCGACCCTCTGCTTAGAAGGCAGATGCTCTATCCGGCTGAGCTACTGGTTCCTCGCTTCAGCTTATCGCGCCCGTACCCGCGCTGCATAGTTGTTCCAGTTAGAAGGCGGTAAGCTCACGGGACCGCAGCAGGGCTGTTACAGCTCGCAGTGTGGCGTCCCAGCGTTCACTGGCTTCGCTGGCATCCACACCGACGGCTTTGACGTACACGGTAACTGCAAAGCCTTCAGCAACGGCACCGTCCAGGTCCACCACCGCAGGCCGTAGGACACACTCGAGCTTTGCCAGGGCATAAGGCAGATCGTTAGCAAGCCGTTCCAGCCGGTACAGTATGCCCTCAATGCGCGGGCGTGCGGTGAAGACGGAGCGGTCTCGCCACAAGAGGTCGATGTAGCTTGTCAGCCCGGCCTCTGCCACTTCGGTCTCCAGCATCAAGTCCAGGCGGGTACTCTCCAGTTCAACCTCGTCCATCGCCCAGACATCGCACTTGGCCGTGAACACCGGCGAACGTGTGCCGTTCAACGCGCGCAGCGACGCCAGCAGGGCGGGGTATTCGTCGGCTTCTGCAATGCTGTCGAGTGCGTCATCGTTGTCGCGCAGGTCGACCCACTGCAGTCGACCGTCGGGGGAACTCCACGGCACGACCAGCACGGGATCGTCCTCGCCGCACTCGGCGCTCCACTCGCTCAGCATTGCGGCACCAGTTTCTGCGCTGCTACGGTGGCGCGTTGCTGGACGAAACGCAACAGGATGCGCTCGGCCCAGTAGCCGTCGTAGCCGTCGGAAGGATCTTCCAGAAACGCGCAATGGCCGCCATGCTCCGGTTCCAGCAGCGTAATGTTTGCGTTCGTCTGCAGCTTGGTGCGGGTATTCGCGGTCAGGCGAATAAATGGGTCATCGAGCGCATGCAGGATCAGCGTCGGTACCGCGATGCGGTCCAGCACACACGCACTGCCCGCGCGAGCGTAATAGTCGTCTGCACCATCGAAGCCGCAGTAGGGTGTCATCACGCGCTCGTCAAAATCGCGAATGGACTGGACACCGGTAGCCCGACCCGCATCGAACACTGCCGGGTAAAGGTTCACCTTGCGGCGGTAGCGTGCCAGCAGGTTGCGCAGAAAACGCCGCTCGTAGATGCGGTTGGTCCAGCCGTGCAGCGCGTCCGCACTCTCACCCAGGTCCATGGGAGGCGAAACCGCAACCACGCCGATCAATTCCGGCGGGGTTTTCAGGCCGAGTTCGCCCGCGGCCTTCAGGACAAGATTGCCACCCATGCTGTAACCAGCCAACACCACGCGCGTGCATCCGCGCTCTATGAGCCAGCGCAGCAGCGCCTTCACATCACTGGACAGGCCGGAGTGGTACAGCGTGGGCGAAAGCGCATCGGTTCCGCCGCAGTTGCGCATGTTCATCCGCACCACGTTGAAGCCGGCTGCGTACAGCTTGTTTGCATTGCCGACAACATACTGTGAATGCGACGAGCCCTCAAGGCCGTGAACAAGAACGACCGTCACCTGTTCATGGAAGTTCGGCTGCCAGTGGCAGTGGCAAAGGATCCGGCTGGGCAGCAGGCAATCCAGTGCGACTGCCGCCGGAAGTGAGCGCATCTCTCTGGGTAGCGGCACGGGCACCAGTTCCGTGGTTGCGGCGGGCAGCCGGTCCGTGCGCGGCAGAAAGTTGCCGACGATCGTCTGCAGGTGGCCATTCCCCAGCCATTGGCGTGGCTCAAACGTATCGGCAGATGTGGGCGAGGCATCCAAGGTGATCTTCTATTCGACCACATTACGGACACTTGCAAGCCGCGCTGGTCAGCGTAAGCCGGTTGCGAGTAATGCGGTTGGTATGTGGCGGTGTTTTGCGGGTGCCGCTTTTACCTGCTGGAACACGCGTGAAGGCGCCACTTCAGGCGTGGGCGTGTTGCGCGGCGCGGGCAGGCCCAGGTAGCGCCGATAGACGCTCATGTGGAAACACGCCTGCTGAAATTCTTCTTCCACGTCGATCTTGCCGGCTGTCTCGACCGGTGTAAGGTAAGCGCGCATCCAGGCGATCTCCGTCATGCTCATGCCGTGCTTTGCAATGTCGATGGCCTGGCCATACAGGTGCGGCGATGCAACCTCGCCCGTGGGTGGGGCGGCGTTGCCATTGGTCAGCACCAGCCGCCGCTGAAAGGCGACCGTGCGTACGGCTGAGGTCACGATCAGCGGTGTGTGAAATCGCTCAAAGTGTGCCCGGGATAAATCATTGAGAAAACGAACCGTCCACGGCCGCGCGTAGCGGCGGTTTTGCGGCAGTCGTCCGTCCGGGTACATGCCGTCCGTGTCAGGCAGTGCCACCAGCAACTTCAACCGGCGCATCTCCAGCAGCTGGTTATCGTCTTCCACACGGTCCAGGCCGTCGGCAATGGCCATCTGGTTCTGGTGGACCAGGATCTCGTGCGAACCTTTCATGGCAGGCAGCAGGATCAGTTTGCCCGCGTTGTCATACAGGTTCACCTTGACCAATGGCCCTCCGTTCAGGTCCACGGCGTAGCCGCCTGCTGCTGCGGCTTTCGCAGGCAGCGCGCCGGTGGCAACTTTACCGGCGGATGGCGACAGGTCCGCGCTGTCATCCTGCAGGGATTGCTGCGCCATGCTGTCTGCAACATGTGGATCGAGCCTCGGCTTGTTGGCCGCTGCAGTCACGGCGCTGGCCGCCGGCGCGGACGACCGAAGGATGGGAGCGATCTTTGGCGTGGGCATGGCATCGGCAAGGGAAACATGGATCCCAGCCGGTGCGGTCGTTGAAGCCGACGCCGAAAGCACCTCCGCGTCACCGCGAGGATCAACCCGCGTCACGATGGCTGCCTCCGGCTTTGCCGAGAGGGTAGCAGGCTTTGGTGGGTTCACGTCCCGAACCGTTGCTCCCAGCAGATCACCGTGGATGAACGGTGAGGGTTCACGTTCGGTGGGCGCGGTGCTGGGGATGTTGCTGGCCAGGGCAAAGGCAGCATCGTCATCCGCCGTAGAACGGGTGTTCTTCTGCACAATCGCGGCCCGGTTGGTCTCTGCCTGTTTCTGCGCGGCGCGGTCAAAGTCAGCGACCGTGGCTTTGCGCGGGACAAGGGACAGGTCCGGCTGCGCCATCGGCACCGGCACCGGCTTGCGGTTCACAGGGGCAGTCATCGACGGTGTCACTGCGCGTTCCGGCGTGTTGTTCGCGAATGCCTCATCTGAGGCACTGGGAGCGGCATAGCTGCCCGCACTTCGTGCCCGGTACCAGGCGTGTACGCGATCTTCTGTGGACCGGTCCACAAGGAGGTCTGTTGCCGTTGGGTGCAGCGGCGCGTGACTTTGCCGATTTGCGGTTGCAGCCACTGGGAGCGCCTGGCCCCTTACAGCGGGTACCGCCTGGTAACGCTTCTGCGTCGCAATCATTCGCGGGTGCACCTTGGGCGCATCCATGCGAGCGCTGCGCGCCACTCCGGGCGAATGCTTGGTGGCGGTCTTTGCAGATGCCGGAGAAGCTATCCTGCGGCCCGCAGCTACGCCACCGTGCACCTTTGCAGGGGAGCTGTTGTGCTGGCTTGCAGGCACGCGTGCTGCCACGGCCCTGCCATGCGACAAGGCGTGTGCGCCGGGCAGCATGGTAGCTGCCAGTGCCAAAGCCACCAGGCCTGCGCGGGCAGGGCGGTGGCTGGGAGCGAATCCGTTCAGGGGTGCGGACATGCTTTTGGCCGGCCGCGGAAAATCTGACATCAGAGCTCCTTCAGCCTATGGGCTGCAAGGCAGGCCGGGAAGTGACGAACCTGATGCGTACCCACCCGGTTATTTCCATCCCGTGCACACCGGACCCGTGCAAGATGCGTACCGAAACTGCACACGAAAGTGGGAATCGGCTCACGAAACTCCACGGCGTAAGCTTTAATTTGGAGCAACTTCTATCCAAACAGGGCTGCCAGTCCGTCGTTTTCGCGTGCAAAACCTGCTCGGAAGCCTGCTTTTTGCGTCCGTTCTGAGCGGTTGCGGACCGGTAGTCGAGCCGCCGGCAACCTTTCACCCCTCCACGCCGGCTGAGGCAGCAGCGCTGACCTACTTCACGGCTACGGTCAAGCCGATCCTGCGCGAAAACTGTTACCGCTGCCACTTCGGACTGAACCACAAGGGCGGGTTCAACCTCAGCACGCGGCAACAACTGCTGCGGGGTGGCAACCACGGCGTCGCTGTTGTCCCCAGCCATCCGGAAACCAGCCTGTTGGTCCGCCTGATCCGGCACGAAGGCCCTGCCGACCACCCCATGCCCATGCCGCAAAAGGGCAAGCTGTCGGATGGTGAAATCGCCTCCATTTCCAGGTGGATTGCTGACGGTGCTGTCATGGACCGCTAAGATCAGCAGTATCTCAGTCCAACCTGAAGATCGCCTATGGACTCAGGCAAGCTCTCCCTGAGACTCCGCCTGCAGAGCGTTTAGGAACGAGCGCAGGGCGGCGATCCGCGGTATTGCCAGAGCCTTTGCTGCGGGCAGGCGAATTCTGGCTGGTACGGTGGACAATGCCCGCTCCAGCGAAGCCGCTGCGTCCGCAAAGGTGACAAAGCGGGTGTCCTGCGCAATCTTTGCCGTGGTCCGCATGACGGCCACTGCGCCCAGCTGTTCCAGCAGGTCTGCGTCGCGCAGGGCAAGTCCTTCCGCGGTAAGCGGTTCTCCATGAGCCTCATGGGTACGAATGCACTCTGCCACCGCAGCGACCTTTCCCTGTGGAAAGCCGCAGGCTGCGAGCAGGGCAGGGGCATGGATCACGGTGTAGTCGGTCGAATCCCAATGGCGCAACGCCTCCGGATCGGCGGGACGATGTCCCAGGAACACACCAAGATCGTGCCCCCACGCAGCCGCAAACAGCACATCATCATCCACCTGGGTGTCACTGTCGCGGATAATCTCTGACGCCAACGCATACAGCCGTGCCTGGTGCGAGAACTTCTCGGGAGGCTGTGCCTCGACACGGATACGCTCCACCAGCGCGACGCGCCAGGCCTGCTGTTCAGAAGAAGTGGGCTGGATCATGAGGAGGAATGGTCGGGGCGGAGAGATTCGAACTCCCGACCCTCTGCTCCCAAAGCAGATGCGCTACCAGGCTGCGCTACGCCCCGACTGGAAACATTCTACGATGCAAATGCCCCTTTTGCAGCCGCCGCGTTGTTACCGGTGTGCGCCCATGGCAAAGAACCTGCCTGCCAGCCACGCCAGCAGCGCCAGCGGGATGGCAAGCAGCAGCAGCATGCCAATCAACAGGCCGGCAAGAAAGATCCAGTCCGACGCTGCGTGCCGCTTCTTTTCCTGGGACGTGACGCCGCGCGGAGGCAGGGTTCGATCCGCTGCGGTGTAGTTTGCGGGGGCGTCAAAGGTGCTCGGTCCTGCGGCATACTGCGGCACGGCACCGGTAGCGCGCTCCAGCAGGGCGAAGTTCCGCCGGTTCGCTTTCCACGCAATATCGAACGCATCGCCCAGCACGGGCACGGTGCCGATCACCGTCTCAATGGCGACATTGGCCAGCATGCGCGCCAGCGTGACCTTGGGAACGCCGCGCAGCCACGCCGCAAGAATAATGATCCACGAGGCCATGGCGCCCAGCACGTCTCCAATGCCGGGAATGAGTCCGATCATGCCATCGAGCCCGAAACGTATCTGCGTGCCGGGGATACGCAGAAAGTCATCCAAGAGGTGCGACAGCAGATCCAGGTTGCGGTCGCTGAAGACATCGGCACCGCGCTGCACGCGCGGTCGCAGGATCTCGGGTTCTGAGCTTGGAACTGCCATGCTGCCTTTCAGATGCCGGAAAGCGCTGGTTGGCGAAGCGGATCCAGTCAAACGCGCAGGAAGATGCGTCTGCGGTACAGCGGGTACACCACCAGCCAGGTCAGTGCGACAAAGGTGAGGCCGAAGAGCATCGACGGCACGCCGTACACAGGCAGCGCGGCGTGCAGCCAGACCGCATAGCTCCGCAGCAGATTACCGCCTGGAAGGCGTACCAAGGCGATGAGAGGCGGCAATAATTCCGACACCATGTAGGCCGCGATCGCGTTGGTGCCGAAGACCAGCAGCGGGCTGTAGACGGTTGGGTGTTCCGGCACATCGGCACGCGAGACATCCTTGCGGCCCAGCCGCTTCACATCGACGAGGTAGACTGCCAACGCAAGCAGCAGCACGCTCAGTCCGCCCGCAAGCAGCGC
>CAXTFT010000182.1:0-2371 GCA_964243585.1 uncultured Terriglobus sp.
CTTCAGCACCTTGACCTGAATCTCATCGCCGACCTGGACCAAGTCGCGCGGATGGGTCAGGCGGCCCCAACTCATGTCGGTGATATGCAGCAGGCCGTCCAGGCCGCCCAACTCAACAAACGCGCCGTAGTCGGTCAGATTCTTCACGACGCCGGTCAGGATGGCACCCTCTTCCAGGGTTTCCAGCGTGACAGACTTGCGTGCATTCTGCTCTTCCTCAAGGATTTCCTTGCGGGAGATCACGACGTTGCCACGCTTCTTGTTCAGTTTGATGACGCGAACATCGAGCTGCGTGCCCAGGTACGTATCCAGGTTGCGGACGGGGCGGATTTCCACCTGCGAGCCGGGCAGGAATGCCTTGACGCCAATATCAACCGTCAGGCCGCCCTTGACGCGCGACAACACCGTGCCGGTCACCGGGGTCTTTTCTGCAGACGCCTTCTCCAACTGATCCCACAGGCGATGACGCTGCGCCTTTTCATAGGAGACGAGGTAGGCACCCTCGTAGTCTTCACGCTCTACCACCACTTCCACGGCATCGCCGACCGCGAGCTTTGGCTCGCCGGTGTGATCAAGAACCTGCTCCTTCGGGATCAAGCCCTCGCTCTTGAGACCGATGTCCACCACGACATACTTATCGGTGATCTTGATCACCGTACCCGTGATGACCTTGTCGTCTTCCATGGCGGCGGAAGCCGCTGCCTTGTCTTCGGCCTGTTCCCGGTCAAAATTTTCCAGGGCTGCGGCAAAGTCTGCGGCATCGTAGTCGATGTCCTCAGGAGCTGAAGCGGAGACGGAAGAGAGGGTTTCGGGCGCTGGCGTGACCAAGTGGTTGGCGCCCACAACTGGATCGCTGACCGGATCGGTCACTGGCCCATTGGCCTCGTGAAGGATATCGGGGTTCGTGGTGGCGGCAGAAGCCGTTTCGTTGGTTGGCATGGTTTCCAGATCGGTGCTCAGGGATTTGCTCTCAATTTCAGGAATTTGGCGAAAGTGCTCAAAGCTATTGACGCCTCGCCACAACGGGAAGATGCAAGCCACTACCTGACAGGCAGACGTGTTCGACGTAGAGGCATACAGCCAGGTGGGCTGCAGAAGAACTCGCGTGCGAATTGTCAGAGGTAGCCCGCGCGATCCCGAGTGCGTCAGAGCCTGTGTCAAGTATAGGACTGCATATGCACAGCGTCAATGAAGTTACCTACTCCTAAACGGACGCCACCTGCGGCCATGGAGGCTTGCTGTCGCAGTTGGGAGCCCCGCCTCTCGTGCATATACTCCGCGTATGGACCGACTTTGGACTCCGTGGCGTTACGCCTACATTTCAGGCAAGAAACCCGCTTCCCGCGCCGGCGTGCCAGAGGCACTGCAGGGCTATCCGGATGATCAGGCTTCTGTCTTCCTCAACCTGATTGGGGCCGTGCGCTGGGCGGTCGAGAGTGGAGGCTTTACGAGGTCTGCTGCGGAGAAGGCTGGCGGGATTCTGTTGCAGGCGGAGCATAATTTCGTCTGCCTGAATGCCTACCCCTACACATCAGGCCACGTGATGGTGGTGCCCTACCTTCAGCTTGACTCCCTCGCCCAGTTGCCAACTTCGGCGGCTACAGAGATGATGGCGTTGGCGCAGCGCATGGAAAAGGCACTCCGCGAGGTGTACCGGCCCGATGGCATTAATCTAGGCATGAACCTGGGCGAGGCAGCCGGTGCGGGTGTGGCAGAACACCTGCACCTCCATATACTGCCGCGCTGGTTCGGCGACTCGAACTTCATGACAGCAACTGCCGAGACGCGCATCCTGCCCGAATCGCTGGACATGACCTGGGAGCGGCTACGAGCAGTGCTGGGTGAACTGACCGGGTAGGGTGCCACGCGCCGGGAACCCTACTGCAAGCGGAAGGCGTACAGTGTGTCGCCCGCCCCCTGCAGAATGTACTGGTGCCCAGCCATCATGTAGCTCTCTGAAGCGTTGGTTGCGCCGATGTGCGCATGCCACAGCGGTTTGCCGGCAGAGGCGTCGTACGCCACCAGGTTACCGCGCGCATCCGGTGCGAAGACCAGGTTACCTGCTGTCGTAGTCACGCCCGGCAGGGTGCCACCGCTGGCCAAACCCGGGTAACGATGCCGCCAGGCTGGTTTGCCGGTCTTGTAATCAATGGCCACGAGATAGCCGCCCAGCGAACCCAGGCCGACCTCGTCTTTGCCGCCCAGGCCCATGGCTCCACGCGGGTCTGTGGTCGCCAGGTAGTACATGGCGTAACTCTCCTGTGCGTTGACATAGAACAGACCGGTCTGCGGGCTGTAGGCGGGCGGCGGCCAATTTACGATCCCGCCATTTGCAGGCGACACAATGGAGCCGCCATAGTCGTAATCCTTG
>CAXTFT010000182.1:2381-6199 GCA_964243585.1 uncultured Terriglobus sp.
CCTTGGCTGGAACGCGGATCGGCGCGCCGTTGCTGTCCAGCCTGGCAGGATCGGCCCAGTTGGGCGAATCGACGATCTTGCTGGTGAGCAGGTGCTCGCCTGTGGTCCGGTCCAGCACGAAGAAATAGCCGTTGCGTGCGGCGGTCAGCACCAGCTTGCGTGGTTTGCCCTGCCATGTGCCATCCACTAACACCTGCGTCTGGGCAGAGTCGAAGTCGTGCGTGTCATGAGGCGAGGTCTGGTAGTACCAGGCCATCTTGCCGGTTTCCACGTTGATGGCGACGGTCGCGCAGGTATACAGGTTCGCGCCCGGCCCACGGGACTGCGAGGTGTACGCCGCCGTGGGATTGCCCGTGCCAAGAATATAGAGGTGCGTCTCTGGATCGTAGGAGCCGTTCACCCAGACGTTACCGCCGCCGTGGGAGGCCGCATCCAGGTTCTTCCAGGTGTCCAGGCCGGAGTCGCCTGCCTTCATAGGAACCGCATACCACTTCCACTGCACATTGCCGGTTTGTGGGTCGAACGACTGCAGCATGCCCGGCTCGTCCAGGTCATTGCCGGTGCCCACCAGCAGGTGGTCGCCGACGATGTGCGGAGCCATGGTGGAGAAGTACTGCAGGTCGAACGAGGCGATCTCCTTGTGCCAGATCTCCTCACCCGTCTTCGAGTTCAGCGCGACCAGGAAGTCGTCCGGCGTCTCGAAGAAGACACGGTCATGCCACATGGCTACGCCCCTATTGCCGATGTGCGTGCCGCCTCGCGTCTTCCAGAAGTAGTGCCACAGCACATGGCCGTCCAGCGCGTCCAGTGCCCAGACATTGTCCGGTGTCGTGACGTACATTACGCCGTCGACTACCAGTTCCGCGCCTTTTAGCTGGCCCATGGGCGCTTCGTTGGTACCAACGCCGCCCACGATCGTCTTTACCGCTGCAATTGCCGGGCCGAACGGGGCACTGGCAGGTGCGGCAGCACCGCCGCTCAGACGCTGTGTCCAGGCTAGTGTCAGCCCATGCACGTTGGCGGTGTTGATCTCTTTCAATGGCACATACCGTGTACCGGAGTAGTCGCCGGAGTAGGTCGGCCAGCTATCCGGCGCAGGATGCAGGATCATCGCCGGATCCAGCTTCTGCGCCTGCAACACAATGGGAGCCACGGCAAGGGTGGCAAAAAGCAGGGAACGGGCAATGTTTGTGGCAGCGCGCATGGGTAACCTCTTACTTCAGTGTTTCCAGGTAAGCCGTGATGTCGTGGATTTCTGTGTCGTTGTACTTCCGGAAGAGCGCGCGGTGTGCCTGTAGTGGATCGTTGATTTCAACCTTTGGCGTATCGTTCTCGCGGGTGTACCGGTGTACCGAGCCGTCGTCTGTTGTGACCTCAATGTAGAAGTCATCGATCACGCCCAGCCTGCCTGTCACCTTGGGACCAGAAACCGGCGTAATGGTGGCCGTGACCGGCGACACCTTCAGTGTTGGTCCGGCAGTTGTGCCGGGACGCCCACCAGCGCCGCCCGGCAACAACCAGGCCTGCTGCATGGACCGCGCATCAGGAAACTTAGCCGCAAAGCCCTGCATGGTGGCCGCCGCATGGCAGGAACTGCACATCTGCGCGTAGGTTTGTTTACCGGTGGCAGCGTTGCCAACGACGATGTTGATCTTTTCCGTGGACTTCATGTTGCCACCGGTCTTCAGGCTGTGCAGCCATGCGGCAATGTCTGGCACGGATGAATCAGCAATGTCGATTTTGGGCATGCCCTGTGCTACCCGTGCGCCGTGCACAATGGGTAGGATCATCTCGCCGCCCTTATCCTGCAGCACTACTTCCGACCTCAGCAGGTTTGGTCCGATGGAGCCACCACCCGCGTCCGATCCGTGGCAGAAGGCGCAGTTAACGCTGTATACCGCCTTGCCCCGGTCAAGAACTTCCTTTGGTGCCAGCGGACGCTCAGGGTATGCAACCAGCCCGGGCCGTGGCGGTGACGCGGCCTGCGTTCCATGCTGAGGATCGGCGGCAACTGCCTGGCCACCCTGGCCCGGGCCCACGGCAGCGCCGCCGGTCGGTCTGGCACTGCCGCCAGGCTCCGGTGACCCCTTCGCGGGTGAGTCGCGGCGGATCTGTCCGGATTCCTGCTGTTGCGCCAGGACATAGTTGCTGGCTGCGAACGTAAGTCCCACAAAGGCGAACACCGTCGCCGCTCCTGCAATTACTTTGGGGTGGCTGCCTGCTAAAAACTTCATCGTGAGCCTTATTCAGTCTTTATTTACGACACGTAGTTTGTAGCACTTCAGAGAATGACAAGGAAAGGGACGAGCAGCCATGGCTTCGCTCGCACTTTTGAAGCGCTCCCTGCGGCAGAAACTAGAGCAATTTGTTTGTTGGAATGAAACTGTGGACGTGTAGTTCCCTCTGAATGTAGCGGCAAGCTCATCGCAATGTGTCCGCGATGGCCATGAAGGGTCTCCGTGCAGGCCACTTAGAGCGCGGAGTTACCAGGCCCAATCTCAAGTGATGTTGCACAATGGAGAAGTTTCCTCCAGAAACCTATCACACGGGAGTTTTGCCCTCATGTGCCATCGCTGGCTTGCCGCCGTATGTATTGCACTACCCCTGACCTTTGCCGCCGCGCAGAACCAGCAGCTTCGCCCCCACAGTATGTATGAGCCACCTGCAGGTGCCGCCGCGAAGTCACTTGCAGCCAGCGCAGAGGGCGTCGCGCCGGAGCTGCTGACCTTTGGCGAAAAGGCGAACTGGGAGAAGACCGGCCTGTACGCCGACGCGGTCGCGCAGGCCCGGCTTTACGAAAGGCGGTCGAAGTATGTGAAGGTCATCCCCTTCGGCACGACGCCCGAAGGCCGCACCATGTACGCCGTGATCGTCAGCAAGGACCGCGCGTTCACCCCTGAGGCCGCGCACCGCACGAACAAGGCCGTCATCCTGATCCAAAGCGGCATCCACTCCGGCGAAATCGAGGGCAAGGACACGTCGCTCATGCTGATCCGCGACATGGCCGTGACACGCAAGCCGAAACAGGCGGCGTGGCTTGACAGCGCCATCTTTGTTGTCATTCCGGTTTTCGAGATCGACGGCCATGAGGACCGCAGTCCCTTCAACCGCGCCAACCAGAACGGCCCAGACATCACCGGAACACGTCCGCAGGAACAGCAACTGAACCTGAACCGCGACTACCTGAAGGCTGACGCGCCCGAGATGCGCGCCTTTCTGAAGCTGTACAACGACTGGCTACCGGACTTCATGTTCGACAACCACGTGACCGACGGCGCGGACTACCAGTACGACGTGACCTGGGACATGACCCAGCACGAGGACATCGGCCCGGGCAGCCGCGCCTGGGTCAACTCGCGCTACGTGCCGGAACTGAACAAGCGCATGGCGGCGGACGGCCACCTGGTCTCGCCGTATGGAGCGCTGCGCGGCGATGGCCCGGGCATTCCACCGGCAGGGCAGGCGGGTCGTGGTGCGGCGGGTCGGCCGCCGTCTCCGGGCCCGAATGTAGACCGCGTCGGCGGCGGCGACAATGACGCGGCACGCCGCACGGCGCGGCCCAGCGGCAATGGTCAACGCGACTTCATCGTGGAAGTCTTCTCGCCGCGCTACTCGCACTATTGGTCCGGCGCGCGCAATCGGCCCTGCCTGCTGGTGGAGTCGCACTCGCTTAAAGCGGCGAAGACGCGCGCCTGGTCGCACTACGACATCATGCTGCACAGCATCGACATCGTCACGGAAGACCCGCAGGCGCTGCGTAAAGCCGTGCGTGACTCCGACGCCGCCGATGCAGCCATGGCAGGGCATCGCGATCAGCA
>CAXTFT010000183.1:0-2178 GCA_964243585.1 uncultured Terriglobus sp.
GGTCGCAGGCGCTCGGAAAGGGCGTCGGAGGGTGGCTGAAACCTTGGCAGGCGCGGACGAAATCCACCGGTATGTGACACCCTTTCTGGCCGCCCTGCAGAACGAGCGCGGTGCCTCCAGCCATACGCAGCGCGCTTATACGCGCGAGATGGAGGCCTTCGCGGCGTACCTCCGCAAGACACTGGGCAGCGAAGCCAGCGTGCATGGCGTGGATCATCTGCACATCCGCGGCTACCTTGCCGTGCTGTACGACCGTGGTCTTACGCGGGCCTCAGCCGCGCGTGCACTGGCCGCCATTCGTTCCTGGTTCAAGTGGCTTGCGAAAGAAGGCGTGCTGGAGCAGAATCCTGCCCGGCTCGTTGCTACGCCAAAGCTGCCGAAGCACCTCCCGCGCGTGCCTTCGGCAGAGGAAGTGAACCGTGTGCTGGATGGTATGGAGCGTCCGCGGAAGTCGGCCGGGGACGCAGTGGAAGCAGGGGGATGGCTGGAGCGCGATCGTGTGATCTGGGAGCTGCTTTACGGCTGCGGCATCCGCAATTCCGAACTGGTTGGGATCGACCTGGCAGACCTCCACTGGGCAAACGACGCGATCCTGGTACGCGGCAAGGGCCGGAAGGAGCGGTATGTGCCACTAAGCGATGCAGCCGCAGAGTCCATCCGCGCCTACCTGCCCCACCGTGAGAGCACGTTGCGCAAAAGCGGCAAGGGGGCAACGGCTGCCGCTGGGCCGCTGCTGATTAACCAGACGGCGCGCGGGTCAGCACGATTGACCACACGGTCCGTGGGCCGCATTGTGAAATCGACCGCCATTGCACGCGGGTTGGCTGCGGACGTGCATCCGCACACCCTGCGGCACGCCTTTGGCACGCACATGCTTGAGGACGGGGCCGACCTGCGCGCCATACAGGAACTGTTGGGACACGAGCGGCTTTCCACAACACAGCGCTATACGCAGTTGACGGTTTCGCAGGTGCAGCAGGTGTATGACAAGACGCATCCGCGCGCAAACGGGAAAGTCTTGCACTAGAGTGCGGTTCCGCGTTTGTACCGGGCGGCAACATCCCCGATAATGGAACTTGGTGGCCGAAAGGCTGCGCGCCGGTGCATGTCTCAACAAGGTGAGCATTCGGCAGCGCCCAGAAGGATACGGTTTTGATCAACAACGTTTTTACCAAGGTCTTTGGTACCAGTAACGAACGCGCCGTGAAGCGCATGCAGCCGGTGCTCGACCAGATCAACGGTTTTGAAGCCGCCATCCAGGCGCTTACCGACGATCAGCTTCGCGCAAAAACGGCGGAGTTCAAGGAGCGCGTGCAGAGCCGGACCGGCGGGATCGCCGACCGCGATGAGCGCATTGCCGCTGAAAAAGTCGTGCTGGACGAGATCCTGCCGGAGGCCTTCGCCGTCGTGCGCGAGGCGGGCAAGCGCGCCGTCAGCATGCGCCACTTCGACGTGCAGATGATCGGCGGCATGGTGCTGCACCAGGGCAAGATTAGTGAAATGCGGACGGGCGAAGGTAAGACGCTGGTCGCCACGCTGCCGTGCTACCTGAACGCGCTTGCCGGTCGTGGCGTTCACGTCATCACGGTGAACGACTACCTGGCCAAGCGCGACGCTGAGTGGATGGGCAAAATCTACGGCTTTCTGGGCCTGACTGTCGGCGTCATCGTGCATGATCTGGATGACCGCGAACGTCGCGCTGCATACGCGTCCGACATCACCTATGGCACGAACAACGAGTTCGGTTTCGACTACCTGCGCGACAATATGAAGTTCGAACTGACGGACCTGGTGCAGCGCGGCCACTACCACGCCATCGTCGATGAGGTCGATTCGATCCTGATCGACGAGGCGCGTACGCCGCTCATCATCAGCGGACCCACCGATCAAACGACCGACAAGTACGAGCGGGTTAACAAGATCATTCCATCGCTGGAACTGGGCGAGTTCACGGAAACCATCGAGACCAAGACTTACACCGGTGATTACGTTGTGGATGAGAAGACACGCTCCATTACGGTGACCGATGAGGGTTGGGAAAAGATTGAAGGTTTGCTCGGCATCGGCAACATCGCGGAGCCGGAGAACTGGGATCTGAAGCACCACGTCGAAACGGCCATCAAGGCGCACAACCTGTACAAGCGGGATGTGGAGTACGTCGTCAAGGACGGCGAGATC
>CAXTFT010000183.1:2188-6177 GCA_964243585.1 uncultured Terriglobus sp.
TCATCGTGGACGAGTTCACGGGACGTCTCATGCCGGGCCGCCGCTGGTCCGATGGCCTTCATCAGGCAGTCGAAGCAAAGGAAGGCGTGGCCATCCGCAAGGAAGACCAGACGCTTGCGACCATTACCTTTCAAAACTACTTCCGCATGTACCGCAAGCTGAGCGGCATGACCGGTACGGCTGAGACCGAAGCCGCAGAATTTGACAAGATCTACAAGCTGGAGATTGTCGTTATCCCTACGAACCGCACCATGCAGCGGCACGAATATCCTGATGTGGTCTACCGCACGGCAAAGGAGAAATACTTTGCCGTGGCCGATGAGATTGAGCGCCTCCATGCCGAGAAGCAGCCGGTGCTGGTGGGTACCACCTCCATTGAAAAGAGCGAGCTGCTCAGCGAGATTCTGAAGAAGAAGAACGTGCGGCATACGGTGCTGAACGCGAAGTTTCACGAGCGGGAAGCAGAGATTGTGGCGCAGGCTGGCCGCAGCGGCATGGTCACCATCGCCACCAACATGGCGGGACGCGGTACTGACATTCTGCTGGGTGGGAATGCGGACTTTCAGGCCCGGCAGGAGCTTGCCAAAAGCGGCACCGCACGCGCTCTGAGCGCCGTTGAGGGCGAGATTGCACCGGTCGCCGGGCCCGGCATGTACCGTTTTTACTACCAGAACCAGGAGTTTGAGTGCTCCCTGCCCCAGTGGGAAACCAGTATTGCCCACTTTGAGGGGGATGCCAAACGCGACCACGATCAGGTGATCGAGACCGGCGGCCTGTTCATCATCGGCACGGAGCGGCATGAGAGCCGCCGCGTCGACAACCAGCTGCGTGGACGTGCAGGGCGCCAGGGCGACCCCGGTGCCGCGCGCTTCTACCTGTCGCTGGAAGATGACCTGATGCGCATCTTCGCGCGCGAGTGGGTAGGTACGCTGCTGCAGCGGCTGGGCATGGAAGAGGGCGTGCCGATCGAGAGTGGCATGATCACCAACCGCATTGCTGCCGCGCAAAAGGCCGTTGAAACGCAGAACTTCGAAAGCCGCAAGCACGTGCTGGAGTACGACGATGTGATGAACAAGCAGCGCGAGGCTGTCTATGGCCTGCGGCACAACCTGCTTGAGGGCATCGATCAGAAAGAACTGATTCTGGAGGACTACACCACGACGGCGCTGTCGAACGTGCTCGACACCACCGCTCCTGCCAATGTTCATGCAGACCAGTGGAAGGTCGACGAGATGAAGACCAAGCTCGCCGACGTCTTCGGGACAGAGTTCCCGGACGTGGACCCGTCCACGCTGAACCGGCATGAGCTGGGGGACACTCTCTTCGATAAGTTAACGCAACGCTTCAACGTCAAGGAGCAGATCCTGGGGCCAGACACACTGCGCTACCACGAACGGGTTGTCATGCTGACCGTGCTGGACGGGCTGTGGAAGGACCATCTGCTGGCAATGGACCACCTGAAAGAGGGCATAGGCCTGCGTGGTTACGCGCAGCAGGATCCGTTGGTGGCCTACAAGAAAGAATCCTTCGACATGTTCGAAGCGATGATGCAGCGCTTCCAGGAAGACACGCTGCGCAACCTGTTCCGCATGCAGATTCTTGGGCCGGATGGAACGCCCATCGAATCACTGGAACAGCTTGCAGAGTTGCAGGCAGCCGCAGCCGCCCCGGTGGCCCCGCCGCCACCACAACTGCCAAGCGCGTTGCCGCCCATGCATATGAGCGGTGGTGGTACCCAGCAGCAGGCAGCACAGGCTCCGCAATCAGCGCCGGAACCGCTACTGCCTCCGGCACGGGGTCCACAGCGGCAACAATATGCCCCGGCAAAGGCGTCAAGCGGGCAAAAGCCGAAGCGTCGTCGATAGGCGGCTTTGCCAGGATTTTCTAATGGCGGCTGAGATGGTAGGGCAATGCATCGCGGGCCTTCAGCTTGCGTTCCTTGCGCACGTCATCAAGACACCGCCGCGGCTACCGTGTCCCACCCTTGGCTTGAGGGTGTCGTGGCTTCGTTATGCCAGCAGTTCGTCAAGTAGCACCTTTGCCTTAGTTGCAAGTGTTCGCGCACCCTCCACATCCAGCTTTTTCCAGGCTTCATCAGCCTGTCGCAGAAACAGTCTGGCCTGCTGTACCTGCTGTGCGTGCGACGAAGCCAGACTGGGCGCCAAGGCGGCAAGCCGTCGCTGCTGGTTCCGCAGCAAATCTTCTGTTTGCTGTCGCAGGGTGCTGTTGGCTGATTCACCACCGGCAGTTAGCTGCCCAAGGTCGACCGGCACCGGTAATGGTGGTGTTAGCGCGGCGATCTGTGCGGCGGTAGCGGCAGGTGGTCTGTAGCGTGGCGTCGACCGTCGAGGTAACTGAGGCTCAATATTCTCAAGGAAGGCTAATGGGATGCTGGGCTCAGGTTCAGACGGGTGCGTCGGCGGCGGAACGCTGACCATGGCAACGGGGATGGGCGGTGGCGGCGGTGCTGCGGCAATGCGTCTCTTGTGGCAGCCCGCTATAAGTAGCAGGCTGCACAAGGTCAGAGAACAGCCGCAGCCACGGTGGAAGCTCATGCGTTCTCCACTCCCGAAGCCTCTACTGCCGGACGTCTGGCGAGCGGCAGCCGCAGCGTGAAGGTGCTGCCACGGTCCTCGGCAGCCGGCGATGACTGTGAGCGTACCTGGATCACGCCACCGTGCAGTTGCACGATGCGATAGGTTAGTGCGAGACCGATGCCGCTGCCGGTGGCCTTGGTAGTGAAATACAGGTCAAAGATGCGCCCAAGCGCTTCGGGTGGAATGCCTGAGCCGGTATCGCTCAGGGACAGGCTGGCGACCTGCCTGTCACGGCCAAGATGGATGCGAAGCGTGCCCCCTTCCGGCATTGCCTGCATGGCGTTCAGTGAAATGTTGAGCAACGCCTGGCGCAGCAACTCCGCATCGCAAAGGATGTAGATGGGTGCGGCGGGCGCGTCCTCATTTACCATGATTTCCACATTACGGCTGGTCGCATCGGCAGAGACCAGATGCACCACGGACCGGACGATCGGCATCAGTTGCTGCTCTTGCAGCACGGGCTCGATGGGGCGGGAGAAATCGGCCAGGGTCTGCACTACGCGGTCCAGGCGGCTCATCTCGCTGGCCAGGACTTCCACATGCCTTTGCGCACCCTCCAGGTTCACTGGCTGCCCCAGCTTTCCTCGAAGCAGTTCCAGGTGCACCACCATGGCATTGATCGGATTCTTAACTTCGTGCCCTACGCCTGCCATCAGCCTGCCGATGCTGGCTAGGCGGCGGGCCACGTGTATCTCCTGCTCAAGCTCTTCCTCAGCCGCAACGTCGTGCAGAGTGACCAGTGCGCCGGTACCAGCGCTGCAGTTCAATGAGAGCTCAACCGTGCGACCGTCTTCCAGCTTCAAGGGCAGGTCTTGCACGTCGCGATGCCCCGGAATATAGGTTGAGAGCAGATCGCCAATGGCGCTGCCTCTAGGAAAAACTTCATGCAGTGCCGTTCCAGGCTGTGCGAGCCTTTTCTGTGGCAGAAAATTAGCAACTGCATCGCTGGCCGTGGCCACTCGCAGATCCGTGGTGAACAGCATGACGCCGTCTTTCAGGGCGTGCAGCACGTTGTTCAGGTTTGAAGCTATCTCAGATCGCGTTTGTTCCGAACTGCGCATCTGCGCATCCAACCGGCTGATGGTTGAGGAGACACGCTGGACCGCGTCGGTGCGAGGACCTGCGACGGCATTGGGCGCATCTTGCCCGGAGAGGACATCCAGTTCCCGTGCAATGCGCTCGATCGGCCGCAGGGCCGCTGCGGAGAGCGCGCCGGCCACCAGCAACGAACCGCCAAGCGTAAGCAATGAGACGGTAATGGCAGTCCTAAGCCATGGCGAGTAAGCGTTCCGCAAAAATGTCGATCGTATGCCGAGGTGTAACACCAGAAACGGTTGACCGTTGCGGTCGAGTGGCAGGTTGATGTCGAGCGTCTCGGGTGCGCCGAACAGT
>CAXTFT010000184.1:0-3397 GCA_964243585.1 uncultured Terriglobus sp.
TTCGAGCGGGATGGTGCTGGGTGGGGCGGTAACTATGGCTTCCGCTGAGTTGGCTTCTGCCTGGCTTCCATCCCACGTCTCAGAGGCGAGACGTGGGGCACCCGCCTTGTCGCTCGCCGTGTCTGCGGCGGCTTTTTCGAGTTCGTCTTCGATCAGGTGGGCGATGATTTCGGTGTCGGTTTCGCTGACGAACTTGTGGCCGCTGGCGATGAGGGCCTGCTTGAGCTGGAGATAGTTTTCGACGATGCCGTTGTGCACCACGACGAGGGTGCCGCTACCGTCGCGGTGGGGGTGCGCGTTTTCTTCGGTGGGGCGGCCGTGGGTGGCCCAGCGGGTGTGGCCGATGCCATAGGTGCCGTGCAGCGGCTGGTCGCGCAGAACGGTTTCCAGGTTGGCCAGCTTGCCGGGGGCGCGGCGCACGTCGAGTTTGGTGGGGTTGGCGCTGTCACCGGCAACGGCGATGCCTGCCGAATCGTACCCGCGGTATTCCAGGCGACGCAGGCCTTCCACGATAAGGGGGACGACTGATTTGGGACCGATGTAACCGACGATTCCGCACATGGCTAGCAGTCTAGCAATGGGTACCGTCTATGTCGCTACGTTCCTAACGCTCTTTCCTGATAGAGGGATCATTTCAAGATTTTACTTGCTTTCCTGCTTGCGACTGGTATGCTGCGGCATCCTAAAAACTCTAGTTTTTAGCTCGGGGTGATGATGTTACGTTTTCTTCGCTACGTAGTTGCTGCTTCCTGCTGTTTACTCTCCTCTCAATGCTTCGCCTCTGTACTGCAGTCCGGTACCACAATCCCAACAGCTTCGGGCACTATAATTCCCGCGGGCTCGGAACGCAGATATGTGCTGACGGCTACTGGTCCATTTGAAGGGATCAAGAAGCAAGGTGCTTCGTGCCAAGACCAAGTCAAGCTGGCGACCTGCGTCAAGATGTTAGTTGGTCAGGAAGAGCGTGGCTCGGTTGTGGAAGCAGCATTCCGTGACGAGACCCATTTGTTAATCATTTATACCTCTGACACTGGGCAAATTGTTCCGACAGAACTCGTTCTGGGAAATCCTTCGGCTAACACCACGTTCCCATTCCGTTCAGAAGCTGTTTCCACTGCAAAGGTGCGTCAGGTGCTTCTTTCCGGAGACTTCTGCCACCCTGGGCTGAGCCCGAAGCCTGAAACCTGCCAATCAGCCTTATTTACAAATGGACTTGCAAAACCTGTGATCACGGGCTATGTTTCTGGACCGGGTGGTGTAGACACAGTGCCTCTGCGCGATGTTGCGCTGGAGAAGAATGTCGTCAACGTCACCTTTACAGCGGAGCCGGACTTTCATCCCATGTGGCTTGTGCTTCGAGCAAAGGATGCGAACGGCACGGGAGCCGATGCGAGCGAATCTTTTTCGTACGTGCAGGCTATGCCGAGTGCTGACATAAGCGCGGTATATGCCATTAGCGATCTAGGTGAGATTTGTGGCAAGGAAAGACAACCAAATGGCGAGACACCTGAGCCGTGTAAAGCAGATACACAGTTCGCCCTGGCTTCACTGACATCGGGTGTTGTCGGCTCGATAGAACAGCTTTCCCGCGAGGGCAATCTACTGTTTACGCGGATGCGCACCTACAATGGGACGTTACCGCCCACGATTGCTGTGGTTAACACGGCAAAGCAAAGCACGCTTGCAAGGTTGCTCACAAAGCCGAATGCGGAACAGTCAGCCTTGGATGTTCACCTAACCGTCATGGATCAAGAGACCATGCGGAGAAATTATGGCGCAGGATTAGCCGGCATGTATCTGGCAGTCAAGATAGATATGGTCAATCGGACCGAGAAAAAACTGCAGTTCAACAAGAGCGCTGTGTGGTTTGACGCGGATTTTATAGAGACCACAAGTAAATACCGGGCCCATTTTAAAGACAAGGCGTCGAAGGCTACGTTCGATCTCTTTGAGGCCAACGTATACAACAGCCCGTTCAGCAGTACTCTATGCTCAGACCGACTCTTCACGCGGCAAGAAAAGGCTGATCTAGACCGCGCGGCAACTCCTTCTGTAGCGTCCACACCTAACTTTGATACTGCAAAAAAGTTTAGAGCAGAGCAGGCAGAAGTACGTCATTGCAAGCCGTACCGCTTCGGCATTGAGCAGACGGAGCGATTCTACGCTGACGGTCCACTGGGCATACTAGGGTCCTTCGACTACCTGACGCAGCGCACTGATCGGGCCCTCCGCATTGTTGAACTGTTTGGGGGGGTGCTTACCACCATCGTCACAGGGGGTGCCGTTGCCCAGGTAAACACCACGGCACTTCGGGATGCCACCGCAATCGTTACTGGAACAGTAATTCCAGGTTCCCGCGCAATTATTATGAACAACGCTGAGATCAATCGGCAACGGGCAAACCTGGTCGCGCAAACTTTTCAAGAAGTTGTGCAGATTCCGTCACATGCCACAGCGGCCACTATTGTGCTGCTACCACGGGAAGCGCTGATCAGCGTGCAAGGCTACGAAAAATTAGTGGTTCTAGACCGGGTCATCGATGTACACATCGATCCCGACGTAGTGAATGGTGTAAAGGATGCGCCGGTGCCAGTCGGAAAGCTGGTGCTCGGTTACACAAAATCCCAGGTGCGGCAGGCGCTTGGCGAACCGACTTCTGTGACAACCAGTCCTGATGGTATGTCGACCTTTACCTATTTGCCAGGCCCATATCAAACAGTTAACTTCAACAAGGAAGGGCAGTCTATTACGTGGACCCCGCGCAGCCTTACAGAGCAGCTAGGCCTGGCGGAAACTCTGGAATCAGCAAAGGAAATCCTGAGGCTTAACTCCAGTATCGGCAAAGAGCTTGTTCTGCGCGACAACAGCGTAATCCTGGTCGCAGTGCCAGGCGCAACTACCGTGCAGCATTACAGCCGAAGCGGTAAGCACGACGGTACTTATGCATTGCTTTACGACAGCATACAAGCCATTGGAAAAGGCAAGACGAAGTTGCAATTCGAGAAGATGCTTGGAGCTTTGCGACTGCCCATGGCGGAAGCCCAAACACTCCCAAGCTACAAAATCCTTGACAGCAATTCTTTCGCCGACTACGAGATGCCCGATGTCAGAGGCGGCATGATCCATGTTGTTTTCAGTGGCACCGCGTTAAGCGACAAGGACAAGGAGGAACCAAAAGTGACCGCAATCACGTTCACGGGAGAAATGCCCTGATACATGCAGTTCGGCGTGGTGACACAGCCAAGCCATGGCCACTTAGTCTGTCTCTACAGGACACACACAGGTCAGAACTAACTTAACAGGTCGTCCAACCGCTCGATCATGACGTCGGTCGATTTGACCAGCGCGGCTGCCGTGTCTCCCTTCTTCAGGCCGAGTTCACGGGCGGCATCGGCGG
>CAXTFT010000184.1:3407-6127 GCA_964243585.1 uncultured Terriglobus sp.
TGATGCTGGTGATCTGTTGGTCGCCGATGGCAAGGACCACCTGTGCCAGCAGGCCTTCGATGCGGATGCTGACGATCTTGCCCGCGAGCTGGTTGCGCCCGCTGACGCGGCGGTAGCGCTCGCGCGACTCGGCCTGGGGCTTTTGCGCGTCCTTTGCGAGAAAGGGCTTCAGCGCCGTCTGCGCGATGCGGTGGTGGCCGCCGGGCGTGGGCGTGGTGGTGAGTTTGCCGCTCAGGATCCACTGCTTGATGGTGGGGTAGCTGATGCCGAGCATGTGTGCGGCTTCTCGCGGGGTGAGCAGCGGTGTCGTGGCCATATGGCTATTGTGCTTGGTTTGCAAGCAACAGGAAAGCTGCGCGTACATGAAAGAATCAGGCGTGGGCAGCGAACTACAAACCGGCTTTGATTGCCGTGTGTGCGGACGGCATCATGCGGTGCTGCCGCTGAGTTATAGCGTTAAGGCACCGCTGGCCGCGCTCGCGGTACCGCGGGCAGAGTGGGATCGGCGCGTGGTGATCTCGGTGGACCAGTGTGTCATTGACAACCGCTTTCACTACGTCCGTGGGCGTTTTGCGATACCGGTGCAGGGACTTGCCGAGCCGTTCATCTGGGGCGTGTGGGCGCGGCTGCGTCCGCAGGATTTCTTCCGGACAAACAGGCTGTGGAACGACCCAAACCGCACAACTGAACCCCACTATCCGGGTCTGCTGAACAGTGACTTGCCGCTCTATGGCAACGCGGTGGACCTGCCGGTGCGCGTGCAGACCATGCCAGTTGGGCGTCGGCCACACTTTTTTCCGGCAGATGCGGAGCACCCCATCGCGTTGGAACAGCGTGAGGGCATGAGCATGGAACGCGTGATCGAGATCGCGGAAACCATGCTGTGCGGGGCGTCATCTGCAGCCCGCACTTGATTGAAAAACTGTGGTTTTTATAATGGCTGTATGGCTAAGCAGGAGTTTCAAACTGAAGTTTCGCAACTGCTCCAACTCATCATTCATTCGCTGTACTCGCACCCGGAGATCTTTCTTCGCGAACTGATCTCGAACTCGTCGGACGCGCTGGACAAACTGCGTTACCTCTCGCTGACCGACGACGCGCTGAAGACGCTGGAGTTTAACCCGCGCATCGATCTTGAGGCGGACGAGACGGCGAACACGCTGACGATCGCCGACACCGGCATCGGTATGAACCAGGACGACCTGATTGCGCACCTGGGCACCATTGCGCGGTCAGGCACGAAGAACTTCCTGTCGCAGCTTTCGGGCGACGCAAAGAAGGATTCAAACCTGATCGGCCAGTTTGGCGTTGGGTTCTACAGCGCGTTCATGGTGGCCGACAAGATCGAAGTGGTATCGCGCAAGGCCGGAGAAGAGCAGGCCTATCGCTGGACCAGCGACGGCAAGACCGGCTTCGATATCGAACCGGCGACACGTGACACGGTAGGCACAACAGTAACGCTCTACCTGAACGACGAAGGCAAGACGTACGCCAACAGCTGGCGGCTGAAGGAGATCGTCAAGAAGTACTCCAACCACATCGCCTTCCCCATCTACCTGACCTACGACAAGAGCGAGTGGAACGCGGAAGAGAAGAAGAGTGACAAGACCCGCGTGACAGAGCAGGTGAACGCGGCCAGCGCCATGTGGCGGCGCAGCAAGAGCGAGCTCTCCGACGAAGATTACAAGGAGCTGTATAAGTCCATCACCGGCGACCCGGAAGACCCGCTGTTCTGGTTCCACACGCAGGCCGAGGGCTCGCTCGAGTACACCACGTTGTTCTACACCCCGGCGAAGGCACCGCTTGACCTGTACCAGGCCGAGTACAAGACCGGCGTGAAGCTGTATGTGAAGCGCGTCTTCATCCTGGATGACAGCAAGGAATTGCTGCCGCAGTACCTGCGTTTTGTGCGCGGCATCATCGACAGCGAAGACCTGCCGCTAAACGTTTCGCGCGAACTGCTGCAGCAGAATCGCGTGCTGACGTCGATCAAGACGGCAAGCGTCAAGAAGATCCTGAGCGAGTTAAAGAACATCGCCACGCGCGATGCGGACAAGTACCGCGAGTTCATCGAGCAGTACAACCGCCCCATGAAGGAAGGACTGTACAGCGATTATGGCAACCGCGAGGTGCTGCTGGACCTGGTGCGCTTCAAGTCCACTGCCGTCGAAGGTCTGACCAGCTTTGCCGATGCCAAGGGCCGCATGCAGGAAGATCAGAAGAGCCTGTACTACATCACCGGCGGCAACGAGCAGTTGCTGCGCAACTCGCCTCTGCTGGAGCTCTATAAGAAGAAGGGCATCGAGGTGCTGATCCTGGACGACGACATCGACGAGATCGTCTTCTCCACCGTGGACAAGTACGGCGAGACCGACCTGAAGGCTGTCAGCAAGGCCGCCACCAGCGAGGACTTCAAGGATGATTCACCGCCCGAGCAGGCCGACGCCATTAAGCCGCTGCTGGAGAAGATCAAGGCCACGCTCGGCGATCGCGTGAAGGATGTGCGTGCGTCGATGCGGCTGGCGGACAGCCCATCGTGCATCGTGTCCGACGAGGACGAAGCATCGCTGCAGATGCAGCAGATGATGCGCGCCATGGGTCAGAAAGACATGCCCGCGGCCAAGCCCACGCTCGAGATCAATCCTGATCACGAAATCGTGAAGAAGCTGCTGGCCCGGCCTGACGATGCAGTGACGCAGGACGCGTCGTGGCTGCTGCTG
>CAXTFT010000185.1:0-322 GCA_964243585.1 uncultured Terriglobus sp.
AAGCCAAGACAAATCTACTTGGCACCAACAGGGTCTGTAACGCACAATAGAAATGTCAGTGGTTCTCCATATCGATTACGGGGCTGAAAACGAGTCGTTGTCGATCTCGAGGCGCGTACCGCCGCGTAGTGTGGTAGTTTACCGCTATGCAACTCCTCACCAACCAGCGTTGTTGTTGTCGCGCCTAAGCAGCTTTAGGTGGAGCGCACCTCCGGGTACGTTCCAGGTGAGTCGAGAGCAATTGATGTGACGGCGTGCAAATCCGCTATCACGCTCCCTCTCTTTCAATCATTCTCTCCACTTGAGAGCTTCCCTGTGCTGG
>CAXTFT010000185.1:332-6124 GCA_964243585.1 uncultured Terriglobus sp.
ATCAGCGGTTTAGAGCATCGCTTGCTCAGGCTTGCGATGAGGGGTACGCAATGCAGAAGGCATCGTTTCCTACTCGTCTACGTTTCTCCTACAGTTTTGCGTTGCTTGCAATTTTGGCCGAAGGGATGCGCGATCGCTGTCGACCACGGCCAAGAACCCGCGTAAGCAAGGCGATCACTACTTAGAGCAATTGCGCCGCAGCGTTGCCGATTCTTCGAGAACGGGTAACCGCAGCCAACAGTTCTAGTCGCGATTCAGCAACCACTAAGGACCAGAAACGTACGCCGAGGAAGCCACTGCTATGCAGCTTTTCCGTCATCTTCTTGCGCCATCATTCGGCGCGTTAGCACTCCTCCAGCTCACGCCCATCGCTACTGCTCAGAAGGCGTCATCCCCCAAGTTTGGAACCAGCATCTGGCAGGGTGTCGCGAAGGTACGCGATACAGAGATCCCGATCACCATCCGTATCACGAGCAACGGTGCCAACGTTGAGGCTGCGCTTCTGAATGGTCCGGCTGACCACCCGGATGTTTCGCCTGCTTCATCGGTGAAGTTTGACGGGACTCATCTGGTTGCATCGTTCGATTACTTCGCACGGACGTTGGACGCCACCCTTGACGGAGACTCGCTGACAGGTACCTACGGGCCGGTGCAATCCACGAAGCGCACTACGCCTCTAACGACCTTTACTGCAAAACATGTAGACAGGCAGTCGGACCCTGTGTCGGCAGCCAGTGCGCCAAACATCGCAGGTTCCTGGGAGATCGCGACTTCAAGCAGCAAAGGCGAGAAGGCCTGGGAACTGAGGGTGGATGCGCCCTCCGGAAGATCTCCGGTGATCAAGGCGGCCATTCAACGCATTGATGGCGATACCGGTGGACTCTGGGGAACGTGGAACGGCACCGCGTACACTTTGACTCACTTCAATGCCTCCGGAGGCGCAGCCTACTCCATTACGCCTCAGGCCGATGGCACGCTGAACGTGAAAAGCCTGCTTGGCGGCGTACACGGCTCCTCGCCGGACCTGGTTGCGCGCAAGCCGGAAGACGCTCGCAAGCTGACCCTGCCGGCACCCACCGAAAGCACACAGCAGACGACGGTGAAAGACCCAAAGGTTCCGCTTGCGTTCAGATTCCCTGACCTGAGCGGCAAGGTTGTTTCGAACACCGATCCGGAGTTTCATGGCAAGGTCGTCATCGTAGCCATTGGTGGGTCTTGGTGCCCCAACTGCCATGACGAAGCCCCGCTGCTTGTGGATCTTTACAAGCGTTACCACTCCAAGGGCCTGGAAATCGTAAACCTTGATTTCGAACAGGGTGATCCAGAGACGGACAGCTCTCGCCTGAAGGCATTCATCCAGCACTACGGCATTACCTATCCCGTGCTCCTTGCAGGCACGACAGACCAGCTGAACGAGAAGATCCCGCAGGGCGAGAACCTGAACTGCTGGCCGACTGCATTCTTTGTGGGTCGCGATGGGCTGGTGAAGGAGACTCACGCGGGGTTTGCGGGGCCAGGCAACACCGCCGGGCATGTCGCGTTGAAGAGCGAAGTAACCGCTCTGGTCGAGAAGCTTCTCGCTGAACCTGCTGCAATACAGAGCGCAAAGCTGGACTAGATCGGCAAGAACGAAGCGGTCGTATGATGCCTTGCGGCCGCTCGTTCTGCTCTATCCAGACACCGCCTGCTGCCAAGCCATTCTCGGAGCGGTTAACAAATCGCCTAACTCAAAAAAGGACTCCATGACGTCGCGTTCTCGTACTCTTCTTCTTGCTTCTTTGCTGTCGCCGCCACTTGCCATCTCTGCACAGACCTTGACCAGCGCCACAGTTGTCGGCACCGTGACCGATCAGTCTGGGGCAGCCGTGCCCGGGGCACGCGTTCGTATTCGGCAGACCGAGACTGACTCGTCCAGCGAGGCAATTTCCGGCTCCGCAGGCGACTATCGCTTCCCCTTCCTCAAGCCAGGCGTCTACGAGATCACGGCAGAGTCACCGGGCCTGACGACCACGACGTTACGCATCGCCGTTTCTGTCGGTCAGGAGCAGTCCATCCCGTTACGGCTGGGCGTGCAATCTGTGCAGCAAAGTGTCGAGGTAAGCACTTCGTCCGGTTTGATCCAGACAGAGAACGGCAACCAGGTCACTGGTTTCAATCAGCAGTTCATCCAGAACACGCCGATCAATGGCGGCGATATCACCAACATCGCCTTCTCCACGCCAGGCCTGCGGCTGAACGTGGGAGGGGGCAATGCAAACTTTAACGTGAACGGGCTGCCCTTCAACTCTGTGCTGTTCACGGTCAATGGCGCCGATATTGTGGAGCCCTACAACCTGAACAACAAGTCAGGTGCCAGCAACAACACGCTGGGTGCTAATGACGTTTCCGAAGCGGCGGTCATCACCAATGCGTACAGCGCTCAGTACGGGCGTGAAGCTGGTGCGCAGGTCAACTATGTCAGCAAGTCAGGAACGAACCGGCTCCACGGCAACCTGATCGAGAACTACAACGGCAGTTTTCTGAATGCCAATGACTACTTCAACAAGCTCAGCGGCACACCACGCGCCAGGTCTGTTGCCAACCAGTACGCCGCGTCGGTCGGCGGTCCTATTTGGCGCGACCGGCTACAGTTCTTCGTCAACACTGAAGGTTTGCGGTATGCACTGCCTTCCAGCGGTGTGGTATCGCTGCCTTCGCCACAGTTGCAGGCGTACATCCTTGGGCGGGTGCCAAGCACATCGCTGGCGACGTACCGTGCATTGTTCGCGGCTTATAACTCGGCACCTGGCATCAACCGTGCGATTCCCGTGAACAACGGAACGCTGCCCCTGCAGGACAGCAGCAACAACCTCGGTTGCGGCAAGCAGACGTTCACGGGCACCTTCGTCAGCGGGACGAGCGGTTCGCGCTTTGGGCGAGAAGTTCCATGCGCGGTCGCGTTTGGTACGACTGCGTCCAGCATCAACACGGAAACCTTTCTCTCCGGCCGGATCGACTACACGATCAACGACAAGCAGAAGATCTACTTTCGCATCAGCCGCGATGCAGGCGTGCAGGCCAGCAGCACAAGCCCCATCAGCCCCCTTTTTAACCAGCAAAGCATTCAGCCTTGGGTGATCCCACAATTGAACTACACCTATGCCATCACGCCGCGGCTAGTGAACAACTTCATCCTGAACGGCAACTGGTACTCCATCCGCAGCGGAAACCCGGACTACGATGCAGCGGTAGCGGTTCTGCCCACATCCTTCACTTTTAATGACGGTGGCGCGAATGGCAGCGCGACCGGCAGTCGTTTTGCGCGTGTTGGCCCGGTGTACCCCACGGGCCGCCGTGGTCAACAACTGGGAATCATTGATGACCTGTCATACAGCATTGGTCAGCACACATTGCAGGCAGGCGTGAACGACCGGAATAACCGCATCAGCGATGCCAATGTCGCCAGCGGCTCGGTCATCGGTACCTACGCCTTCGCCGATCTGACCGACTTCGCCGCAGGTATCGTGAACAGCACGGGCAAGGGCAGCACGTATACGCAATCGTTTCCGGTGCTGAACACGGTGCACACACGGCTGAACTCTCTTGGCTTCTACGTGCAAGACGAGTGGAAGATTAGCCACAACCTGAACCTGACGTATGGCGTGCGATTTGAGATGCAGGGTAATCCATCCTGCAAGGAGAATTGCTACTCACGCGCGAACACAGCCTTTCTTGCCAATGGCTACCAGGCGGGCGCAGCGGTGCCGTACAACACGACGCTGCAGGCGGGGCAGAACAAGAACTTCAAAGATTTCGAGGCCGTCGTTACGGAACCGCGCTTCGCCTTCGCGTACTCACCAGCAGGCGACGGCAAGACTGTCATCCGTGGTGGCGTTGGACTGTTCGCAAATACGATTGCCGGGAGCATTACAGCGAACGTGTACGGGAATGCACCGAATAAGTTCACCCCAACGGTCAGCAGCGGAACGGTGGGCAACAGCAGCACAGCCGGTTCATCACAAACGGCAGCGATCACATCGAACGCGGCATTTCAGACGGGTTTTGGCCAAGGTAAAACGCTAGCGCAGTTGCGTGCTGCGGTTCCTGTTGGCACCAGCTTCGCCACTCCCACCTTGTATGTAAATCCTGACCTATTCCGCACGATCAAGGTGCTGGAGTGGAGCCTTGAAGTGGAACAGCCGATGGGAACACGTGACCTGCTGAGCTTTTCGTACAGCGGCAACCACGGCTACGACGAGCCGCTGACAAACACTGCGGCGAACGCCTATAACAACAATTCTTCCCTTTATCCAGGCGGCTTCTCAGGCTTGCCGAACGCAATCCCGGATGCACGCTTTTCGACTGTCACGCAGGTTTCGACAGCAGGCTTCAACAACTACCACGGGCTTACTGTCACGGAGCGGCACTCCCTCACGCACGGCCTGCAGGGACAGGTGAACTACACCTGGAGCAAGGCCCTGCAGTTCGGCACAGTCTTCAATCCAGGGAGCTTTGCCGCAGGCGTCAACGGTGGTGGAGCGACCAACCCTGCGTTGGGAAACACTGGCAGCCTAAGCAGCGGCGCGTACGGCCCCACGAACTTCGATACCCGCCACAATCTCTCCGCCGACCTTGTATACATTCAGCCGTCAATGAAAAGCCACCTGCTGGACAGCCTGATTGGCCGCTGGACCGCAGGCGGCAAGGTCTACCGATACAGCGGCCGACCCTTTTCCGTGACCAACAGCCAGGTTGCCACCAGCCTGAACATCGCCACATTCGGCTCTGGCAGCGTGCTTGCCGATGCGCTCACACCTTCCGTGATAGGCACCAACTGCGGCAAAGCTGCCGTAAGTACCGCCTGCCTTTCGACCTCGCAGTTTGCCGGTGTTGTGACGGGGGGCAATCCTAATGGTCAGCGCGACTTCGGCAACACCGCTCCAAACAGTTTTCGCGGGCCAGGCTTCTTCTCCATCGCAGCGCACCTGAGCAAGACAGTGCCGGTGACGGAGCACGCTCGCTTCGACATTGGTGCCGATGCTTACAACGTGCTAAACCACACGAATCTTGCCGTTCCAAGCGGCAATGTCGGCGGAGCGGGCTTCGGTCTGATTACTTCGACCGTCAGTTCTCCCACCAGCATCTACGGCACCGGGCAGGGAGCCATCGTCTCAGGCCGCGTGCTTGTGGTCTTCGGCAAGTTCCTCTTCTAACCATGCAAGTCAGGAGATCGTGATGAATTGTTTCGCAGGAACCCTGCTATTACTTGTGCCAATGATGCTGCCAGCCCAGCACCTCTCCATCGACGATCTGCTGACAAGTGGGAGTGCGCGAGATAGCGGTGCGGGCCTTCTATCGCCGGATGGCACGACCTTCGCGAGCGTTCAGCGCGGCCAGGTAGTCTTGCGGCCGGTTGATGGCGGCGATGTACGCACGCTCACTGCCACCCCGGCAGCCAAGTCAGAGCTGAGTTGGTCCAAAGACAGCCAGCACCTGGCGTTCATCAGCGCAGGCGACGTCTGGATCGTTTCCTCAAGCGGAGGGGAGACAAAGCGACTCACGCATGACCCTTCAGGTCCCGGTGATCCCCGTGGCGCGGCAGATCATCATCCGCTTTGGCATCCGGACGGAGACTGGATACTGTACCAATCTGGTCGACACGGGTTCGATGAGTTGTACGCTGTGCGTGCTAACGGCAGTGAGCAACACCTGCTTGCCGCGACAGAGGTTTACACCGGCGCTGATGCCATCGCATTGCCAGGCCAAGCCCTGAACGCGATGCCGGATCGAGGCGACGCGGTTGCATCTGACCG
>CAXTFT010000186.1:0-5983 GCA_964243585.1 uncultured Terriglobus sp.
AAAGGAGTTGCGACGTGCAGCCGCGATAGCCGCGCGTCGCAACGATGGTCCTGCTGATTACATCTGCCACATGCCTCCACGTCCGCCGCCGTAGCCTCCACGTCCGTAGTTGCCATAACCGCCCCGACCGTAATAGCCGCCACGGTATCCACCCCCGTAGTAGGGCCGGCCATAGTAGCCGCCGCGGTACCCGCCATAGTAGGGGTAACCATAGCCTACGCCGTAGCCATAGGGGTAAGGTGTTACGTATCCGGGGCCATAGTAACCGCCGTAGTACGCGGGACCGCCGATGCTGATCCCGAAGCCGATGCGTTGAGCTTCAGCCTTGTGCGGTGCCGCGAACAACAGGGCACCTGCAAGGGCCGCGCCCGTAAGCCACTTCGTAATCGTCTTGGTGATCGTCATCTCTGCACCTCCATCGTGCCTTAGTGAAGACACAGGGGCTGCAAAAGTGTTGCGTGTGAGTAGCTGCCGTGCGATTAGCGGCTACCCTGTGCTGTCTCGATAGACTGTGCGATCCGTAGCAGCTTGCCTTCAGAAAAGTGCCCTGCCAGTACCTGGACGCCGATTGGTAACCCCGATACCGTCGTGCCGCACGGAACGCTGATACCGCAGATACCGGCCAGAGACGCTGCCACCGTATAAATGTCAGCAAGGTACATGCTGATGGGGTCGTCGGTTTTCTCACCAAGCTTCCATGGTGGGGCCGGCGTCATGGGAGTGATGACAGCGTCCACCTGCTCGAAGGCAGCAAGGAAATCGCGCGCGATGAGAGTTCGCACCTGCTGTGCCTTCCGGTAGTAAGCGTCGTAATAGCCTGCGCTGAGTGCGTAAGTTCCCAGCAGGATACGGCGCTTGACCTCTGCCCCGAAACCCTCTTCACGGCTCTCACGAAACATGGCGGACAGGTTCTTCGGGCTGCCGGTTCGATGGCCGTAGCGCGCGCCGTCGAAACGCGACAGGTTGCTGGATGCCTCGGCTGTGGCAAGTACGTAGTACGTGGGTACTGCATAGCTGGTATGCGGCAGGCTCAGGTGCTGCACGGTGCAGCCAGCAGCTTCCAGGCCCACCACCGTGCTTTCGACCGCGGCACGGATCTCCGGATCGAGGCCATCCGCGAAGTACTCCGCGGGAATGCCGATACGCATGCCCGCAACTGGCTTCTGTGACTCGCCGACGTAATCGTCCACAGGTTGCGCGGCGCTGGTGGCGTCCATGGTGTCAGCACCGGACAGCACACTGAGCATGGTTGCCGCGTCCTCCACCGTGTTGGCAAACGGCCCTACGCGGTCCAGTGAACTGGCGAAGGCAATCAATCCGTACCGCGAAACACGGCCATACGTCGGCAAGACCCCTACCACACCGCAGAAGGCCGCCGGCTGGCGGATCGAGCCTCCTGTGTCGGTACCCAGTGAGGCAGCGCAGAAGCCCGCGGCAACGGCTGCCGCCGAACCGCCGGATGAGCCACCCGGAACACGGTCGAGCGCTCGCGGATTGCGAACCGGCCCGTAGGCGGAGTTCTCATTCGACGAGCCCATGGCGAACTCATCGCAGTTCAGCTTGCCCAGCAGGATCGCACCTGCCGTGTCCAGCCTGGCCACAGTCGCTGCGTCGTAGGGCGGGTGGTATCCCTTCAGCATGGCCGATCCTGCGGTCGCGGGCGCGCCTCGCATGGTCAGGACGTCCTTTACGCCGACAGGCACACCTGCCAGCGGGGGCAGTGGATTACCTCTTCGCGCCAGCTCGTCTACTGCGGCTGCCTGTGACAAGGCGCGCTCCTCTGCCAGCGAAAGGAAACTGTTGATTTCCTCCCCGAGTATCTGGTCCTCTGTGCGGATGCGCGCGAAACAATCCGTAGCCAGCGCCGTGGCGGTAGCGGTACGGTTTTGAATTGCATTGCGAACGCTGCGAATGGTAAGTCGTTCCTGCTTCATCCAGTGTCTTTCTGCCGCTCAGCGTTCAATAACCTTGGGAACCTTGAAGAAGCGTCCGTCTGTTTCCGGTGCTTCCTGCATCACCGCAGTGCGGTCCAGCGAGGCTTTTGGCTCGTCTTGCCGCAGGGTAGCTCCGTTTGGAATGGTGGCAGTCGCAAGCAGTTCACCAACCTGTGCCATGGGTGGCACGTCACTCGTGTCCAGGCCGCTCAGCGCGGCAATGTGCTCCAGAATGGCATTCAGGTCGCGCTGCATCCGCGGCTCTTCCTCGGCGGTAAGCTGCAGATTCGCAAGCGCCGCTACATGACGCACGTCTTCTACCGTGACCCTTGCCGTGGTCGATGTGAGTGCTGTCCCGATCACTGTGGGTGGTACAAAAATCCCGATCATCTTAGCTTTCCACGCGCTTCCCCTGCACAGGCCGACCGCGATACGGTGGCTCCGGTACGTGGTGGGAAGGCACTATGAAAAGTATATCGGTGACAGCCACGCGACTGACGCGCCTCAGGTCTGACAGGAGCTGCGCCTGCAGCATTCCCAGCTGCCTCTGCCACGCGGGAGTGTCAGCTGTGACAGTCACCGCGCCGTCCGCAAAGGCTGTTACGGCAGAGTGTTCGGCGATGGCGTGACCCGCGACCACCGGCCACGCAGCGCCAAGACGATCCAGCGGCGACAGGCCGGAGAGAGAAGCCGCCAGTGCACTCCGCAAAACATCGTGCATTGCCTGCATGGCAATCCTTTCCGCTCATTCTCTCAAGAATGGCATGCTGGGCAGGTTATGTGTCTTATGCGATGGTCTTTATGGCTTGCGCAACGCCTGCCAGTGAATTCTCGGCGGCTGGCAGCATGTCCAGAATTGCCGTTCGCATCTCCGCAAGGAAGTTGGGAGTCGCGAACCGCGCGGCATGGCTCTGCGCCTCGGGCGGGCGAAAGCTGTCTTCTTCTCGCTCGAATTGCAGAATTGCCTGGCAAAGCGAGTCGGTCGTCTGCTCAGGAAAAAACAAGCCAGTCCGTGCCGAGCCACACTCTGCGCCACATACCGTTTCCAGGGATCCACCCGCACCGTATGCAATCACCGGTCGGCCGCAACTTTGGGCTTCCAGCGGAACCATGCCAAAATCCTCATCAGCGGCAAACAGCAGGGCGCGGCAGCGGCTGTATTCATCCCATAGCTGCTCCTGCGACAGCTTGCCAAGGAACATGATGCCGGGCCCTGCAAGCCTCCGAAGTTTTTTCTCCTCCGGGCCGGTTCCCACAATGCGTAAAGGCCTGTTCAGCCGCACACACGCCTCCACCAGCAACTCGGTTTTCTTATAGGCCACTAGTCTGCCGACCGCCAGGTAGGAACCGCCGGCAGGTTGAGTGCGGGCTAGGTGCAGATCGATAGGCGGGTAGACAACCTGTGACTCACGACCATAATTTTCCTGGATTCGGCGCTGCACATAGCGCGAGTTGGCGACAAAACGTGTTACCAGTTGCGCCGCTGCCCAGTCCGCCCTGCGCACCCGGGCCGCCGTCCTGGTAAAAAGCCACCGTTTGGCCCAGCCCATGGAGGCTTGGTAACCCTCAAATCCATCGTAGAGGTATCGCATAGGCGAGTGGCAGTAGCAAAGATGCGGCGTCCCTTCGTTGACTCTCGCGCCCTTAACAGGGCCAGAATCAGAAGAAACGACTAGGTCGTACCCCCGAAGATCCAAGGAATGGACTGCTTCAGGGTAAAACGGCATCAGTTCCCGGTGCCTGCCTGCGGTGCCGGGAATTTTCTGCAGGAACGATGAAAAAATCTTGCGGCCCCGCAAAGAAGAGGGCAGCCCTTCAGGTGCGTGCATCAACGTGAAGATCTCAGCGGTCGGTAACAGTGCTGCAAGGCACTCCGCGACCCGTTCGCCGCCACCTTGTGTGACAAACCAGTGATGTAGAAGGGCCACACGAAGATCAGGCACAAAAGTTAGTATGCACCGTCAGCATTCACCACTTTTGTGACAGTTCGTAGAAGGATGTAAATGTCGCTTCCCAGCGACCACTGTTCCGCATACCGCCGGTCCAGAGCCACTCGTTCGTCATAGGTCAGAGTGGACCGGCCCGAAGCCTGCCAAAGACCGGCGAGTCCCGGCTTCACAGCCAGATAGTAGGCGAAGTCTGAACCGTACTTTTCAGCTTCCGCCGCGACAATTGGACGGGGTCCGACCAATGACATGCGGCCGGTCAGAACATTCCAGAGTTGAGGCAACTCGTCCAACGAGGAACGACGCAGAAACTTGCCCAGAGGAGTTACGCGAGGGTCCTTGCGTAGCTTATGACAGCGGCTCCACTCATCGCGTTCCTCCGGATACCGCGCCAGATGCTGTTCCAGCACTTCTGCAGAGTTGACGCACATGGTACGAAACTTCCACATGGAAAAGAAAATACCGCCGCGGCCAATTCGCCGGTGAGAAAAAAACACCGGACCCGGCGAACTGATCACCACGCTGATCGCCAGTATGAGGCAGATAGGGACAGTGATCGGCGAGGTAAGCAGAATCAAAAAAATATCCATCGCACGCTTCATCACGGCATAGGAAAATCGGCGTGTGGGTGACGGAACTGCTGCACGGCGTTCAAAGGAAGCGACGTAATCACCTGCGGAAAAACTCAAAGCTGCTGGTGAACTGCCGGAGGTTTGCTCGGGAGATTGCATCCACTCCTTTCATGCATGGCCTGCACGATGTTAAGACCTGGCGAAAACAACACTCACTAAGCTGTTTGCCGGATGCTGCCATTCCAAATTTTGGAGCGGCGATTCCGTTCTATTTTCCTAGGGTTCGATGCCCAGGGCTTCTTCCAAAATATCTATTTACTACTCTAACCCCGAGACAATACAGATGTTGCGACCAATTCCTCCTCGACGGAGATTAGTTGGTCCACCCGGCGGTACGCGATGGCAGAAGGGCAGGGAGCCCTTTCAGTTGTACCGAAAAGGAACAGTCGTTTAATACCGGCATTATCGCCTGCGAGCAGGTCAGAACATCGATCTCCCACTAGAAGTGAGCGGGAAAGATCGAGATTGTGCTCCCTGGCAGCGCGCAGCAACATACCCGGCGCAGGCTTTCTGCAATCTGTGTCGCGCTGGTACCTGCCCAATCCGTGTATGGGATGAAAGGGTGAGAAGTACACGGCATCCAGCCGCGCTCCATCCCGTTGCAGTTCTACGCGGATGTGCTGCATTAGAACTTGGAAGTCCTGTTCCGTGTAGAAGCCTCTGCCAATACCTGATTGGTTTGTAATGACGCAGGTCACGTAGCCATGTTGGTTGGCCGTACGCACCAGGGAAGCAATGCCATCGATCAGGACGCATTCTTCCGGCCGGTAGAGAAAGTTGGTATCGACGTTGATGACGCCGTCACGGTCCAGAAACAACGCGGGGCGAAGCAAACTTCCGGCATCAGTCATCGGCTCTCCTTTCCAGCACGAAGTTCTACCAGCGGTGCCGCGGCTTGAGGCAGGTAAACGGCAGGCCCCTGCTGGTTTCCACCTCTCTTCTGCTCCAGCAGCACAGTAAGCGTCTCGAAGGTCATGGCCGGCGTAACCTGCGCCATGCAGATGTTATCGTGGCAATCGGCGTAGCTGCTGCCGTCGTAACAAGGCCTGCAGGCAAAACCTTCACCGCCCCAGAGTGCTGCCGCGCCGGGCCGCTGCGGCAGCCGCGTCCACGGATCGACCGGTCCAAAGATGCCGAGCAGGGCACACGAGGTGACTCCGGCCAGGTGCAGGGGACCGCTGTCGTGCGTCACGACAGCGTCACTGCTGTCAAAGAGCGCCAACAGTTCAGGCAGGGCTAGCTGGGCGATCAGGTCAGTGCACGGCAAGCTTGCAAATGCGTCCTGGACCCAGGTATCGCCAAGGCCGCCCGTCAGGACGACCTCGTAGCCAGCGTTCAGCAGCCGTTCCGCCAGAGCCCTGTAGTTTTCTACGGGCCAGCGGCGCAGACGATCGTCGCGCAGCGCGTTGCGTGCTCCTCCCGCAGCCAGCACGACACGTGTGGCTGTGCTGGCAGGCAGCGGCGAAGGCGG
>CAXTFT010000187.1:0-5921 GCA_964243585.1 uncultured Terriglobus sp.
CAGAAGCTCTACGCTGCGCGTCTGCAGCGGCCCACGCCTTTTATTGACCGCACGATCTATACCGCATGGAACGGCATGTGTATCTCTGCGTATGTCCAGGCTGGTCGAGTGCTGCAACAGCCGCATGTGCTTGAGTTTGCCCGCAAATCGCTGGATCGGGTACTGTCTGCCGCGCTGCATGGCGGTACGGTGCAGCACGTAGTCGCTTATGGTGACGGCACGGCAGGGAAGCCTGTGGAAGGCCTGCTGGACGACTATGTTTTTCTGGGGCATGCCTGCCTGGATGTGTGGGAGGCCACGGGTGAAGCGGTTTACCACCGCGCGGGGGAGTCCATTGCATCGACCCTGCTGTCGCGCTTCTACGATGGCAGGGAAGGCGGCTTTTTCGACAGGGCAGGGAACGCTGCTGAGACATTTGGTGCGTTGCATGCACGGCGTAAGCCGCTGCAGGATTCGCCCACGCCTGCCGGTAACTCTGCGGGAGCCGCGCTGCTGTTGCGCCTGCACGCGCTGACCGGTGACCCGGTGTATCGCGAGAACGCGCAGGAGACGCTGGAGTGTTTTGCCGGGGTGGTCGAACACCTGGGCTTGTACGCAGGCAGCTTTGGCCTGGCGCTTGCGCGGCTGGCTCGACCGGCTGTGCAGGTGGTGATCGTTGGCGAAGGCGGCAGGGCGGCAGAGATGGAAGTGGTGGCACTTACGGGTTTTGCCATCCATAAGACGGTGATTTGCCTGCGACATTCACAGCTGCAGTCTTTACCGGCCGCGCTGGCGGAAACGCTGCCGCATCTGCCACTTGCCACAGACGCGGTTGCGCTGGTCTGTACAGGAAATACCTGCCACGCGCCGGTTTCAGACGCATCGGCGCTGGCGGCTTTGCTGCAGCCGGCGACGCAGGCTGCAAATGGCTTCAGCGCAGGGTAAAGGCCTTAATTGCAATGGCATTAGGCTGCGCACCCGCAGGCATCATCGTAAGCAGTTCCGGGCCATTGTTGTCGCGGGTACGAATTAAGGCAACGTCTCCACTTTTGGCGTCGGCGACCAGCAGTACAGGTTGCTGGGGCGACATGGCCATGGCGTCCGGCTGCGGACCGGTGTGGATGCTGTTCGTCATGCGGCCTTCGTCAATGGAGTACAGGCTCACAGACTCAGCGCCAAAGTTGGACACCCATAGAGTGCTGTTATCCGCGCTGACAATACCCTGGGATGGCTGTGTACCGATCTTGAAGGTGCTGCCCACTTCGTTGGTGAAGGTAGAAACCTCGCTGACGCTGTCCGACCCAAAGTTGCTGACGAACAGTTCTCCGCCATCCGGTTTCAGGGAAAGGTGTGTCGGAGATTTACCCACGCGGAGCCGCGACAAAAGGTGATCCTGCAGGGAGGCGGGATCCTGTTTTGCGGGCCACGAGCCTGGCGCGCTGGCCAAAGCGATAGACAGCACTTCACTGCCGCCCGTACATGCGATGAAGGCTTTCGAAGAATCCTTCAGAATAATCACGTCAGTCGCGCCGGGGCAGTCACCAAAGGTGGCACGGAAGCGCGGCCTAACAGCCTTAGCTGTCTCGTAGATGGAGATGCTGCCACTGCCACGATTCGATACCACGAGAGACCGGCCATCCGGCGCGACCTTCGCCATGCCCGGCTGTTCTCCGGTCCCCACGGTGTACAGTTCGCGGTGGGTCTGCAGGTCGAGAATGCTGACCGTGTTCGCGCCGGAGTTAGCCACATACGCACGCTCTCCCGTTGCATCGACACTGATGCTATAGGGCAGCTTATGCACCGGGATGGTGGCGGCTACCGCGTTGTTCTGTGCGTCGATCACGCTGACTGTGCTGCTTGCCGTGTTGACGACATAGACCTCGTTGCGCACCGGGTTGACGACGACCCCTGTCGGGTTGTCGCCAACGCGCAGCGTGCGATCGGGGCGGAAATTTACCAGGTCCAGCACGCTGACAGTGCCGGCTTTGCCGTTGGTCACATAGGCGTATTCACGATAGTTCTTTGCCATCTGTGGGAAGCGCGCACGTCGACAACCCCCTGCAAGCAGCAGCGGAAACAGGCAAAGCACGCGAATGGAGCTGCGATGTGGCATTTGCTTTATCGTTTTGTCCGCGACCAGCGAACGCCCAACCATGCCACGTATCCAAGCTGCGCTACGATAACCACCGTGTAAGCGGCGTAAAGAAAAGGAATGCTGTTCACAAAATCCGGCATGTTAGACCTCCAACGCTTGCAAGGCAGTCTGCTCGGCAGCCACCTGTTCGCGGCGGACGGTCGCATAACGTGCCCATACCAGGGTCACGCCCCAGAAGAACCAGGCAGCCATGTTCCAGAGGAAGGCGGGCCACATGGAGGGGTCAAGTGAACCGTCGCCGGTCAGCACAGGCGCGGGATGCTGCGTACGCCACCAGCGAATCGACATGAAAACAATGGGCACGTCAATGCCTGCGAAAATACTAAGCACTGCAGCCACAACGGCGCTCTGGCTGCTCTCCGAGAATCGCCGAACCAGCAGGTAACTAACGTAGAGCAGGAACAGCATCAGGTAGCTGGTCAGGCGCGCGTCCCATGCCCACCAGATGCCCCAGACAGGCCGGCCCCACAACATGCCTGTAATCAGGCCTAGGCCTACGTACAGCACCGTAACCTCAGCAGTCGCCATCGCGATCGCATCCAGCTTGGCTGCAATGGTAGGCCTGGTGCGCCGGTAGTAAAGGTAAGCGATGGACGCAACCATGTTGACGTACGGGAACACCTCGGCGGAGATGTTGATGGGAACGTGCCAGTAGAAAATGCGATAGACCTGTCCCATGGTCGCTTCCACCGGCGCGACGAACACCGCCTCGTAGAAGCCGACCAGCAGCAGGGCCACGCTGAAGCCGCACAGTATCCAAAAGTAACGCTTCATAGTCAATACCAGTCTACCGTGCGATGGGTACGCACGTGCAGGTCATTCAGCGTTCAGCACGGTGCCGAACAGCAGGATGCATGCGGTGGTAAAGATCACATCGAAACCCAACAGCATGCGAATCCACAACTGAGGTTCCACTTCGCCGGTAATGACGCCGGTGGTGGCCTGCACTACGCTGAGCAGTGCGGGAATTGAGATAGGAAACAAGATTGCGGGCAGCATGAGTTCGCGGTTGCGGCTTCGCAGGCCCAGCGCGGCGAAAAACGTGCCGTTCACCACGATGGCCCAGGTGCCCAGCGGCAGAATCAGCAGCAGCCACCTTACTTCACCCAGCGGATGCAGGTTGTAAAAGACGGTGAAGACAGGTGCCAGCACCAGCTCCACACAGCTGACAAAGATCAGGTTTGCCAGCGCTTTGCCCAGGAACAGCGCAGAGGGTGCACTGGCCGACATGCGGTGTGCATCCAGCACCTGGTTGCGGCGCTCGCGCTCCCAACTGATGTTCAGCGCCGTGGTCGCAGCGAACAGCAGGCCGACCCAAAGCAGGCCGCCGCTCATCTGCCGCGCGAGCGTCGGAAAGCCGGTGGGGTCGAACGCCATGGCGAAGACGACCGCAACCAGCAGCGTGAAAAACAGCATGCCTGCAATCGCGTCGCGGCTGCGCCACTCCAGCCGAAGGTCTTTCTGCAGGTGCAGCCAGACGGTTTGCAGGTACGCCTTCATACGGCCACTACCGGCAGCCAGGTCAGGTCTGCGATCACGGCTTCTGACGCTCGCAGGTAGTCTGCCGGAGCCAGCAGCAATTGCAGGCCGCGCATGCCTGCCGAGACGCTGATCGTGTTGAACAATTCGATGGACTCGTCCGCGAACGAGCGGTAGGCCTTCTTTGCGCCCATTACTGTTACGCCGCCGCGAAGGTAGCCGGTCAGCGGCTCGACATCTTTCAGCGAAGCAAGTTCTGCTTTTTTCGAACCAGCAGCGAGCGCCAGCTTCTTCAGGTCCACTTCGGAGTCGCCGGGCACGATGGCGAAGACGTAGTCGCCCTCGTGCAGTCGGCACAGCAGCGTCTTGAACACCTGTTCCAAGGGCAGGCCGATCTTCGCCGCTACGCTGCCCGCGCTCAGGTCTTCGAGGTCGACGATGTACTCGCGTGTTGCGTAAGGGATGCCGAGCCGGTCCAACAATCGCGCCGCGTTGGTCTTCACGCCGCGTGTGCCTCGACCGGCAGTACGATTGACCCGGAACGCATCTCGATCACCGTATCAGCAACATCTTGCACCAAGTCGAACTGGTGCGTGGTGGCGATGACGGTTCGTTGCGTGTTGCTCCCAGCGACCGGCCATGTGCGGAAGTCAAGTAGTAATTGCACCAGTTCGCGCGCACCCGCAACGTCCATGTTGCTGAAGGGTTCGTCCAGCAGCAGCAGTTCGGGGTCGCCTACCAGCGCACGCGCCATGGACACACGCTGCCGCATGCCCTGGGAAAACTGCGAAACAGGTCGTTCGATGGTGGGGTCAAGCCCGACCGCACGCAGTGCCATCTCGGGTGATCCAGCGCAGTCGCAGTTCACACCGGGGTGCTGTAGACGCGAAAAGTAGCGCAAGTTCTCCATCGCGGAAAGTTCGTCGTACAGCATGGGGGCATGGCTCATGTAGGCGATGCGCGCCCGGGTCGAGGCAGGATCACCGTCCAGCACTTGCACGGTTCCCGCAGACGGCGTGATCAGGCCTGCGAGGACTCGAAGCAGGGTCGACTTACCCGCGCCGTTCGGCCCCAGCAGCACGTGGAAACCACCAGCTGGAAACTCGCACGAGACCCGCTTCAGCGCAGCGAAGCTGCCGTAGAGCTTGGAGACGCCTTGTGCCCCCGCTGCGATCTCGACGTTGGCACCGGTTGACATATCCCAGAGTATAGAAGGCCAAGAAAGATCTTTTCGATACGCATCACTGTGCTTATAGTGATCCGCATGGAAACGGACGGCTTTATTGATCTACGAATCGTGCCACGTCCACCGCAGCTTCATTGGGGAGTGGTACTGGCACTGCAGATAGTGACCCTTGGCATGTTTGGGCTTGTCTGGCTGATTGTTCAAGCGCTCTGGGTCAAACGCATGACAAACAGCAGCAAAGGCCTTACCTGGGCCATTATCAATTTGTCCGCATTCCCGGTAGGGGTGCTGCTTATTGCTGTGCTCGGTTCGTCAGGAGGTGCGCGTCTGTTGTTTGTCGCGTTGAACCTTGCAACAGTATTCACCCTGCGGTCGCAGATGGAAGACTTCCCGATAGGAATGTCGCTCGGCGGCGGTCTGACGTTTCTGCTGGGGACGATCTACTTCCAGTACCACCTAAACGACTATGTGCTGCCTGTAGCTTCCGATGTCTTTGGCTCATTGCCGCCCCTGCCAGCGTATGTGCCTGCTAATTCGCCTGCAGAACCACGCTAGCTGTTGGCGCGATGATCGCCTTCTTCTCGCCCGGCTTTGCTGGGGCATACTTGCTGGCGCACTTGGCCTGCAGCTGGTTCGCCTGAAAGACGCCGTCGCGGCCCAGGTGGCCCATGGCCAGCGCCTGTGCATCGTCTTTGAAGGTGTCAGGCGGCGGCTCGGCTCCGTCGTACTTGACCGGTAGTTCCTTGCCCAGTTCCAGCAGGACGAAGTTTGCGTGCGTACCCACACGCTGGATGGAACCCGGCTTTACGTTGCCAGCAACGCGGATGTTGCGGCTGTAAGCCTTTTTTCCCATGTTCTGTAGTTCGCCAATGGTGCAGTAGTAGCTCTTGCTGTCACGCGCGCCGCTAATGGCGAGGTACAGCACCGCCGCGATGATGACCACCGAGGCTATGAGGATCTTCTTTGAGGAGGAACCATTTGCATCCATACTGTGGCAAGTTTACGCCTCCTGCCGGGTTCTGTACGCGCGGTTAGAGCAGCGCAAACGACGATAAACGCCCAGGCATGACGCGTATACTTCACCTAAGCTTCACAAGGCAGGAGAACACCATCGCATGAGCA
>CAXTFT010000188.1:0-1290 GCA_964243585.1 uncultured Terriglobus sp.
TCAAAGATCCTTGTCAGATCAGGCCTAAGCCGTCTGCTTTGGATCAAGGACGCCGCAGGTCATAGACTCAGCGGTTGTGTCCTCGAACTTGTATGGTCTGCCTCTACTCGCTTGCTCGCTGTTTACGCCCTTTTACCAGCTTCGTATCGCGTCGCTCACTCTCGATTGCGTTTACCAACTTCTCTAAGGTAGCTTCTTTTCTCTTGCTTGTCAACTCACTCGCTTCTATACTATCTCGTTCGTTTCTCGATCCTCTTGGTCAAGGCAGCCCCTCGGGCACAAACAAAACAGATCAGCGTTGACTCAGAACGTCAGGCCTCAGATCACCTTTACAGGCTCTCGTTAGTACGCATGCAGATCCAAAACTTCTCAAACCAACGTGAGGCTGACACCATAACGTGTTTCGCCCGGGGCTTTTGCCCCTTCGTCTCAAATGGCAGTGTCTTGGGTTTGTTGGGTGACCGGAGCCGAAACTCGCTACCGTCAACCACGTTTCAAACGCTTGGACTGCGTTGCGCTTAGCGCGTTGGCTGGTCACGGTGTTCTGTATTTGCCGCCTCACCCTTTATACAAAACCCAATGGGTTGTGTCAAACGGTAATCGCTATCGCTTACTGTTCAGCACTGAACATCCGCTCTGAACTTCAACAACCATACCGAATCCCTAGGTGCTGTGCAAGGCGGCACCGTGGAAAAGTGAAGGAAAACTACTGTTACTTCCATGGTGATGAGGCGGTTTGCGGTTCTCGCAGGAGCCCCCTCTGGTCACAAGATAGCAGTGCACGGATATACTGGGGCCATTCCAATCAACCATGGTGGAGTTGCAATATGCCCATAGAGACCACAGAGAAAATCTGGCACAACGGCAACCTGATTCCCTGGGCCGATGCCAACATCCACGTCATGTCGCACGTTGTTCACTATGGATCTTCTGTCTTTGAGGGAATCCGCTGCTATGCGCAGGGTGAAGGCACTGCACAGGCCGGCGCAGGAGTGTTTCGGCTGCGCGAACACATGCAGCGTTTTCTTGATTCCGCTCGCATTTACCGTATGCCGCTTTCCTATTCCGTAGACCAGCTCTGCGAGGCGGTGGTCGAGGTGGTGGAGAACAACGGCGTTGCACCCTGTTACATACGACCGGTTGCCTTCCGCGGCTATGGAGAGATCGGCGTTAATCCGCTAAAGTCGCCGGTCGAAATATTTATTGCGAACTTTCCTTGGGGCAAGTACATGCCTCACCATGGTGGCGCGGATGTCTGTGTTTCGAGCTGGAACCGGCTCGCCCCCAACA
>CAXTFT010000188.1:1300-5880 GCA_964243585.1 uncultured Terriglobus sp.
GATGCCTTCGCTGGCAAAGGCAGGCGCCAATTACATGAATTCACAGCTGATTCGCATGGAAGCGGAGATTAACGGCTACGCCGAGGGCATTGCGCTGGACACCAATGGGTACCTGTCGGAAGGCTCTGGCGAAAACCTGTTCCTGGTGCGGGAAGGCAAGCTCTTCACCTCCCCCTTGGCTAACTCCGTACTGAATGGGATTACACGAGCCTCAGTAATCCAGATTGCAAGGGAGTTCGGCATTGAAGTTGTGGAACAGGCAATGCCTCGCGAACTGCTTTACCTGTGCGAGGAAGCCTTTTTTACCGGCACAGCCGCCGAGGTAAGCCATCTGCGCTCGGTGGACCGCATCCTGATTGGCGATGGCAGCATGGGACCCATCACTACGCTGCTGCATGACGAATTCTTTGCCTTGGTCAACGGTACCAAAGAAGATCGGTTCGGCTGGCTAACACCTGTGAAGGTGAAGATTGAAGATCGCGAAACAGTGAACGCCTGACGGCTCTTCGTGATCAAGGCAGCCTTGGTTTGCCCTTTGCTGTTTGCAGGTCGTGATCCCCAAAGACGCATGTCAATGCCGTTGTTTATGTCCGACAGGAAACACCAGCGAAACTTTTGCGTTGTAGCTATTTCGTGGGTCTCCGTTAGGATAGGTAAACACATACTCCGCGGGGATAATGGATAACGAAACCCACGGGCGCAATGGCGTTGTCAGGTTAATTCCTGTGAGTAGTGCATAAGCATTCACGATTGTGCCTGCGTTGCTGTTTCGCGAGTCACCCATCTGCAAAAACAGCGCGGGTTTCAGCTTTGGTTTTGCAAAGACCTCCTTACTGACCCCAAGAGAGTAAGTGTGCAGATTGATGCTTCCCTTACTGTTTTTGCCGTAGTAATTGGAAGCATCCAGATACACGGCCCAACCCCGTGGCAAATTGTAAGTGGGTTTAACCAGCCAACCGTTCAGGTTGCTGTAACTGCCTGTTCCCTGATCAGCGTAAAGATAGGCCCAGCCTGCAGCGAGGGTGCCGTTGAGGCAGGCGCGGGCTGCAAAGCTCCCTTTTCTGACGCGTCAGAAGCGTCTACGCCGCCCATGCCTCCACTGACCAGGCTTGTGCTCACTGCAGAATGCGTCGCTTGTAGCGCCTGTGCAGAAGCAATACCGCAGCCCGAAATTGCGGCTGCGGTTACCAGTAATTGCTTATATATCATTCATTTCCTCTGCAAGGTCAGTGACTTACTGAACTCTCGAATCAACTTAGATTGCACAAGAGAGTGAGATCCTGAAGGTAGAGGCTCACGTGGCGCATCTTTACCACGCACTCAAAAACCGTCAGCGACTCAACTCGACTGTTTGTGGTTTGTTGGTCCGCTTCGCACGTTAGTTTTTTGGCTGCTTGTCGACCCCTTTGCCCGGACTGCTTGTGTTAACCAGTTCGGGCGTTGAGACCGCTCCCAGCTTGACAAGCTGTGCATCCGGGTCAATGCGCTTGGTGCGCGTAAACGGCTCCAGCTTAACGGAGCCGCCAGACTTCAGAGCCTCCAGGATGCCCTCGAGCACGCGTACATCGGCGTAGCCCTCTTCACCATCCGGTTCAACCTCAAGATCGTTCAGGATGCGGTCAGAGAAGTACTTAAGCTCACCGCCGAAATGGTCGGTGTTCTTGAAGCTTTCTTCCGATTCGTTGTCGCCCCTCGCAATGGTTTGCTTCAGGCCTTTGCCAAACATGTATGACGGATTCAGCGTAATGGCACCTTTTGTACCAACCGCGCTGAAGTGATTTGTGGCGTTGCCATAATACGAAACACAGAACTGTGCCAGGCGCTCACCGGGAAAGCGAACAATGGTGGTGACGGTGTCGAAGAAGTCCTGGTTGAAGCCGGACTCTGTATGTTTCGTGCCAACTGCGCTGACCACTTCCGTAGGTTCATCGGCAAAGATGTAGCGTGCGGCGTTGACAGGGTATGGACCCATATCGAGGACGGGGCCGGCAAGATCGCCGGAGGAACCGCGGTGATTTGTGGGATCTACCATTTGCGCAAAGGTTGAAGTGAACAGGTGAACATCGCCTAGTTCTCCTTCACGAATGCGCTTGATAGTGTCCAGCGTCGCTGGCTCGAAGTGCAGTCGATAGGCGACCATCAGCTTTGCTTTGCTGGTCTTTGCGACAGCAAGAATTTCCTTGCATTTGGCGCTTGAGACCTCCAGCGGCTTTTCGGTCAGAACGTGAACACCGGCCTGCAATGCCGGGATGATGAACTCTGCATGCCGCCAATTCGGCGTTGCAAGGTAGATTGCGTCGAAGGTGCCGGAGGCAAGGGCTTCGCCGAACCGTTCATAGCTGAAGGTGGCGGTGACGTCGTACATCTTGCCGAGTTCTTCGGCTTTGGTGGGGTCGCCGGTGACAATCGCTGTCAGCTCAGAGTTGCCGGTGTGCTTAATACCCGGCATCATGTCCTCTTGTGCAATGTCGCCCGCGCCCACAATGGCGTACCGCACTTTCTTCGCTGACCCCAGACCAAGTAAATCCTTAAAACTCACGGTGCAAACTCCTGTGCTTTCTTGCGCTACGCGTTGTGGTGAGGCCGTCCTTTCGCGAGGACGACATGATACGTGCCTGCATGACTCTGCAGATTGTCTATTGGGGCTCGGCCATACCCATGATGGGTTGCGTCGTGAGGGGTCCTTTTGCTTCATCGGTAATGCCCCAGCCGGGCAGCGTCTGGTCCCCTGTGATTAGGCGTGAACCCTCCTTGAAAAAGGCGTAGGTGTAGGCCCAGTTGCGAATGACCGCGAAGCGGTTACGGAAACCGATGAGAAAGAAGATATGGACCACCAACCACGCAACCCATGCGGGAAAGCCGCTGAGATGCGCCTTGAAGGGCCACCTGACATTCGCAATACCGGCGGACCGTCCGATGGTAGCCATGTCTCCCTTGTCGAAGTATTTGAAGGGTTTGCTCATACGCCCTCCTTTGATCTCTGCAGCGATACTCTTCGCGGCGTACTCACCCATTTGCATGGCGGGTTGCGCGACTCCCGGAACCGGCTTGCCGTCTGCCATCTTTGCCGCGGCCAGATCGCCGCAAACGAAGATTTCGGGATGATTCTTCGGGTGCAACTGATCGTCCACAATCACTGCACCCTTCTTATCGGTCTCTGCTCCAAGCAGCTTGCCCAATGGAGAGGCCTGCACGCCGGCACCCCAAAGTGTCACAACAGAGTCAATCCGCTCCTTGTCCACCATGACGTACCCGGGCTGCACATCCGTGACGCGAGTGTTTACGCGCACCTGCACACCCAGCTTCTCGAGTTGTTTTTGCGCGCTCTTCTGTAAGTCAACTGGGTAGGCACCGAGAATATTGGGTGAGCCTTCCAGGATGACGACCTGCGCCTTTGCCGGATCGATGTGCCGGAAATCTTTGCGAATGTAGAGTCTTGAGATGTCGGAGATGGCTCCGGCGAGTTCCACACCTGTAGCACCGCCACCGATGATGACAAAGTTCAGGGCTGGGTGCCTGCCGGTCTCCTGCATTTCGCCCTCCGCAAGCTCAAAGGCCAGCAGGACGCGACGGCGAATTTCGATTGCATCCTCGATCGTCTTCAAGCCAGGCGCAAGTGCCGCCCACTCGTCATGCCCGAAATAAGAATGAGTTGAACCTGTGGCAAGGATCAGGTAGTCGTACTCCAGAACCGTTCCGCTCTTCAACATGGCGCGGTTCGCTGCTGTGTCAAAGTTGACGACCTCATCCATGAGCACTTGCGTATTTTGGTTCCGCACAATGGCACGGATGGGCTGCGCGATTTCATTTGCAGGCAATACCGCGAGCGCTACCTGATACAGCAGCGGCTGAAATGTGTGGTGATTGCGCCGGTCGACCAGCGTGATGTTTACTTCAGCTTTTGCAAGTACATCGGCAGCCTTCAATCCTGCGAACCCACCGCCGACGATCAGTACGCGTTTGCGGATGCCGCCTGTTACCTCACCTGCCATGATTTCTCCTGAGCAATCTACATACTCTGAGATGCGCGAGTCAGGGTGAGTGTCGCAGCCTTGCGACATTCACCCGCCATAGGACAGGCTTTTACGGTGTTTTTTGCAGCGTCACTGTGTACACACCTCTGGTACCCGCCGTGATGGTGGCTTTGGTGACGGCCGCCGTGCCGCTGTACTGCAGGGGATCGACCGTGACCAGTCCATCGTCATCGCTGACGGCCGCGGTGTCTGTCTGGCCGTACACCGGGGGCACGGCGCACCGGCCCTGCGTGGCGCAGGAGGGCTGCCAACCGGTGACCTGCTGGTGCAGAACCACAGAGGCGCCTGCAACCGGGTGTCCTGCGGTGTCGACGATGCGCACCGTGATCGGCTGCAGGGTCGCGGTCGCAGCGATGCTCTGCCCTTCTCCAGCCACGGCGACGACACCTAGGTCGGCTGCGGCCACACCCAGCAGGCTGCCGGTCGCGCAGACTGCCGTCCAGGCGCATGCCTGCACAGTAGCCGATTCGTTATCGCGCAGCGAACCCGTTGCATCCACCTGCGATGCGCTCCCGGTACTGCTGGCGGTGCCTAGCAGCACCCGGG
>CAXTFT010000189.1:0-5766 GCA_964243585.1 uncultured Terriglobus sp.
GCTCCTGCTCCATCCAGTCCATAGTGGCGGTGCCTTCATGCACTTCACCGATGCGATGGTTGACGCCGGTGTAGAACAGGATGCGCTCGGTGGTGGTGGTTTTACCGGCGTCGATGTGAGCCATGATGCCGATGTTGCGGCATTTTTCGAGTGAGATAGTGCGTGCCACGGTGTTTGTCTCTTCCCCGGAAGTACCTTCCGGCGTCTTTCGCAGGTTCAGGAGTAAGCCAGCCCGCTGACTTACTCCTGAAATCTGCTACCAATTACTGCTTACCCACTAAGTGGGTGTAATAAGGTTTTGAACTACCAGCGATAGTGCGCGAACGCCTTGTTGGCTTCGGCCATGCGGTGCACATCTTCTTTCTTCTTCATCGCAGCGCCACGGCCATTCGCAGCATCGAGCAGTTCTGCAGTGAGCTTGTCGACCATGCCCTTTTCCCCGCGCGAACGGCCAAAGCTGACCAGCCAGCGGATTGCCAGCGAGGTGCGGCGCTCCGGGTTGACTTCAATCGGCACCTGGTAATTGGCACCGCCAACGCGGCGGCTCTTCACTTCCAGCAGGGGCTTGACATTCTCAACAGCTTTCTTGAAGAGCTTGAGGGCCTCGTCACCGCCCTTGGATTCAAGATTGGTCATGCTCTCGTAGAAAATCTTCTGCGCGGTCGACTTCTTGCCGCCCCACATCATGCTGTTGACGAACTTGGTAACCAGTTCAGATCCATAGACTGGATCCGGCGCGACTTCACGCTTGGCGATGTGACCTTTTCTTGGCATTACTCTCTCTTCTTCCTCCAGCGCCGTCGACTTCTCAAGCAGCTGGACCTGGATACTTCAGATCGGTTGCAGATCCTTGGCTTCGCTCAGGGTAGTCGACGCACACGTCGACTACTTGGCAGCCTTGGGACGCTTCGCGCCATACTTTGAGCGGCTCTGCTTGCGCTTCGCCACTCCGACGGAATCTAGCGTACCGCGCACAATGTGATAACGCACACCCGGTAGATCTTTTACACGGCCACCGCGGATAAGAACGATAGAGTGCTCCTGCAGGTTATGGCCTTCGCCCGGGATGTAGGACGTGACCTCAATGCCGTTGGTCAGGCGAACACGCGCGACCTTACGCAGTGCCGAGTTCGGCTTTTTGGGTGTCTGGGTGTATACGCGGGTACAAACGCCGCGGCGCTGTGGCGATCCCTGCAATGCCGGGCTGGCCGTCTTGTAGTTCGGCGCAGTGCGGCCCTTTTTGACGAGCTGATGAAACGTAGGCACGTTAACTCCTGAAACAGTTCACTTGTATCGGCATCCTGCCGACTTGATACACACCGAAAACGACGGCACATTCAAAACTTGTCTTTCATAGCTCACCGCAGCATATGCGACGCACCTTGTGCACGAACCACTTACTGAACGACGACAGTCTCCGTCCTCGTTGTAATCTTGGTCCGGCTTGGTCGATGGGCCATACGGCAGGCATTCCATCTTGGGGACCTAACCTTTTGCAGGTCCACCAAAGGCTTTTCTCTGCCCCGCTCAGCTGCGACTGCCAGCCCAGTGTGGAAGCAACGGAACCCTCTAACTGTAGCAACCGCGTCCTGCCGAGTCAAACGCTCAGGCGCAATGGGTCTGCACTCTGAGTTCCGGTAACCGGCTGCCTGGTGGAAAGGAACAGGGTAAACACGGTTCCGGAACAGCCCGGACGCTGGGAGGTGCGAACACGTAGTTCGCCGCCATGCCGCTGAACAATTTCGCTGCTGATCCACAGGCCTAACCCCGTGCCGCCGACGCCTTTTGTTGTAAAAAAGGGCTCGAACACTTTGGCGAGTGTTGCCTGTGACATGCCCGGACCGGTGTCGGCAACGGTCAGCACAAGTCCTCGCTGGCCTGTCTTCCAGTGACAGCCATCCCGGCTGCGCAGATACAGAAATCCGCCTGTCCCACTCATCGCATCGATGGCGTTTCCTACAAGATTGCTGAGAACCTGCCGGATTTCACCCTCAAAGCAGCGCACGGGCCGCCGCGCCCGCATGCGCTGGCGCAAGGCAACCCTTGTATTCAGCATGCGGCCACTGTAAATATGCAGAACCGATTCAAGCAGGACCTCCGCGGTTATGTCCGCCGCGCGAGTTGCCTGCTTGTGAAAGCGCAGGGTCTGATTGGCAATCGCGGAGACGCGGCGCAGCTCCTGGTCTGCGATCTTTAGGTATTCGCTTACCTCCGGAGTGGGCTCTGACGTGCGCGCGAGATAGAGCAGGTTTGTTACTGCCTCAAGAGGATTGTTGATTTCATGCGCAATGGAGGCGGCCAACCGTCCAACGACGGCCAGCTTCTCGTTCTGAACCAGTGCCTGTTCTGCCTTTTTGTTGTCTGTGATGTCGATGCCGATCGCGATCACTCCACCCACCGTGCCGTCAGACTCACGCAGTGGTTGGTAGGTGAAGTTCAGGATGCGTTCCTCCGGCTCTCCGCCCCTTTCGCGTGTGAGGGAGAAGGCGGCACCGCGCCCCTCGAAGGTTTCTCCGGTTTTGACAACGTGGTCCAGCAGGTCCACATAGCCCTGTGTGGACGCCTCAGGCAAAGCCTCGGCCACGGTTCGGCCCAGCAAATCCCGGTCGCCGATCAGCTTTTGGTACAGCGGATTGACCATCGCAATGCGATGTTCAGGACCCTCAAGCAGCGCAAAGAATACCGGCGCCTGCTGGATGACAGACAGCAGCCTGGCCCGTTCCGCATGGAGCTCGGCATACGATTGCTGCAGTTCCTGCTGTTTGCCACGGAGAGCTTCGTCTGACCGGGCACGTTCGCGTTCCGCGTTCCGCTGCTGCGTCACGTCTTTGCTGATATTCAGCATGCCGGCAACCCGGCCGTCCGCGCCAAAAACGGGGTTGTAGGTGTAGTCCCACCACACCTCTTGCACGATGCCCTTGCGAAGCACCGGGATCATTTCTTCGAAATGCTCCGTGGCAATGCCTGTACGAAAGACTCCATCAACCTCATCACCGACAAACGGCCATGCCGCAGCCCAGAACTCATGCGCGGGCTGGCCAAGGGCTTCAGGATGGCGATCCATGTAGATGGGGGCCCAAAGATCGTTATAGAGGAGGATGCGCTGCGGCCCCCACAGCACCTGCACTGGATAGCGCATGGCCAGCGTGATGTTCACGGTAGCCAGCAGCACCGGATCCCACGAACTGATAGGACACAGTGGCGTCGTTTCCCATGGAAACGCACGGATACGATCCGCCATTTCTCCGGACCCAACGATCTTGCCTGACCCCGCAGGGGCTGACTCTCGCGGCAGCATGCGTGTTCAGATGCCTGGTTTCGCGCTGCCAGGCTACCTGCATTTGATGAAGTACCGTCTCAGTCATCTGCTAGCCTTTTCCCATGCGTATTCTTCCTGCTCTTGGTGCATGCCTCGCCGCCGCTGCTGTCACTTTGCCGTTGTTTGCGCAACGTCCGGGCTCGGATTCGACGAATGTCTTCACTCCCGAAATGAAACTATTCAGCAATCCCGACCCGCGCATTGCAGAGTACGAGCAGCAACAGCGCGCCGGCACGCCGGCACGCGGACTTGGCGCGGTGGAGCTTTCGCCGGATGGCAAGCAGGTCGCATGGATGATCGCGGCCGCGCCGATGGCGGGTACGGCGGGGCGCGGGCGGGGCGGCATGGAACTGCATATCAGCCCGGCCAACGCACCGGAGGCAAACAGTCCGGCGATCTCAGCCGGTGAAGGCTGCACTGCCGGGTTGCCTCGTTGGTCGCCCGATGGTGCGATGCTGGCTTTCGTGGGAACCTGCGCCGACCACCAGCCGCAGCTTTACCTGCGTAGCAGCGGCGGCGCGGTCAAGCAGTTGACCCACATCAAAGGCACGATGACCTCACCCGCATGGGCTCCGGATGGCAGTTCCATTGCTTTTCTTTACGTGGAAAATGCCACCCGTGCCGCAGGAGCACTGGCCGCGATGAAGCCGCCCGCCGGCATCATCGGCGAAGACGGTGTTGAGGTGCAGTGGGTGGCCGCCGCGAATGCAAAAACAGGCGAACTGAGCGTGCTGACACCGAAGACGCTGCATGCGTATGAATTCGACTGGGCACCCGATGCAAAGCACCTGGCATTTGTCGCAGCCAACCCGCCGGGCGAAAACACCTGGTGGATTTCGCAGATCTACAGCGTCCCGACAGGTCAGCCCGCAGCAGCAAAGAGCATTCTGAACCCGGTGACCACTGGCGGATCGCTGCACGGCCTGCAGATTGCCGTGCCACGCTACTCCACTGACGGCAAGAACATCGCCTTTATTGGTGGCCTGATGAGCGACCAGGGCTCAACCGGCGGTGACATCTACCTGATGGGTGCGGATGGCAGCGGCTTGCAGGACCTGACCGCCGGCCGCAAGTCGACGCCAGTCTACTTTGCCTGGGCCGATCCGGATCACATCCTGTTCAGTGAAGACCAGCCGGGCAAATCGCACCTGGGCGTGCTCGGCACCAACGGCAAGGAGCTGATCTCTGCGTGGACGGAGCCCCAGTCGATCGGTAACGGACGAGCATCGCTGTCCTTTTCCTTTTCGCCTGCGGCGAAGAAGGTCGCCTTTATTTCCGCAGGTCCTGACAAGGCTGCGGAGGTGTACGCCGGTGATGTGCACGGTGTGCGTGCCGTGACCAATCTGAACGAGCATGCGACCGGTACAAAATCAAAGACGGTCTCTCTGGACTGGACGAACGAGGGATTCCGCGTACAAGGCTGGCTGACCCTGCCTGAGAACTACGACAGCAACAGGAAGTACCCCATGATCGTCAGCGTTCACGGCGGACCTTCAGCGGAAATAGGCCCCGGCGCCGCCGGTGGCGGCAACGGCCTGTGGGCGCACCTTGGATACTTTGTGCTGTCGCCCAATCCGCGTGGGTCGTTCGGCCAGGGCGAGGCCTTTGTGCAGGCCAACCGCAAGGACTTCGGCTATGGCGACCTGCACGACATCCTGAAAGGCGTCGACGAGGCAGAGGCGAAGTACTCCATTGACGACAAGCGCGTCGGCCTGACCGGCTGGAGCTATGGCGGCTTTATGAGCATGTTCGCCATCACCCAGACGCACCGTTTTCGCGCGGCTGTGGCAGGCGCAGGCATCAGTAACTGGCAGAGCTACTACGGAGAAAATTCCATAGACCAGTGGATGGTCCCGTTCTTTGGCGCAACCGTATATGAGAACCCGGCGGTCTACGCAAAAAGCTCTGCCATCAACTTCATTGGTAACGTCACCACGCCGGAACTGATCCTGGTGGGTGATCGTGATGGAGAATGTCCTGCGCCCCAAAGCTACGAAATGTGGCACGCACTGCGCGCCAAGGGCGTCAAGACCGAGCTGGTCGTTTACCCCAACGAAGGCCACGGCTTTACCAACCCGCTGCACACCCAGGACCGCACCGCACGCACCGTGGCCTGGTTTGAAGAGAACATGAAGTAGCTGATCTGGATGATGACCGCAAGCGGCAGGACGGGCCTGAGCATCTTCCCAATGCTTGCCGCGTGCGCCCTCTACCCTGCGCACTCTACCGGGCCGTCATCCTGAGCAAAGCGAAGGACCCCATGCACTCCAACCGGGCAAACGGCTTCTGGTTTTCTTGCGAGGAACCTGAAAGTTTTATGCAGGCGAAAGTTTCTCGGATCCTCGCTACGCTCAGGATGACGGTCGAGCTACATCGCTCGCCATTTGATATTGCAGCCAAGGCTGGGCGTCTGCTCGGCAAGCGGCGGAGCACCTGCCAATAACGCC
>CAXTFT010000190.1:0-5736 GCA_964243585.1 uncultured Terriglobus sp.
GATGGAGCGCGCCGGGACCGCGGTCGCCAGCTTTGTGCGGTCGCGCTACCCAAACGCGAAGCGTGTGGTCGCGCTTTGCGGCACCGGCAACAACGGCGGCGACGGCTTTGTTGCGGCGCGCGCTCTGCTGTCGGCAGGCGTGCAGGTTTCCGTGCTGCTACTGGGTGAAGAAGGCAAGCTGAGCGGCCCTGCCGCAGATGCCTTCGGCCTGCTGGATCGCTCCGCCATCCAGGTTGGCGTCGTCTCTGAAACTGCAGACACACACGGCTTGCAGCAGCTTCTGGCGAGTGCCGATGTGGTGCTGGACGCTGTGGTTGGCACCGGTTTCAAGCCGCCGTTGCGCGGTGTTGCAATAGTGCTGCGCGATGTTCTTGCAAAGACGAGCGTTCCCGTCGTTGCTGTCGATCTGCCGTCGGGCTGGGATGCGGATTCCAGCGAGCAGACAGTTCCTGGAGCCTTCCGCGCCGATGCCGTCGTCACCTTCACCGCGCCCAAGCTGGCCCACATGTTCGGGCACCTTACAGCGCCTGAGGTTTTCGGTCCTGTCGTGGTCGCGCCCATTGGATCGCCCAACGCAGCAGTGGCAAGTGCAACGGGCCTCTCCTGGACCGGCACGTCGAAGCGCATCTTCGAAGCACCACGACCCATCGACTCCAACAAGGGCATGTATGGGCATGTGATGGTTGTTGGCGGCGCTTACGGCAAATTCGGGGCACCTTCCATGTCGTCCCTGGCCGCCCTCCGCACGGGGGCAGGACTGGTAACAGCGGCCGTGCCAAAGTCAATCCTGAACAATGTCGCGTCGATCACTCCGGAACTCATGACGGTGCCGCTCGACGAAGACGAAGCCGGTTCTCTGGCGCTGTCGAACGCCACACCGGAGCGGCTGGAAAAGCTGCTTAAGAAGATCACGGTGCTGGCAATCGGTCCGGGCCTTGGAACCGAGTGGGAAGCATCGGAACTGGTCCGGCAACTGGTTGCGGAAACGTCCATCCCGCTGGTCCTAGACGCTGACGGCCTGAACGCCTTCAAGGAGAAATCGGAACTGTTGAAGCAGGCCAGCCGCAACGGCCAGCGCACGGTCGTACTGACGCCGCATCCCGGTGAAATGGGAACGCTGCTCGGCATCTCCACGAAAGCCGTGCAGGCCGATCGCCTGAACCTGGCGCGCCGGTTTGCTACAGAGCATGGCGTCACGGTGGTACTGAAAGGCTGGCGGACGCTGGTAACACACCCAGACGGCTCGGTTGCAGTAAATACGAACGGGAATCCCGCCATGGCGAAGGGCGGTTCCGGTGACATTCTCACCGGCATTGTCGCGGCTTGTGTAGCACAGCATTCTGACAAGGTGCGCGATGCAGTCAACGCCGCGGTCTACCTGCACGGTTTGGCCGCTGATTTTGCCGCTCACCGCATGGAACAGCACACGGTACTGGCCACGGACACGGTCGCACACCTGAGCGACGCCTTTCGCTATCGCACAGAGGACAGCGATGAGGCCGAGTGGATCTGTGGACTGCGCACACATGAGGGCCGTTTACGGTAGAGCGGATGCTTGAAAAGCGACTCAAAACACGCAGCGCTGCCGGCACACTGGCACTAGGGCAGACCATGATGGAACTTATGTTGCCCACGCCTCGACTTGTCATCCTGCGCGGCGATCTTGGCGCGGGCAAAACGACGCTGGTAAAGGGCATCGCGCAAAGCATTGGCGCCAACCCGGACGAGGTCACTAGCCCCACCTTCACGTTGGTGCATGAGTACGCGGGAGCAAAGCGCAAGCTCTACCACCTGGACCTGTACCGGCTAGAGCGCGATGAGGAATTGTTGACGCTTGGTCTGGAGGAGATGGAAGCCGAGCCGGACGCGTTTGTCCTTGTGGAGTGGGGCGAGAAGTTTCCTTCACTGATGGCGCGTGCACGCGGACTGGTGGCCATCCAGCAGGGTGAGGAAGCGGAGGAGCGGCTCTTTTTGGTGCAGATCCTGTCCTGAGATGCGGCTCGGTGCTTCCGAAAAATAATCTGCGGAAGCTTCCGGTGGGTAGAATCTACGAAGTGTTCTCCGCACCAATCCCCGAAAACGACGCCGAGCGGCTGGCCGAATTGCGTTCCTACGGCGTGCTGGACACGCCCACGGAGCAGGGATACGACGACATCACATTTCTGGCTTCGTACATCTGCGAAACACCCTACGCGACCATCACGCTGGTCGATCAGGATCGTCAATTCTTCAAGTCGGAGGTTGGTTTTGGTGCCCGAGAGACCAGCCGGGCAGACAGCTTCTGCGCTTGCGCCATGCTGGAGTCAGAGCCCATGGTGGTGTCTGATTCCAGGCTGGATGAGCGCTTCGCGCAAAATCCTTTCGTGGTGGGTGCACCGGGCATTCGCTTTTATGCAGGAGCGCCGCTGGTCACGCCGAACGGGCACGTGCTTGGTACCGTATGCGTGTTTGATGACAAGCCACGCGAACTGCGGCCCGACCAGTTACAGGCTCTGCGGTCGCTGGCACGGCAGGTGATGGCACGCATGGAGCTGGGCCGCCAAATCCAGCGGCAGCAAGTGGCGGCAGATGCGCTTCGCGTCTCGGAGAAGCTGTCCGCCGTAGGACGTATGGCCAGTGCCATGGCACACGAAATCAACAATCCGCTGCAGTCCCTGACCAATCTGCTGTTCATGGTGCAGGTGACCGACGGCAAGGCTGAGCGGCAGGAATACCTGCGCCTGGCCAATGAAGAACTGGCACGCGTGTCGCACCTGGTAACGCACACGTTGCGCTTCCATCGCCAGTCCAGCGGTGCAACACCGGTGCGCCTGGGCGAACTGGTGGAAGCCGTGCTGGTATTGTTCCGCACGCGCCTGCTGCATGCCGGTGCGCATGTCGAGGTACGCGATCGGCAGGAAACCACTGTGGTTTGTTTCGTGGATGATGTGCGGCAGGTGCTTGCGGGGTTGATTGCAAACGCGCTCGACACACTGGCCGTCTACGGCAAGGGAACGCTGCTGGTGCGTATCCGTGATGGCAGCGCGCCAGGCACCGGGTTGCCGGGTGTCTTCCTGACCGTTGCGGACAGCGGGTCTGGGATTACCGGAGAGACACTTTTGCGTCTGTTCCAACCCTTCAACACGACGAAGGGCATTCGCGGGACCGGTTTAGGGTTGTGGGTAGCAAAGGGTGTCCTTGAAAAGCATGGTGGAGCCATCCGCGTAAAAACGCGTGCCGACGGGTTCCGCACAGGCACTGTGATGCGGCTCTTTTTCCCGCTGCTGCCGGCATCGCTGGCCGACGATGCCGGCATACAGGACCTGGTGCCAGCCAAACGGTAGCGCAGACGGTAAACTAGGTAGATGCCGCCAATCCTAAACGCGCAGTCGGTCAGCAAGCGATACGGCGCACGCATCCTGTTCCAGGACGTTTCCCTGGTTGTCTCTGATGGTGATCGTATTGGTCTGGTGGGGCCGAACGGCGCGGGCAAATCGACCCTGTTGTCCATACTTGCCGGTCAGGAAGAGGCTGACAACGGCGATGTCGCGGTGCGCCGCCGTGCCCGTGTCGGATTTATCCAGCAGACCAGTGAGTTTCGCAAGGGTGCCAGTGTGCGTGATGTGCTGGAGAGCGCTCTGGATGCCGCAAACGTTCCGGACAACGAGCGTGAGCAGCGCCTGCGTGAAACGGTGGGCCGCACCGGTTTTCCCAATGAACATGCCGAGGCTGCGAAGCTCTCTGGCGGCTGGCGCAAGCGGCTGGCGATTGTCGAAGGCGTCATCTCCGAACCGGACGTGCTGCTGCTTGATGAGCCCACCAACCACCTGGATCTGGAAGGCATCGAGTGGCTTGAAGAATTGATCGCAGGCGTGAACTGTGCCTGCGTCATTGTCTCGCACGATCGCTATTTTCTTGAGGCCGTGTCGAATGAGACCGTCGAGTTGAATCGTGTGTACGCGGGCGGTGTTCTGCGGGTGGACGGTGCGTATTCAAGGTTTCTGGAAGAACGGCAGTTGTACCTCGCGGCGCAAACGAAGCAGCAGGACAGCCTGCGCAATCAGGTCAAGACAGAGATTGAGTGGCTGCGCCGCGGTCCCAAGGCACGCACCACCAAAAGCAAGGCACGCATCGATCGTGCCCATGAAATGATTGGCGAGCTGGCCGACGTCAACGCGCGCACCCAGAAGAGCAGCGCGGGCATCGATTTCAGCGCAACCGACCGCCAGACCAAGCGGCTTGTGGAACTGGAAGATGTCAACCTGAACTTCGCGGACAAGCAGATTGTTCGCAAACTTAACTTCATCCTGACTGCGGGTACGCGCGTCGGCCTGGTGGGGCCAAACGGCAGCGGTAAGACTTCGCTGCTGCGCTTGCTGACCGGCGAACTGCAGCCTACCGGCGGCACGCTGAAGCTGGCCAACATGCTGCGCGTCGTGTACTTTTCGCAGGCTCGTGAGATCGACACGTCGCTGACGCTGCGGAGCGCGCTTGCGCCTGAGGGTGATTCTGTCGTGCACAACGGCCGCGTGGTGCACGTGGCCAGCTGGGCCGCTCGTTTCCTGTTCACGGGCGAACAGTTGAATCAGCCCGTCGAACGGCTGAGCGGCGGCGAGCGCGCACGTGTGTTGATTGCGCGGTTGATGCTGCAGCCAGCCGACCTGTTGTTGCTGGATGAGCCGACCAATGATCTCGACATTCCGACGCTCGAAATACTGGAAGAAAGCTTGCTGGAATACCCGGGGGCGCTGGTGCTGGTCACACATGACCGCTACATGCTGAACCGTATCAGTACGTCCGTCCTGGGGCTTGACGGCACCGGCCGTGCACAGCAGTTTGCCGACTTTGGCCAGTGGGAAGAGTGGATGCAGATACCCGCAGAGCCTGAACCGTTGCCTGTCCCCATTGCCGCTACAGCTGTTCCGGACGTACCGCGGAAGAAGATGAGCTACATGGACCAGCGTGAGTGGGATGCGCTGGAGAGCAGCATTGCCGCGGCCGAAGCACGTTCTGCCGCGGCGGAACTTGCGCTTGCAAATCCCGCGATTGCGATCGATGCGGCATCACTGCAGTCTGCATTGGCAGAGCAGGCAGAAGCACAGGCCGCGGTGGCGGTGCTGTATGCCCGCTGGGAAGAACTGGCACCGCGAGCACTTTAGGCGTTTACTCACCTTGATTCAAGGTAAGGGCTTTCCGGCGACAGGTCTTTTGTCCTTCGCTCCCGGCGATAGGTAATGTCGTTGCACAGCGCGCATCGCCACGGATAGCGGTGGAACAGCCTCAGAATGCGCCTCTGCAGAAAGCCCCGCCGAGGAATACGCTCAAAGGCCGACCTGCCGCAGCGCCCGCACACCGGGCCTGCGGCTGGAAGGCTATCCGGTTCACTGGAGAATTCGGTCAAGGCCGCACGACCTCTCCGTTCTTCATGACAAAGCTCACCCGTTCCGTCATGCTGATATCGACGAGCGGATCGCCCGGTACGGCGATCACGTCGGCAAGGAAGCCAGCTTTTAGCTGACCGATCTCCGTCTCCCATCCCAGCAGCTTCGCACCATTAAGCAAGTCCGCGCGAAGCACGTCGACGTTCGGCATCCCATACTTTGCCATCAGCACCAGTTCATGCGCCTGGGTGCCGTGAGGAAAGGGTCCCACGTCGGATCCCGCCGCGAAAGGCACACCAGCCGCAATCTGCTTGCGGAACTCTCCCGCATGAAAAGCTTCACTCTCACGCCGCCGAGCGGTCGCGGCCGGTGATGC
>CAXTFT010000191.1:0-5589 GCA_964243585.1 uncultured Terriglobus sp.
GCCGTATTGCGCGGCAATCATCAGCAGGTTGCCGACACACCAGTACAGCGCCAGGCCCGACGAGTAGTTCCACGTGATGTAGCCGGAGAAGACCGGCATCATGAAAGCCATCATCTTCTGCTGCTGCGGATCAACACCCGGCGCGGGCATATAGAACTGCACCAGGAACTGCGACAGCACCATGGTGATGGGCAGGATGTGGTACGGGTCAGCTGCCGTTAGGTCGTGTAGCCAAAACCAGTGCGCCTCGCGCAGTTCGACCACCTTGGGCAGCATACCCAGCATGGCGAACAGCAAGGGAAACGTCAGCAGGGTGGGAATGCAGCCGCCAAACATGTTGACGCCATTGTCCTTTTGCAGCGCCATGATCTCGGTGTTCATCTCGGCGCGCTTGGGGTCGGTCACCTTGTACTTGGCGTACTTGGCTTTGATGGCGTCCATCTGCGGCTGGATGCGCTGCATCTTCAGGCCGCTGCGCATGGTCTGGTAGCGAAAGGGCAGCATGACCACGTTCAGCAGGATGGTGAGCACCACGATGGCCCAGCCCCAGTTGCTGGCGACGTGGTCGTGGATGCTGTTCAAGAGCCAGAAGAGGAACTTGGCGATGGGACCCCAAAAGCCGAAGTCCACTACCGGTTCCAACGTGCCATTGGTGCCTGTAACTGGAATTGTTTTAAGCACATCCACGGACTTCGGTCCGACGTAGATACTTGCCTGCGTGTTGCCACCAGTGTCGGCTAGTCCTGCACCGACAACAGGCACATCGATGGATTTGCCGGTTGGCTTGCCTTTATCGCTGCCCGCGCGAGCAAGCTTCTGCACATCGATCGTGTTGTGCAGGGTAACGGCAGAGGAGGAGTCAGCATCGCCTAAAAAGAGGGCTGCGAAATAGCCATCGGAGGTGCCGACGTAATTGATCTTGCCGTTCAGCGTGTCGCCGCCGCTGACCTTCTTAAACTCGATGTGTTCGGCCCTGCTGTCGCGCATCAGCTCGATGCGAGAGCCGTTGTAGTCCAGCACCTGCTCCTGGTCGCCAAAGCCCGCGGGCCAGCTGATAAAGCTGCGGATGTTATGTCCGTTCTGCTGAACGGTAGTCTCGGCCTTGATGACATAGCTGTTGTCGAAGCGGAACTCTTTCCAGACCTCAACGCCACCCTGCTGGAAATGGAACTTCAGTTCACCGCCGCCCATCAAATGGTTTGGTACTTCCCCTGGTGTCGCGGCATCCAGCACAAATAGGGCATTGCGAAGGCCGTCCGTCAGGCTCTTGTCATAGGTGTAAAGCGAGAGCGGATAGCCGAACTGCTTTGCCGCCGCGGCGTTCACCAGGTCCAGCGGCGCGCCATAGCGGTCTCTGAATTTCTTGAGCACCCAGCTACGCACCTCCGCACCCTTGTTGCTGAAGGTGATCTTGTATAGGTCGTTCTCGACGGTTGTGGTCTGCTCGGCACTGGCGGCAATGGTCGGCGTTACTGCGGCGCTGGCTGCCGGTTGCTGCACGGCATTCGCATTAAAGGCACCCGTGCTGCCGGTGGGCGCGCTTTGCGGCGCGGCGTCGCCCAGTTTGGGCGAGGTCTGCGTCTGCGCCGTAGGCGGCTGCAGGGGCTGCGTCTTCTTGCTGCGGTAGAACTGCAACCCGGCAAACACGCCGAGCATGACGACCATCATGATGAGGAAAGAAGTGTTGTTGGTACCGCTTCCGCCCGAGTTGGGGTTCTTGATCTCTGCCACGTTTTCCTATCTGTCCTGTGCGGGTGCGCGCCCGGCGCGTTTCTGTTGCACCGCACACTATGGTAAATGGGCGTAATGCGTCCGGCTGCAGCCTACGAAATCGTCATACCATCCGGTGCAGCTAGAGTGGCATAGCTTACCGCACCCAGCACGGTCACGGTAGCGCACACGACGAAGCCGAGCGTGAACGAGTGCGTATGGTCCAGCAGCGTGCCGGTGACCACCGGTGCCGCGGATGCGATGACGAAGCTGGCAAAGTTCTGCAGCGCTCCCAGCGACGCCACGTATCGCGCCGGGCTGACGGCCTGCACGTAACCCCAGCCGGAGGTGCCGCCAAAATGGATGAAGAACAGTGCAAAGCTGATGCCTGCGATGGCCGCGCCGGTGCTGTGGCTGCGAGACACGATGAAGGTGCTGCCTGCGGAAAGCAGCATGCCTACGACGATCTGCACGCGGTGCACGATCGTCAGCCGGGCGCCGCTGCGTGCGAACAGGTCGGCGGAGGTGCCGCTGGTCAGCATGCCGAAGGCTCCCGCGAGAAACGGAATCGCCGCGAGCCAACCGCTTTTAGCCAGGGAAAGGTGGCGTTCCGTCTGCAGGTAGCCCGGCAGCCATGCTGTGTAGAGCCAGTTGGTATAGTTGATGCCGCCAAAGCCCAGCATCATGCCCCAGGCGGTGCGCTGCCGGATCAGCACGGCAAACGCGTTCTCACGCGGCGGCGGCCCGGCTGTTTCTTCGCTGTAGACGGTGGCTCCGCGTGCGCGGTGCAGCAGCACCCACAGTGCCGAGACAACCAGGCCTGCCGCTCCCAGGATCATGAACATGACACGCCAGCCCACCTGAAGCATCAGGATGGTCAGCAAGGGCGGTGCGACGGCAAGGCCAAAGGTCTGCGAACTGCTCATCAGCGCCGTGGCCCGGCCGCGCGTGCCCGCCGAGAACCATTCACGGACGCTGCGCACACCTGCCGGGTAGAAGGGTGCCTCGCCCACGCCCAGCAGGATGCGGAAGGCGATAAACATCGGAAAACTGCTGACCAGCCCTGTGAGCAACTGCGCGCCTGACCACACGGCCAGTCCAGCGCCCAGCACCGAGCGCGTTCCTAAGCGGTCAAGAAGGCCAATCAGTGGCAGTTGTGCAAGGCCATAGGCGAATGAAAATGCTGACAGCAGCCAGCCCATCTCTGTGCCGGACAGGTGCAGTTCCGCACGCACGGTAGTATTTGCAATGGAGAGCGACGAGCGGTCGAAGAAGTTAACCACGCCCGCCAGGAACAGCAGCGACAGCGTCACGGCCTGGTGCGCGCGCAGGCTGCGTCTTGTGTTGCCGAGAGTCTTCAGAATGCAATGCCTCGCCGGGTGCTACCCGCCTACCTTACCGCGCGGATCGCGAGGCGTACAGCGTTGCCACATAGCCTGCACCGAAGCCATTGTCGATGTTCACCACGGTCACGTTGGGCGAACAACTATTCAACATTCCCAGCAGGGCCGCTACGCCACCAAAAGCAGCGCCATAGCCGACGCTGGTGGGAACGGCAATGACCGGCACGGCGACAAGGCCTCCCACGACGCTGGGCAGGGCTCCTTCCATGCCCGCGCAGACCACGACCGCATCGGCCTCGCGAATAGCAGGCAGATACGCCAGCAGGCGGTGTAGTCCTGCGACCCCGACGTCGGTCACGCGCGTAACGCGGGTGCCGAAGAACTCTGCTGTAACCGAAGCCTCTTCTGCCACGGGTAAATCACTGGTGCCCGCACAGACCACCGCGACATGGCCGCCATGGCTTGCCGCAGGATCGCCGCAGGTAATGCAGCGTGCAGCCTCGTGATACTTGGCTTCAAGCAGCACCTGTTGGGTTGCGGCGAAGGCGGCTGCATCTGCACGTGTCGCCAGCGCGGGCACTCCGCTGGCGTGCAGACGGCTCAGGATTGCGGCTGTCTGCTCTGCCGTTTTACCCGCCGCAAACACAACCTCCGGCATGCCCGATCGCAGGGAGCGGTGATGGTCCACGTTGGCGAAGCCAAGATCTTCAAAGGGCAGTGAAGCGAGTTTGTCGGCAACTTCTGCCGAGGTACGTTTGCCGGCCTGCAACTCGTCGAGCAGGGCAAGCAGGGTGTCACGCCGCATGACTCTCCGAGGGTGCGGGCAGCAGCGCTGACACAGGCAGGATGGCATTCATGCTGCCGCTGCGGTAACCCTCGGTGTCCAGTGAAACATAGGTAAAGCCAGCTTTTTTTACGGCGAAAGTGATGCGTTCAAGCATGTCCAGGGAAAGAGCTCTGCTTAGCTCACCGCGCTCGATTTCGATGCGGGCAACATCGCCATGATGGCGAACGCGCAGCTGCCGAAAGCCGAGTGTCAGCAGGGCTTCCTCGGCATCTTCCACTTGCCGCAGCGCTTCGGCCGTCACTGGGCGACCGTACTCCAGACGCGATGCCAGGCAGGCCGATGCGGGGCGATCCCACACGCTGAGGCCGGCCGCCTGCGCCAGTGCGCGAATTGCTACTTTGCCCAAGCCTGCGTCGTTCAACGGCGCGACTGCGTGGTGCTGCGCCGCTGCGCGCTGACCGGGTCGGAAGTCGCCGCTGTCGTCGCGGTTGCGCCCATAGGCCATGGTGATCATGTTCAGTTCCTGCAGCACGCCAGCCATGGTGCGGAACAGTTCGTCCTTGCAGTGAAAGCAGCGTGCACCGTCGTTGCGGCGATAGGCCTCGCGCTCCAACTCGGCGGTCTGCACTACCCGCAGGGGGATGCCGTGCTGCTCCGCGAAGCTGACAGCAAAGGCCAGGTGCGTACGCGGCAGGCTGGGTGAATCGGCTATGACGGCAATCATGCTGTCGCCGAGCACCTGGTGCGCTTCCCACGCGAGGTACGCGGAGTCCACTCCACCTGAATAGGCAACCGCCAGGCAGTCGTACCGGCGCAACTGCACGTGCAGCGCTTCGCGAAGCTGCTGCAACGAGTCGTCCATTAGACCACGTCGCCAGCGGCAACCTGCTCGCGCGACAGGTCCTTTCGTGAAGGGTTGTCCAGCTTCTCACGCGTCGACCACAGCCCGGCAGAAGGCGTGCTGATGTAAAAGACTTCTTCGCCATCGGGCATGGTGTTCCAGCCTTCCTTCATTACGGCGGGATCGTAGCGCTGCTCCATTTCGCGCATATCGGCGTACTGGTAGCCGACCTGCTCGATCTCTGCCTTGGTTAGGTGACCGGGCGCGTAGGTGATGGTGAAACGGCCTTCGCTGGAACCGTGGATCAGGTGCGCGACGCCGTGCGGAATCTCCTGCATGTCGGCTTCCGTCTTATAGAGCGCCAGCGTGCGCGGCGTGCCTTTGTAACCGTACTTGCGGATCAGCGCGTCTACCTCCGGCTGCTCGCCGAAACGCTCCACGCCGGGGGCGATGATCAGCAGCTCGCCACCGTCGGCCAGCGCCATGCGGGTGCGATAGACAGCTTTGTTCGCTACCCACGTCGCGCGAAACTCGTCCGGCTGCATCACGGCGACAATCTTTTTTACGGGCTTGTCGAATAGGGTGATGTTCTGCTCTTTGCTGCGGCGCGCGGCCTCGAGATAGGTGTCCAGGTCGTCGCCCACGTAGATGCCGCTGGTCACCAGCTTGTTCTGCTCATCCCGCTGCATCACGATCTGCAGGTACACGTCCGGCAGGTGTTGCAGGTGCCGGTCTTCGCTCCAGTTGTAGCAGGCGCGCAACGGCGTCACCAGGCAGCCCAGGTTGTTCTCAATGCCGTACACCGCCGCGGCAATGTGCGAAGCGCAGATGGTGTCCTTGCCACCCAGGCCGATGTAGTAGTTCTTATTGTGGTTTGCGAAACCCAGCACCTCGAGCGGCACCACGTG
>CAXTFT010000192.1:0-5514 GCA_964243585.1 uncultured Terriglobus sp.
AATTTCCGCAATCTTTTTTATTCACAGGAAAGATTGGAAGTTACGCTCACTTACTGAGCAGCGGGTGCAGGTTTCTTCAACACGATTTCGAGTTCCTGATGTTTGTGTTGTCTCGGACAAGAAACCCTTTGTAGGTATCTTGAGCGAACCACCCCTGCTCTGCGTAGAGGTGCTTTCACCAGAAGATGGCTTCCAACGTGTCATCGTCCGTATTCAGGATTTCCAGCGCATGGGTGTTCCAAACCTGTGGATCATTGACCCGAGAACGCGTGAGGCATGGACCCTGACAGATGGCGGCGGCGCACTGCCTATGCTGGATGACGCCTTCACGATCGCGGGTACACCGGTACGACTTGCCATCGCCGACATCTTCGAAGAAATCGACTCCGCGCCACAGGTATAGCAGGATGACCGCTTTGTTCACGCGGTGACTCGCACAGTCCAGCAGGCATCCAAAAGGTTGTAGGGGTCGTCCGCATGCCAAACGAAGCCAGCGCTAAAGCCAATCTCGACCAGCAACTTTCAAGTAACACCGCACGCATGGAAGTAATGCTGCGGGGTCAATATAACGTGGAGATCACCCGCAGCCTTGTACTGTGTTTTTCCTCACCGGAGGAAGACTGTGCCAAGGCAATCAACAAGGCCCTTTTCGCGAAAGGGACACGTGTTCTGCAGCAGCCCGAGGCGAAGGAAGATGGCCGTTTTCACATACGTGTAGGCGTCAAACGCAGTATCCGTGACGCTGTTCGCGAGGAGTTTGTCGCAGACCTGGTGCATACTGCCGCCGGCATGAACGGTAGTTATGACGGATGGAATCTGCTTACAGAAGACTCCGCCGAAGACGTCCAACCCCATACTGACACGCCCGACATACAGCACTCACCTGCTGCCGACATCTCGGCAGACGCACTTTGACGCCACAACTGCACCGGGAACTCTGGACTTCGTGGGCTTCCCTGCTGCGGTCCTATGCGGCTGTCCACGCACTCGGCAAGACTCAGCATGCGGTGGTTGAGGTGTCCGACACAGAAATTCGGGTCCGTTACGGATCGCGGTCCATCCTGTTCACGCCGGAAGCCTTTACCGCGTCCAACGGTGCTATCCACCGCTTTGCGCTGACGGTAAACGGACGCGCCCGTGTGGGTGACGACGAAGATGAGATGGACCTGTTCGCAGAACGGCTTGCATCGGAGATAATCAATGCGTGAGCACCGTTACGAATAGTATCTTCACGCCGGACACGGCTGAGCGATTCGATCGATTGGTTACGCTTTACCCGGTGAAGCGTTCCGCGCTGATCCCCATGCTGCTGTATGCGCAAGACGAGGTCGGCTACGTCTCCGATGCTGTTGTGGCGGAGATCGCCCAGCGGCTTGATCTGTTGGAACTGGATGTTCGTGGCGTGCTGTCGTACTACTCCATGCTGCGGACTCAGCCCGCGGGCAAGTTCAATATCCAGATCTGCACCAACATCAGCTGCATGCTGGTTGGCGGTTACGAAATTCTGGATCATTGCAAGGCAAAGCTTGGTATCGGACACAAGGAAGTGACTCGCGACGGCCAATTCTCACTGGAAGAAGTTGAGTGCATCGGCGCTTGCTGCTGGGCGCCTGCCATGCAGGTGAATTACGACTTTCATGACAATCTGACGACCGACAAGGTCGATGCCATTCTGAACGACTACGCCGCCGGTCGCGGAGAGGATGTGAAGTAATGCCTACCCTTGTGTCACATCCCGATGAAGTCAAGGTACTCTCCCGTCGCTTCGGCCAGGGCGCTGCGAACATTGATCGATACGTAGAACTCGACGGCTACAAGGCCGTGCAAAAAGCAATTGAGAGCGGCCCGGAGTGGGTCATCAACGAGATGAAGGCCAGCGGCTTGCGCGGTCGTGGCGGTGCCGGCTTTCCGACTGGTATGAAGTGGTCGTTTGTACCGAAGACCAGCGAAAAGCCAAAGTATGTGCTGGTGAATGGAGATGAGTCCGAGCCGGGCACCTGCAAGGACCACATTATCTTCCTGCACGATCCGCATGCTGTCATTGAGGGCACCATGATTGCGGGCCTGGCTATCGGCGCAAAGGTGGGTTTCATCTACCTGCGCGGCGAGTACCGCTACCTGCTGAAGATCGTCGAGAAAGCTGTTGCTGACGCTTACGCAAAGGGCATACTTGGCAAGAACATCTTTGGCAAGGAAGGGGTGGACTTCGACATCGTCACGCAAACCGGTGCTGGTGCGTACGAGGTTGGCGAAGAGTCGGCACTGATGGAGTCGCTGGAAGGCAAGCGCGGCATCCCGCGTATCAAGCCTCCCTTCCCTGCCGTTGTCGGCCTGTACGGCGGCCCTACCGTTATTAACAATGCAGAGACGATTGCGAGCGCTCCACACATTTTGTTGATGGGCGGCGAGAATTATGCCAAGATCGGCAGCGAGCGCAACGGCGGCACACGCCTGTTCGGAATCAGCGGCATGGTCGAACGTCCCGGCATTTACGAGTTGCCCATGGGTTACAGCTTGAAAAAGGCAATCTACGACGTCGCTGGTGGCGTGAAGGGCGGGCGCAAACTCAAGGCTGTCGTACCCGGTGGCTCCTCCTGCCCGGTGCTTACGGCAGATGAGCTTGAAGTCGGACTCGACTTCGACCAGATGGGCAAGGCCGGTACCATGCTGGGATCGGGCGGTATCGTCGTACTGGACGAGACGGTCAGCATGGTCGAGTTCGCCCTTCGTGTGATCAAGTTCTACCAGCACGAATCCTGCGGCTGGTGCATTCCCTGCCGTGAAGGTACGGACTGGCTCAAGAAGACCCTGACGCGCTTCTACAACGGAGGCGGCAACGTGAAGGACATCAATAACATTCAATACCTGGCCGAGAACATGATGGGCCGTACCTTTTGCCCGCTGGGCGATGCCGCTGCCATGCCGACCCTGGCCTTCATCAAGAAATTCCGCCACGAGTTCGAAGAGTACCTGGGTGGGGCACGCACCGAAAAGAACTTCATTACTACCGATGAGTTAGTCGGCGCGGCTCACTAGAAGCGAACTATTCAATGAGGCACCTGGCCTCTGCAGGATCAAGGACCACGAATGCCAGACGTAACGCTTACCGTAGACGGCCAAAAGATTACCGCACCCGCGGGCACGCTGCTGATCGATGCCTGCAAGGCGAATGGCATCCAGATCCCCGCGTTCTGCTACTACCCCGGCCTGTCGCTGCAGGCGGCCTGCCGCATGTGCGTCGTCCGCATCGAAAAGATGCCCAAGCTGCAGACCGCGTGCACCACGCCTGTGGCCGAGGGCATGGTGGTCCAGAGTGAAACACCGGAGATTGCGCAGGCCCGCAAGGCCACGCTGCAGTTGCTGCTTGGCAACCACCCGCTTGACTGCCCCGTGTGCGACGCAGGCGGACAGTGCGAACTGCAGGACATGACCTTCAAGTACGGTGCGGCGGATAGCTTCTACCAGGAGCCGAAAAACCACCGCGAAGAGCAGCAATGGTCCCCCACGGTATATTTCGACCGGCCTCGTTGCATCCTGTGCTATCGCTGCGTGCGCATGTGTGGCGAGGGCATGGATGTGTTCGCCCTGGGCATCCAGAACCGCGGATCATCCGCGGTCATCGCGCCCAACATTCCTGCGTCGCAGAGCGAAGATGGCCTGCAGCACCTGGACTGTGAAGAGTGCGGTATGTGCATCGACGTTTGCCCTGTAGGTGCGCTGACCAGCGACACGTACCGTTATAAGACACGACCCTGGGAGATGAACCACGTCGCAACCGTCTGCACGCATTGCGGCGATGGGTGCAAGACCACGTTAGGCGTTCGCGCAACCACGGATGGCTCCGAGATCGTGCGCGGGGACAACCGCGACAAGAGCGGCATCAACGGCGACTTCCTATGCAACAAAGGCCGCTATGGCTTCGACTTTGCAAACTCCCCCGAGCGCATCACGCAGCCCATGCTGAAGCAGTTGGATGGCAGCTTCAAGGCTGTCTCATGGGACGAGGCGCTGGCTTTCGCAGGCGGCAAGCTGCGCGAAATACGTGATGCACGCGGTGGTAACAGCATCGGTGTAGTGGGCGGCAATCGCCTCACCAACGAGGAAGCCTATCTGCTGCAGAAGTTTGGGCGCTCGGTACTGGGCACCAATAACATCGATCACCATCGCACAGCAGACTACGTCACCTTTGCAGCCACGCTCAGCGGCCATCGTGACCGCTTTGCCTCGCAGCATGACAACGAAAAGGCTCCCGCCGTTTTGCTGATTGGCGGGGATCCGACCAACGAAGCGCCTTTGACTGCATGGAATCTGCGTTCCAACGTGCGGCTAAACCGTGCGCGGCTGTACGTCGCAAACCATGCACCGATCAAGCTGCGGCGCCAGGCAAAGGCCTTCCTGGAAATCGCACCCTATGGCTATGGCGCTGTCGCGAACTACCTGGCCGGTGACGAGGCAGCAGCTTCTTCTGCGGCTTCCAACGGCGAGAACCTCGGCAAGTTCCGTGAAGCTCTCAAGACAGAAGAGTCACTGCTCATTCTGATTGGATCGGAGCTGCGCGGCAACGATCTGCGCAAACTGATCGAATTCGGCCTGTCACTGCCTAACACGAAGTTTGCGCTGCTGAGTGACTATGTCAATGCCCATGGTGCGGCAGACATGGGACTGCTGCCGGACATGCTGCCGGGATACGTGCCACTGCAGGGTTCTCACGATTTCGGTAATGAGTACGGGGAACGCTTCTCGGCTACACCTGGTCTCGACATGGTTGGCATCTTTGACGCTGCACAGGCTGGCAATCTAGGCGCACTGTACGTCGTCAATGCGAACCCTGTGGCACGCTACTCTGTTGATCCCGCCTCGCTGGCAAACACCTTTGTCGTTGTGCACGACATGTTCCTTACCGAGACGGCGCGACTCGCAGACGTGATCTTCCCGTCGGCAAACCTGTATGAAAAGTCGGGTTCAGTGACTAACAGCTACGGCGACCTGCAGTTGGTGAAAAAAGCGTCTGATCGAGCGGGGGTGCGAACCGATCTTGAATTAATCGTCCGCGTCGCCGATAAGGTAGGCGCAGATATAAAAAAGCTTGTTCCGTTCGGCAAGGGGTCGCAGGCGAATGGCATCCGCGCCGACTTAGGGCAGACACGTGGCGTACAGTCCGGCGAAGCGGATCGCCACGCGGTTTGGCTGACCTCCAACAATCTCGAGATGAAGCTCTCGCCCTTTGATCCATTTGCTGTACTCGACGAGATCCAACGCCTTGTACCTGGCTATGATCTTCTCCGCTTACAACTGTTAAGCGGTAACGATCAGCACCTGGCCCCCGCAGCACCGGCAGAACTGGTTCAGATCGAAGGCACGCGCCACGACCTGGTGCTGCCTGCTGAAGACAACCTGTTTACCTCCGGTACGCTGGGTCGCTACTCGCCAAAGCTGGTCGAGCTTGCCGACAAGTACAGCCACGAACCTGCCGGCATTCCGGCAGACTGACCTCAGGAAGATCTTAGAGAACAG
>CAXTFT010000193.1:0-5417 GCA_964243585.1 uncultured Terriglobus sp.
GTTCCGCTTTCTGAACATGCGTTATCCGCGCGACTACAACACTGTGCCCAGGCCGGCCTTTTGGCTGCTGCACTTTGCCTGGTTTTTCCCATGGAGCGTGACGCTGGTCACGGCCTTCCGGCGGGGCATGGCACCGGGCACGCGCGCCGGTCAGGTGCGGCTGCTGGCCATCGTGTGGATACTGTTCGTCCTCATCTTTTTCTCGCTTTCCACCACGCAGGAGTACTACTCGTTACCGATTTACCCGGCACTGGCCATGCTGCTGGGTGCCGATCTTGCCTCACGCGAACGATACCCCGCGTGGGCCCGAGCGACCCTCGCCAGCGTGTTCGGTCTTGCTCTGACGGCATTGATCTTCCTTGCCGCGACGAACTGGAATGCTCCAACTCCGGGTGATATTTCCCAGGCGCTGGCCTCGAATCCTGAGATGTACACCTTTTCGCTGGGCCACCTGACGGACCTGCGTGTGCCAGCGTTTGCCTACCTTCGACTGCCGCTGGTGCTGGCAGCTGCTGCTTTTGCGGTCGGGCTTGCAGGTCCACTGCGGGCTTTCTCGGTGTTGGTGGTCACGATGCTGCTTTTCCTGCAGGCTGCTCGGGTGGCGCTCGTTCGCTTCGACCCTTACCTGAGCTCATTCCAACTGGCAGACGCACTGAAAGAAGCACCACCGGGCCGGCTGGTGGTTGGCGACGCCTACTATGCCTTCTCGGCGACCTTCTTCTACACCAACCATGCGGCTTTGCTATGGAACGGCCGCAGCGCCAACCTTCAGTACGGGTCGTATGCGCCAGGTAGCCCGGATGTTTTTATCGGCGATGAGGCGTTGCAGGCGCTGTGGCATGGCGGAGACCGTGTGTACCTGCTGGTGTACGGCAGCGATATGCCACAAGTATCGCGACTGCTCGCGGGCAGACCGAACGTCGTTGCATCCAGCGGCGGTAACTATCTGCTGACGAACAAGTAGGTGTGTCCTTGGTTCGTCCTCCTACTGTGTAGTCGCTTCATAGCCCGTTGTAGCTTCGTGTCGGAAGGGCACAGCTTTAGCTGTGCCGTAAACGTCATTCCTGCGCTTCGGCTTTAGCCGCTGAGATTGAGCTTTTGAGGGGCCGCTCTAAGCTGACCTCAGGGGCTTGAAGCCCCTTCCAGTTTCCACGTCGATGGCATGGCTGAAGCCATGCCCTTTCCGAAAAGCTGTATCCTTGCATGCGAATCGTGCAGGTATGTTTCCGGATCTGCGGTCACAGCCCGTCTATTTACGGCACAAGGATGCGCGGCACGCGGTCGCTGATACCGCACAGGATTTCGTAGGCGCTGGTGCCGGCCAGCCGCGCATGTTCATCCGCGCCAATGTCTTGATTACCCTGCGATCCCAGCAATACAGCCTCATCACCGATCGCAATTTGCGGCAGCGCTGAGACATCCACGACCGCCAGGTCCATCGAAACGCGGCCAATAATGGGCACACGCACACCATGCAGCAGCACGTCGCCACCGGGTTGCGTGGAGGATGAGGAGAGCTCGCGGCGCAGGCCGTCCGCGTAGCCCACCGGCAGCAATGCAAGCCGCATGGGTTGCGACGCGACAAAGGCTGCGTTGTAACCGACGGTGTCGCCCGGGCCGATCTCGCGCAGGCCGATCACGACCGTCTTCCACGTCATAACCGGCTGCAGATGTGGCTGCACATGCGCCGCTCCACCTTCCAGCGGCAGGGCATGGCCGTACAGCGCAAGGCCCGTCCGTGTCATAGGCCGCGCACCCATGCGAGCGGCTAGCAGAGGCAGTTCGCGTGGCACAAAGTTGCTGTCCGTCGAAGAGGTGTTCCCGGCATGGATCAGCGACGGCCGCAAACCCGCGGCCCCTACCTGCTTCAACGCGGCAGCAAACAAGGCCATTTGCCGGGGATTCTGCGGGTCTGCCGTACACTCCGTCGAGGCAAGGTGTGTCATCACACCTTCCAGCAGCAGTGGCGACTCGGCTGTGAAGCGTGCCAGCAATCGCTCCAGCGGCGCACCGGGTGTGACGCCCTGCCGCGCCATGCCGGTATCGATCTCCATGTGCACGGCGACCGACCTTGGCAGCAGATCCCGCCGAACGGCCTCGGCTTCAAGCAAGTCAAGGTGGTACGGCTCCCACACAACCGGCGTCAGCCTGTCATCCAGGCAGGCCGCGGCTTCACCCTGCCACAGGCCGCACATTACAAGGATGCGTGTCATCTCTTGGGTGGGCAGCGCCGCACGCACCGTACTGCCCTCTTCCACAGACGTAACGCCCAGCCACCGTGCTCCGGCAGCCACCAGCACGGGAGCGCACTCTGTGGCACCGTGGCCGTATGCATCGGCCTTGATCACCGCCAGGGTCTCTACACCGGTGCCTACCGCTTCGCGAAAGGCATTGAAGTTGTGGCGGAGCCTTCCCGCTGAAATTTCGGCGAAGACGGGCCGGGTGTGGCGTTTGGGAACGGAACGCATGCTGCTCCATGCTAACCACCCGGCGGACCGCTATGCGAGTGTCAGTTGCAGGGTGGTGACACTGGCGGGTGGAAAGCTGTGCATCAGTTTGCCGCCATTGGTTGCCGCCATGGCGGCAGGCCCAGGCTTGACCAAGTCCGGCTGGGCAAACGTGTTGTGGTCATGCACGTCATGCGAGGCAAGCACGGTCCCTGTCGCCGATGCCACGGTAGCTCCGCGCACCGCGATCTGCGTGATCATGGGCCGGTCAATGTGCGGGTTTACCACCGTCAGCGTCATCAGTTTACCGCCACCATCCACAGGCAGCGATGCAGAGCCACTGAGCCCGGCCAGCGTCCGCACCGGCGCAAGCTGGCCAATGTAACTGGCGCCGCCCACCTGAATGGGCGCGTTGCCCAGCGGGTTGTCGATGGCCGAGGCGAGGAACTCCGTGCGAACCGCGGTCGCGCCCTGGTGCGGCAGGTACATCTTGAACACGTGAAAGGTTGGTGTCAGGGTGAACTTGTCTTCCTGTGCCAGCATGAGTGAGTGAATGCAGTTGACGCTCTGTGCCACCGCCGCAATCGCCACCTTGTCCGCGTGCCGCTGAAAGATGTCGAAGGTAATGCCCGTCAGCAGGGCATCGCGCATGGTGGACTGCTGAGACAGGTTGTAGCGCGGGTTCAGTTCCGTGCCCTTGCCGTACCACGCGCCCCACTCGTCGACCACCAGCTTTACGCCCGGCCGCCCGGCCACATTGCCCATGGCAGCCCAGTGATCGGTTACTACCTTTTCCATCAGGCTGCCGCGGGTCAGCAGGTCGTAGAAGTCGTCGTTATTGAAGTCCAGCGCGTCGCCCGCGGCAAACTTGCTGGCACTGCCGGACGTATAGTAGTGCACGGACAGCCCCCACAGGTGCCGCTTCTCCGGGTTGGCATACATTGCCTTGAACAGCCGTGTGGTCCAGTCCACGTCATCGCCGTTCGGCCCCACCGCGACAAAGCGCAGCGGGGTCTTGCTGTAGCTGGGTGTCCAGGCTGTGTAGCGGCGAAACTCTGCGGCGTACTCTTCCGGTGTCATGTTGCCGCCGCATCCCCAGCTTTCGTTGCCAACGCCCCATAGGTCCACATTAAAGGGCCTGGTGTCGCCGTTTGCGGCGCGCTGCATGGCCAGCCCGTTGGGCTGGGCGGGCGCGGCAGAGTTCGAGTCGATGTTGCCCGCGGGCGCGTTACAGTATTCGATCTCTTCGTAGAAGTCGCGTGCAGGCTGCGTGCGCAGGTTGGCCGCAAGGTAGGGCCTGCAGCCAATCTGGCGGCAGGTTTCCATGAATTCGTGCAGTCCATATTGGTTGCTGTCCTGCTGACCCCAGAAGGCAGCCCGCGCCCTCCGTTTGCCCCCAGGACCAATGCCGTCGTGCCAGTCGTAGGAATCGGCAAAGCAGCCGCCCGGCCAGCGCAGCACAGGAGCCTTGACAGCACGCATGGCGTCGACAAACGCCGTCCGGATGCCATTCTTGTTCGGGATCCTGGACCGATTACCGACCCATACACCGTCATAGATTACGCCGCCCAGGTGCTCGATAAAGTGCGAGTAGATCTCCGGCGAAATGTTCCCGATGACCTCTGTCGGCATGATGTCGATATGTGCATCCACCTGCGGGGCCTGGCCCCCCAGCGGCAGACGCGCCATGCCCGCGGCAGAAACGGCCAGCGCGGATTGTTTGAGAAAACTGCGGCGTGAGGGCGTGTTCAACATGTTCGTTACCTCTTCGTGTGTCTTCCACTATTCACGCTCTATCCGCTTGTCCGCAACTGGCAGAGGAAGAGCATCACGAAGGTAGTGTGCAGAAGGTCCTCGCATTGTCATCAGTAAGGTCCGGCCTTGTTGCTGACGATCTGTTTGCCGCCACCTTCGGCAACGATGTATGCCCTTGCGGGCAGCGCGGGCAGCCTTGCCGGGTCGGTCCATAGAAAAATGCGTTCCGGCCCTGTCCATTGCTGGCGCAAGGAGTCATTGGTTTCAAAGGCGGCGGGTGCATCGCTGAAAGATGCCGCTGCCGGACGGTCGCTGGGGTCCTGCAGGATACGCAGGTCGCTGCGCTCCAGGTAGAAGGCCAGCGTTGCGGCGGATTCGTAGCCTGCGTTGCTGACGATCCTGTTCTTTACCCGCAGGGCAGGGGCGATGGCTGCCGCCAATGGCTGAGATGATAAAACGGGTGCCAGCGTATTTAGCGAGACGTGGGCGGCAGTCAGGCACAGCAGCGTAGTACCCGCCAGTGCGATGTTACCTGCATGCGGTTGGTAAGCGCGGCGCATCTGCCAGTTCAGCAGTGTCCCTCCGATGAGCGCAATACTGGTGATCATCAGCGGTCCTCGCAAGGCACCGGCCGCGGCAGCCTTCGCGAACAGCGCAAACGAGAGCGCGGTCTGGTCAGGCATGTGCCGCAGCAACGCTGCCAGGTCGGCCTGCGGCGAAGGTTCCGCCCGCAGCAGCAGCACGGCGCAAAGAAGCGCTGCTGCCGTACCCGCTGACACCAGCCCCACAGCCACGCGCAGCCCTGTGCGCCCAAGCGCCGCAGGCACGATCATCGCTTCCACCTCAAGCACTTCACGGTCTAGCCACTCCGCAATCAGCATGCAGAAAGATGGCAGCGCGGGCAGTGCGGAGCGGACGTCTCGGTCCGCCACGAACCAGAACAGGATGGGCAGCAACGTCGCGACAGTCATGAGCAGCCGGACTTGCCCGCTATTCGTGAGACCACCTGCTCTTGTAGACCTGCGCCATGGCACGTCCCGCAGAGAGCCGGGAAGAAACGCAGACCACGGCAACAGAGCCGCCAGCAAAAGCAGCGGCGACCTCAGGAAAGACTCGTTGCTCTGGCGGTTCACATGGGGCAGATAGCGGCCTGCGAAGTAGGACCACGCCCAGCCATGCATATTGCCCGCGGGGGTCACGGCCAGCCGCAATCCT
>CAXTFT010000194.1:0-5400 GCA_964243585.1 uncultured Terriglobus sp.
TCGATTCCCGGTGGCGGCACCAGACCGAGTCATTACCACTCCCGGCCTGTTCGCCGCCTTTCTTTTGCTGGGGATGGCGGGTGTGTGCCTATTCCTGGGCTTCTACGGTGTGAAGTCATTTCCAGCAGAACGTGTGCTGGTCTACCTCGGACGCATCTCCTATGGACTCTACGTTTTTCACCTGTTCGCGCTGCAGGCGTGTGAGGCGCTGCTGCGCCGTAGCCACCTGCATCGCGCGACGTATGCGATCGTGCAATTGAGCATGGCACTGGCAGTCACGGTGGCTATGGCGGCGCTCTCGTACCGCGTCCTAGAAACGCCATTCCTCAAGCTGAAGAGCCGCTTCACCTTTGTGCATTCGCGCGACGGTTAGCGGCTCCTCTACTGCACGATGCCGAGCGAAGCCTCCGGCTGCACCTTCACCACGTTCGCCCTGCAGGTGCGGATGTTCTGGCACGCAATGGGCTGCATGTCGCGACTGAAACACGCCTCAACGGCGGTGAGTTCGTTCCGTCCACAGGAAAGCGCAAAGCTGCTTTGCGGGAACGACGGGTTCGCCTTGTAAAACATTGCGAGAATGGCGTCCGGTTGTAGCATCACTTGCTGGTCGACCCGCTTCAGCGTATCGGGAACAATCACAGAGGTATAAGCCTGCCGCGCGGTCGAAAAGAACGCATCCGGTGACAGCGTGGTGCAGGTGCCGTGTTTCGCCCATTCGTGTTTGATCAGGGACAGGTCCGGCGTCAGGTCAAGGTAGCGCTCCGGGTGCGTGGGGCCGGGCCGGTCTGAGCAGGTGCCTGGATAGGTGCCGTCGAAGTTCTGCGGCCACAGGCCATGCAGCACAAAGCTGTGGGGCGAAGTGCATTCCGTACTCTGCGAACGTGCGGACTGCTCTGCGGGTGTCAGCGTCTTCAGCGTGTCACAGAAGGCTGGCGACCACGACATGTTGAGCAGGTAGTAGTCGTACACACCGGGTGCTGATTTTACCTCCTGCGCATGGTTTGCAAGAGGCAGCAGGGTGGTACCAAGCAAGAAGGTGAGTGCTGTCAGGTTTCGCCGCAGGGACATGAGGATCTCCGTCCTCCACTCTAAATGTCCCGCCGCAAAGTCATCGTCCGCTGTGTGTGCGTTCGGAATATTGCGAAACGTTTCGCAGCCTTACAAGGCTCACAAACCACCAGCAAAGATTTCTTGAAAAAAAAGAATGGAACGAACCAGCATGTGCCGCGTATCTACCATTGCGCGACGAGTTTCAACTGCAGTGAGACTTCGCCAGCTACTGAACACCAGGAGAAGTTCCATGATCCGTCGTACCGCTTCCGCCGTTATCCTTGCCGTCGCCACTTTGGCTCCATTTGCATCGCATGCATCGTTATTCGGAAAAGATAATGGTGCCACCACCGCGCCCAAGGGCAAGATCGTCAAGGTGACGCTAAAGAATCGCACCGCCGCGCCCATGGACCTGATGATTGAGGACCAGCCCATTACCATTGCAGCTAATGGCGAATACGAGTTAAAGGCCACGGAGGGCACGCATGTCTACGGAGCGGACAAGTCCGTAAAAGTACTCGTAACGCGTGATCTGAATGGCACCACCTGCTCATTCCGGTAGCGCCTCGACCATTGTCAATACGGCAGTAAGACTGCCCTTCTGCCGTGTTCTTACTACCTGACACTCGCCACCTGGAGCGGCACGCAAATGCACGCTGCTCCAGGTGGCAATCCCAGTCCAGGCGACACTCTGATCTTTCTATGGTTGTATAGGTTGCCTACACGCACAAAGAGAAACTTAGAAAGAACTTAGATTTATTTTGTTGAAAGGGATGACTATTCCGTGTTGGCAAGCGTATAACACTGTGCGCGACGTTGTTTCAATTGCAGTGGGACTTCGCCAGCTACAACGCAACACGGAGAAGTCACATGATCCATCGTTTGATTACTACACTCGCCCTCGCGGGCTGCATGCTTGCACCTTTGGCATCTTTCGCCGCTGAAAACAACACCAATATCGCGCAGGCGAAGGGACCCATGGTCCACGTTACGCTGAAGAACATGAGCAACCTGACTCAGAACCTGGTGATCCAGGGCCGTCCGGTCACACTCGGAGCGAACGAAGCATACAAATTGGAAGCACCCGCAGGCACACAGGTCTACGGCGCCGATAAGTCCATCAAGTTGACACTGGTCAAGGATTACAACGGTGCGGTTGCTTCTTTCCGCTAAGTTGTTTCGCGCCTTTCTACTAATGCAATAAAGTCATTGGGGATTTCACGCTGCGCCATTATCGCAGTGTTAATCCGACAAGCTGGACGTAGTGCGTGCTGCAATCACGCCCTACGTCCTTTTTTTGTCTTCGTGTGCAATCCATTTATTCTGAACCTATGCCGTTGAACACTTTGTGTGTCTTCTGTGCTTCTGCTGAAGGAGCCAGACCGGAGTACCGCCAGGCTGCTGAAGAACTGGGTACCGTTCTGGCGCAGCGCGGCATTGGGCTTGTGTACGGCGGGGCGACTGCCGGCCTGATGGGTGCGGTTGCCAACGCGGCACTCGCTGGTGGCGGCAAGGTGATCGGCGTCATTCCGCATGTACTGGTCGATAAGGAAGTGGTTCACACCGGCTGCACGGAACTGCACGTGGTCGACACCATGCACACTCGCAAAGCACTCATGGGTGAGCGCGCAGATGCATTCCTGATTCTGCCGGGTGGTTACGGCACCTTTGAAGAATTGTTCGAGGTGCTGGCTTGGCAGACGTTGCGGCTGCACAGCAAACCTATGTGCCTGTTGAACACGTCAGGCTTTTACGATGGTTTGCTGCGCTTCCTGGACACCTGCGTTGCTGAGGGCGTCCTGAAACCGCAGGCAAGGCACATCCTGATGGTTGCCAACACAGTGGAAGAGGCGCTGCAGAAGATTGAGGCGGCACTCTGAAGCGTAAAGGCACGTCGTCTGCTGACGCGAATCGTGCATGACGCCTCCATCATCCAACTTCGGTCTCTCGGTAAGACTTTCGTCCCGGTAAGACCTGGAGTGTATTTTGCCAAACCTGTTTGACCCGATTCGAGTTGGCGATCTCCAACTTCCAAATCGTATCTTTATGGCTCCTCTCACGCGCCTTCGCGGCACGACGGACCATGTACCTCGTCCAGAACTGATGGCGGCATATTACTCGCAACGCGCTTCCGCAGGTCTAATCATCTCGGAGGGCACACCGGTCCACCTTCTGGGCGTCGGCTATCCACGGGTGCCGGGTATTTGGTCGCAGCAACAGGTGGAGTGCTGGAAGCCAGTTGTCGAGGCAGTTCACCAGGCGGGCGGCCGCATATTCGCCCAGATCTGGCATGTGGGTCGCATCTCGCATTCAAGCTACCTGCATGGGCAGCAGCCGATTGGGCCGAGTGCAATTGCCGCGAACGGACACGTAGCTGTTATGCGCCCGGTGACACCTTACGAGACGCCTCGCGCGTTGAGCACAGGCGAGGTCCGCGGCATTGTGGAGCAGTTTGGGCGTGCGGCCGAGAACGCCAAAGCCGCAGGCTTTGACGGCGTGGAACTGCATGGCGCAAATGGTTACCTTCTCGACCAGTTTCTACAGACCGGTTCTAACAAGCGCGATGATGGGTATGGCGGTTCCGTTGAAAATCGCGCCAGGCTAATGTTGGAGTCTGCAGACGCTGCCATTGCCGTGTACGGTGCAGGACGTGTCGGTATGCACTTGGCGCCACGCAGCGACTCGCAGGGAGTGTCTGACAGCAATCGTGCGGAAACGTTCGGTTATGTTGCGCGTGAGCTTGGCAAGCGCAAGCTCGCGTTTCTAATGGCGCGTGAGTACCAGGGGCCTGACAGCCTGGGTCCCATGTTGAAGCGGGAGTTTGGCGGTGTTTACGTCGACAACGAAAAGTTCAACTTGGAGTCAGCGAATGCCGTCATTGCTAAGGGCGAAGCGGATGCCGTTGGCTTCGGCAAGTTGTTCATTGCCAATCCTGACCTGCCGCGACGCCTGCGCCATGGCGCTCCGTTGAACCCGCCGCGTAGTGAACTGTTTTATACGCACGAGGCGGAGGGTTATACGGATTATCCGGCACTCACCGAGTAGAAGTTGGCCCCGTGTTTGCCATATCGCGACGCTGCTGAATACTTACACGCAAGCTGTTTCTCATACGCCTTGCTGTTGTACGCATCCAGTGATGCGGGCTCAAGCCTTTGCCGCTGTGTACGCATCCTTGATCGGTGCATGGATGTCCAGCAGGTCGGCACATGTATAGAGCGCAGTGGATCATCCAGTTTAGAAGTGCCGGAAGGTTTTTGACGCTTCCGTCTGTGTATGTTCAGTTGCCCGGTCGATAGGCGTGGCCCGGTCGGCATTGCGTTCAATGGAACGTGCCACCAGATCCCGCGAACCCAGCCCCAGCGCAAGTGCCAGGGCAAGCACCATGCCGCCGAACAGGATGCCAAAGCCCAATTCGACGATCAGGCCACCAATATTCAGGTGATCCAGAATCATGGCTCCGGTAAAGACCAGGACAAGCCACTTTACGGCCAGGGATAGCGCGCGCGCATAGTTCAGCTTGGCGTTCACGGCGCTGATCAGGACGGAACGTGACAGGTACCGCGAAAGAATCGTGCCTGCAATGAGGATCAGCAGTGCGCCGACCGAATGTGCAAGATAGGGCAGGATAAACGGGGAAATGTCGCCCGTACCCGCAGCGTCGTACGCCGAAATGCCAATGGCAACACCCAGCAGGACGCATGCCCAAAAGACAACGCGGCTGATCAACAACGTGGGGCTGTGCGAAGGTGCCCAGTCGGACACGCCTGCTGAATTCTGCTGGCCAACACGCTCGTCAAAACGCACCCGCGTCAGCAGTTTTCGGATGACCCACGTGAGCGCTGCACCAAACAGGGTCATCAGCGCCACGGCGAGGATCAAAGCAACAAGGCCGGGCAGGAACACGGCGAGCCGGGTCAGCACACGGCTGAAAGAATCGAACAGAGCGTCTTTGACTTGAGAGAACATCGTTGTCTCCGGATGGGATGCAGGCAATTTGAAATTGAACAAGGGGCTTAGGGGTTGAATCGATCCGGCCAGCGCCACCGTGAAACCAGGTAAGGCTTGTCCGCCTCAAAGGCGCGCGACAGATCTTCAGCTGCGGATGGCAAGCTGTTCAAAAGGTGAGAGGCAACCCACGCCAGGTACAGCGGTGTAAACGAGCCAAGCAGGTGGCTTCGATTGATCGTTCTCAGTCGATGCGCCAGAACAAAGTCATACACGATGCGAACCCAAAGTGCATCGGAGAGCCGAAAACTTTCGGGAGGTGTAGTGGACAGCCGCTTGAGGCCCAGCAGGGTCTGCGGCGGCAGCACAAGCGACCATATCTCATGCAGATTGCCATAGCCGATG
>CAXTFT010000195.1:0-5397 GCA_964243585.1 uncultured Terriglobus sp.
ACGGAACCCTTGCTGCGTGTTTACTGCGAATCGACATCACAGGCTGCCGTCGGCAGAGTGCTGAAGGCCGCAGAGCAGTTTGTGCTGGAAGGCTGACGCATTGAGTCCGACTACAGCGGTACAGGTAGACGCACAGGCATTTTTGTTTGACATGGATGGCGTGCTGATTAGCTCGCTTGGGTCTGCAGTGCGTTGCTGGCGGCGGTGGGCTGCTATTTATGGCGTACCCGATGCAGAGAACTACGAACTGCCTCACGGCGTACCTGCGCGCGACATCATCGCCACGTTGCGCCCGGATGTGGATCAGGCAGAAGCCTTGCGTGTGATCGAAGACCTAGAAATCGACGATGTAAGTGACTTGGTGGTTTTGCCGGGTGTGGAGGATTTGCTCAACAGCCTGCCGCCGGACCGCTGGACTATCGTGACAAGCTGCACACGGCGGCTGGCCGATGCGCGACTGCGTGCAGCCGAGCTGCCTGTGCCAAAGGCTCTCATCACCGCCGACATGGTAACCCGTGGCAAGCCCCATCCTGAGCCCTATCGCCGCGGCGCAGAACTGCTGGGCTTCGCACCCGCCGACTGCATCGTGGTGGAAGACGCTGCGTCTGGCGTTGCCGCTGGCGTTGCTGCGGGTTGTCGTGTGCTTGCTGTGCTCAGTTCCACGCCTCCGGAAGAACTCAGAGCCGCAACCTGGATTGCTGAATCACTGGACGGCGTGCAAGCCTCAGCCTCGCAGCACGGCTTGCGGGTCGACCTTCCCGTTCTCGCGATGCAGGCACTCGCGTAAAGTCAAGCCGCTCAGGCTTCGACTCAGCAAGGCATAAATTCGCGTGATCTCTTTAAGTTGGAGCGGACGCGTGATGTTATGAAGCGCATCGTAAGGACACGACCACTTAGGTGGACTTGGAGGAAGTATGAAGAAAGCAATTTTCTGGGGAACAATGGCTGCGGGTGTGGTCGCGGCATACCTGATGGTGAAACGCGGCGCACCTGTTACCGAGGTGCTTACAAAGACACTGCGCAACCCATTTGAAGCGCTGAGCTCTGAGGTACAGCAGGTCTTCTCGCAGAAGACAAAATCACTGACCGCGTGAGTATTACTGCGCCCAAAGTTTCGCGGTGGTCAGGCGAAAGCCGGCCACTGGGGCTTCACCTTCCACAAACTCTGGGCGAATTAGGGTTTCCGGCTCCTGCTCCGGGCGATAGATAGTCAGAGTGCCAGCGTATGGGTCCAGCATCCAGGCGAGTTTCGCCCCATTGGTCATCCATGTCTCCATCTTCGCCTCCAGCATTCGAAGCGAATCCGTGGATGAGAGAATCTCAATCACGAAGTCTGGGCAGAGAGGTGGATACTTTCGTCGCTGTTCCGGCGTCAGAGCTTCCCAACGACTGAATGCTACCCACGATGCGTCGGGACTGAGCATGGACCCGTCCGGTAAAGCAAATCCTGCGTTTGAGGAAAAAACAAGTCCTCTATCGTCTTCGTCCGCCCAGGAGCCCAGCTTTCTGATAACTGTTGCTTCCCAATTGCCACCTTCGCCGCCCACAGGTGTCATGACCGTGATCTCTCCTTGAGCATTTCGTTCGATTCGCATCGCGCGATTTTTGCGTGAGAGCTCAAGAATTTCATCGTCCGTCAAGGGTGAGGGAGGACGCAGGACGATCGGCAGCGGCAATCCCGTCAGCGACCAGTCCATACGCCCTCCTCGATACTGCTTACAGCGATTCGTTCCTTAAGCGACCACATCCAGGCCCATGGAGCGGGCAGTACCCTTGATGCTCTTGATGGCGGCTTCGACTGAAGCGGCGTTCAGGTCGGGCATCTTCTGCGTGGCGATCTCGCGCACCTGCGCCTCGGTCACGGTGCCGACTTTGGACTTGTTCGGCGTGCCGGAACCCTTCTCGATCTTGGCAGCCTTCTTCAGCAGCACGGGGGCGGGTGGCGTTTTGGTGACAAAGGTAAAGGTGCGGTCTGCAAATACAGTGATGACCACAGGAATCGTCAGGCCGACCATGCCCGGGTCCTTGGTGCGTTCGTTAAACTGCTTGCAGAACTCCATAATGTTGACCTGCGCCTGGCCCAGTGCGGGACCAATCGGCGGCGCGGGCGTTGCCTTGCCTGCCATGACCTGCAGCTTGACGTATCCATTGATCTTCTTTGGTGCCATGTCTCTGTCCTCTTCGTAGGTTGGTCGCGAACAGGGTAGAAGCCACCTTCACGACGGGTATGACTGGGTGGAGCGACGGGGCAGTTTCCGCTACTCCGCGTGCTTCTCCACCTGTTGAAATTCGACTTCGGTCGGCGTCGGACGTCCGAAGATGCTGACCATCACCTTGAGGGTCTGCTTGTCTTCGTTCACATCGTCCACCGCACCGTTGAAGTTTGCAAATGGCCCCTCGGTAATGCGGACCTGCTCGCCCTTCTCAAACTTGACCTTGAGCTTCGGCTTGTCCTTCTGGACGTCGGCACGGTTCAACATGCTGTTGACTTCAGCCTCGCTCAATGCATTGGGCGTGTCACCGGTCTGCAGGAAGCCTGTAACGCGCGGCGTGTTCTTCACCAGGTGCCACAGGTCGTTATCCAGGTCCATCTCGACGAAAACATAACCGGGGAGAAACACGCGGTCGATGGTGTACTTCTTCCCGTTCCGCAGTTCTGTGACTGGCTCAACAGGAATCTCGATGCGGCCAATCTTATGCTCCAGGCCAAACGCACGGATGCGGCTCTCGAGGGACTCCTTCACCTTGCGCTCGAAACCGGAGTAGGCGTGAATGATATACCACTTCAGCTTGTTCTCGGGTTCGAGCGCGGCCAGTTCGTCGCCCTCAGCCGGGGTGGTCTCGCCACCGGTGGCTTCTGCCTCTTCGCCGTGGCGGGACGCAATCTCTTCCTGGTCAACTGCATAGCCTGCTGTCGGGAGTAGTTCTTCTGCCATGATGTCTGCCTATCCTTACTGCTTCCGATGCGTTAGTGCTGTTGGGTCAGTTTAGTAATTAATGCATTCAGCGTGTGATTGATGCCGTAGTCCACCGCCCAGAAGTAAGCCGCGAACGCAAATACCGTAAAGATAACGACAGTAGTCGTGGTGCGCGTCTCCAGTTTGCTGGGCGTGGATGTTTTGCGGAGCTCATTGCGCACATCACCCAAAAAGGTGGAGAGCCGTTCGACCTGCCCTTTGGCGCGATCCATGCCGCCGTCACTCGCTACTGCAATTGCCTTGGCCATACCTTTGCCTCAAACCTCGTCTGCTTCAATCACGCCGCGACATGCCTTCGGCACGCACTTTGTTGCAACTGTAACTGGCAGGGGCGCTCGGATTCGAACCGAGAAGTTCGGTTTTGGAGACCGACAGTTTAACCGTTGAGCTTACGCCCCTGTATCCCACGGCTTACGCCATTGGAATGCCTCAGACACCACGACATCGCAGGCCGGGCGAACGTCTTATAGTACCGGATTTCGTCCGATGACGAAAGCTGGCCCAGCGTCCAGACCGCCGCAGCCGCTGCTATATTACGCAGGCATGAGGCGGTAGAGGCTGCACGGATCGGTCGCTGCCGAGATGCCGTCCCCTTCATCCTCGTTTGCGATCGGAATGGGCAAATGCCAGATGCGCTCGAAGGCCGTAAACTCCTCAAAAACGCTCCCATGCTCCGGGTAGAGGTACAGAACATCCACAGGCGCGAAGAGGGTACTTGACCGGTTCACGACAGCCTCAAGAACCTGTCGCAGCACAGGTGCCTGAAACGGGTTATAGAGATACAGCAGTGTCGCCCCGTCCAGAAGATCCACCAATGCAGTCGGCGCGTCGGCACAAAGAATCGAAGCCGACACTGTTGTCTCGACCTGCTGCCAGCGGTTGAGGTTTGATCGTGCAGTCGCTGCAAGACCTGGGTTAAGCTCAACGCCGACAACATCCCGAAAAGCCATACGCGAGGCCAGCAGCACGGCTCGTCCTTTCCCGCAACCAAGATCGACGAAACGGTAATCTGCCACCGGCAGCGTTGCGGCGGCATTTCTCCATTGTTCGATCGCATGCTGGAATCGAGAGGGTGGTACCCCAAAGTACGCTGTGTTCTGGGCATCGTTAGCGTGACCGGTGTGCAGGTGCTGCCGTTCGATAAGGCCGCTGGTATCGGTGCCGTGCGCCTGATCAAAAGGGTGCATAGCGATGGCGACAGAAGGCTCTGGCCTGCCTAGTAATCGACGCGCCATTTTCATCAGCAAATTTTTGACAGATGAATCCTCAGCGTGGCTCTTCATCAGCTTTGTGACTGTGCAGGCTTCTGCCGGGTCTTCGGCTTGCTGCTGTTCTGAAGATTGTAGGCAATCGCGGTCTGAATCAGAACTCCGAAGGCCTTCCAGTCAAAGGCGCTATTTTCATGAATATCGATTGCACGCCGGACCTTTCCTTCAAGGCTGGAGTTGAACAGCCCCGATGGGTCGGGTAATGAAGCACCCTTTGCAAACGTAAGCTTCACGGCCGTTTGATAGGTTTCTCCCGTGCAGAGTATGCCGCCATGTGACCAGACCGGAACACCTCGCCACTTCCACTCTTCTACGATGTCAGGATCGGCCAGGTGGATAGTCTCACGCACTTTTGCGAGTGTCTGGCCCCGCCAGTCGGCAAGGTCGCTGATTCTTCTGTCGATTAGCTCGGTGGGCGACGCTACTGAGGTTTGAGCTTGCACGCGTGCTCCTGTAAGGAGGCTGATTTGCAACGCCAGCATAACCCTGTCGAGCGCTATGTGGAAGAGCTTTCAGCGTGATGCTCTCGAAGCAATACAAAGGGCCGCATCTGCTGATGCGGCCCTTTGTACCTGGTGCTGCTGTTGGCTACTTGACGATTTCTGTGATGGTGCCGGCTCCGACGGTACGTCCGCCTTCGCGGATGGCGAAGCGCAGGCCCTTTTCCATGGCCACGGGCGTGTGCAGCGTGATCTCCAAAGCGATATTGTCGCCCGGCATCACCATCTCCGTACCTGCCGGCAGCTTCGCCGAACCGGTCACGTCAGTCGTCCGGAAGTAGAACTGCGGACGGTAGCCGTCGAAGAACGGTGTGTGACGGCCACCTTCTTCCTTGCTCAGGACGTAGATCTCGCCCTTGAAAGTGGTGTGCGGCGTGATCGAGTTTGGCTTGGCCAGAACCATGCCGCGCTCCACGTCTTCCTTCGCGATACCGCGGAGCAAGAGGCCCGCGTTGTCGCCGGCAAGACCCTCGTCCAGCTGCTTCTTGAACATTTCCACGCCGGTGACCACGGTCTGGCGCGTCTCGCGGAAGCCCACGATTTCTGCCGGTCCGCCCACGTTGATCTTGCCGCGCTCGATACGGCCCGTAACAACAGTACCGCGGCCCGAGATCGAGAAGATGTCTTCGATCGGCATCAGGAAGGGCAGGT
>CAXTFT010000196.1:0-5329 GCA_964243585.1 uncultured Terriglobus sp.
CCTCGCCTCCGGACATCGTGGCCAGTGCCCGCCAGGTGGAGACGCTGACCGAGTCCACCTCCCGCGCCGTTGGCCTGCGTGTGTTTAATGGGCAACGGACGGCCAGCACATCGACCAACGACTTTTCGGAAGACTCGCTCAAGCGGCTGGTTACCGGCGCGGTCGAACTGTCAAAAATTACTGAAGAAGATCCTTATGCAGGCCTGCCGGATTCAAGTGAATATTCCACGCTGCGCAGCGGCGAGTCACTCGGCATCTATTTTGACGACGTTTACCGCATGCCTGCGGCCGAGCGCATTGAAATGGCACGTGCTACCGAAGCTGCGGCCATGGCGGCGGATGTGCGCATCCAGAACAGCGATGGGGGTACCTTTACCGCAGCCACGTCCCACAAAGCGGTTGTAAATTCACGTGGCTTTGCGGGCGAGTTTCGCAAGAGCTACTGCGGTATCGGTTGCACGCCCATTGCACAGGACGAGCGCGGGATGCAGCGTGACGGATGGGGTTCCGGCGCACGTACGTTGCGAAAACTGGAGACGCCGGAAGAGGTTGGCCGCGAAGCTGCCAAGCGGGCTATTCGGCGGCTTGGTGCGCGTCGCGTGCCGACGCAATGCGCCACGATGGTCTTCTCCCGCGAAATCGCACGCGGCATTATCGGCGACATTTTCGACGCGGTAAACGGCGATGCGGTCTATCGTCACGCCACCATGTTCGAAGGCAAGCTGGGGGAGCAGATTGCAAGCTCGCTGATCACGGTGATCGATGACGGCACCATGATGCTGGAGCCCGGCCTGGGCGGTTTTGGAACGCTGCCCTTCGACGGCGACGGCCTGCCCATGCAACGCAAGGTTATTGTCGAGAAAGGTGTTCTGCAGACTTACGTAACCAACACCTACACGGCGCGCAAGCTTGGTACACGCAGTACGGGTAACGCCTCACGAGGTCTCGCCGGTGCGCCCGGCATTGGGAGCGGCAACTTCTATCTCGAAGCCGGTACGCAGACACCGCGCGAGATTATCGCCGAGGTGCAAAACGGCCTGTATGTGACTGAGGTGCTGGGCAGCGGAGTCAACCTGGTGACCGGCGACTACTCGCAAGGTGCCAGCGGCATATGGATTGAGAACGGTACCTTCACCGGCGCGGTGGAAGAAATTACCATCGCCGGAAATCTGAAAGACATGTACAAAAACATCGTTGCGGTGGGTAATGATTTGATCTTCCGTGGATCGTCCGCATCGCCATGCATCCGGGTGGAAGGCATGACGATCGCAGGCTCCTGACGTGCGTAAAAGCCGCGTGAGACACTTGCAAATCTTCACTCCATGTTCATCTTGTTACCGGATGCTGAAGTCATGCGTTCTCTATCCCTAGCCGTACTATCGTTCCTTGTGAGCGCCTCTCTGTCAGCCCAATCGAAGGTAGCGCAGCAGGCATCGGTAAACCCCTGGATGGTACTGATGGAGCACGCCAAAGCACACGCTGTGGCACATGGGGCTCACACGCCCCTGCTTTCGCCCCTTGACCGGACCGTGGCACCAGCCGCATTCGGCCTGCCTGCAGAAACGGTTGCGGTGCCTGTCACAGAGCTGCAGGCAAAGGGCATCCGGGTCGTGCCCTGGACTACGAATGATCCAGAGAAGATGCGCGCAGTCATCCGCACCGGTGTGGATGGCCTGATCAGCGACCGGCCAGATATTCTGCAACACGTCCTTACCGAAGAGCGTGCGCTTCGACCCACCGACCCGAAGCTGGCGAACTTTGTCGTCTCCGCGCATCGTGGTGGCCGTGGTCTCAGGCCGGAAAATACGCTGCCATCTTTCGAAAGCGGCTTGGACCAGCTTGCAACGGAACTTGAGACAGATACCGGCGTATCGACGGATCACGTTTCACTTATCTGGCATGACCAGTTCTACAACCCGCAAAGCTGTCGGCATGCGGATGGTTCTCCATACACGCAGGACAATCGCGTCTACCTTCGCGACATCTCCTCGAATGAGGCGCAAAAGACCTTTATTTGCGACAAGCTGCACTTCGGGCCCGACCAGAAGAACGATCCTGCCTTGTCGCCGGTCGCAGTTGCATTTGCAGCGCGGGAGCACTTAGTAAGTCCTTACGTGCCCACTTACGTCGAGCAGCTATTCCGTTTTGTTGATTTCTACGCAACTTACTACAGCAGTACTCTCGGCAGTAGCCAGCCCGATGCCGCCAGACGTGCCGCAAACGCCCGCACCGTGCGCTTCAACCTCGAAACCAAGATCCTGCCGCCCAGCACCGCGCAGTCGAGTGACGCGGCAAAGAAGCTGCCGCCAAATCACACGGTAGACCCTCAAACCTTTGTCGCTACGCTTGCCGGTGTCATCACCAAGGCCGGCATGGCCGATCGTTGCGCCATCCAGAGCTTCGACTTCCGCACGCTTGTACTGGTTGAAGAACAGTTTCCAAAAATCCCAACGTTCTACCTGACCGAAAGCACCCCTCCTCCGGCGCTCTGATCAGTTGCACGAGACCTCACAAGCCAGGCTGCGCGGACACACGACACAGCAGTCCCGATATAGCCATCGCGCTACGCCACCATGACACCCAGTCGGCAAATGCCACTTCGTATGGAAAGAAATTGGCTCCGCAGGTAGGACTCGAACCTACAACCCTTCGGTTAACAGCCGAATGCTCTGCCATTGAGCTACTGCGGAACACATCACGAGGTGCCGGCGGGCGGGCGCCGGCTCAACTCGCTAGTCAGTTATAACAAAGCCCGGATGTGGGGTCAAAGTTCAGGCGTGCGCAAGGGCCTGCGTGGTCTGCTTCGCCCTGGTGATCGCTGGCGCTAGACTAATTCTGAAGCAGTGTTTTCATGCAACATCCGGAGGCCGATCATGAGCGAACCACGCATCTCCCGCCTGAGCCGCAACAATGTGGACGCATCCATTGTGTCTGTGTTCGACGACAGCCTCCGTGAACGTGGCAACGTGCCTTACTTTTTCCGCACGCTGGCGCATCGGCCATCGATTATGACGACGGCCTGGGCACACATGCAGGCCGTGCTGGCCGAAGGCACGCTGCCACGCGCGTTGAAGGAACTGGCCGTGGTTCGCACTTCCCAGCTGAACCAGACGCCTTATTGCCTGGCGTCACACACCACCATGGCAAAAAAGCTGGGCTGCAGCGATACCAAGCTGGATGCACTTGCCGAGTATGCGACCAACGATCAGTTCGATGAGCGAGAGCGCCTCGCGATCCACCTTGCCGAGGTGATGACCGCCGATCCGCACGGCTATACGGATGCCGACTTCAAGAAGCTGCGGGAGCGTTTCAGCGAGGGCGAGATCGTCGAGCTTGTGTCTGCCATTGGCCTGTTCAACTATTTCAACCGAGCAAATGACCTGTTGCAGATGGAGATCACGCAGCCTGCCACATCAGAAGAACTGGCGGCAGCAGGCATGCTTGCAGCGCGCTGACATGGCAGGGCAGGGCGTGCCTGACCGGGAATAGCGACGGCGATGCTGTAGGCCGCACATCTTTGCCGCGGGTGACCGAACGTACCTGTGAATGCGTTGCCAGACAAGCACTGCGGACGCGTGTTTTAGGCAGCCGAGGGACCATCCAGCAAAGTCCAAGCGGGAAAGCACCTCTCTGCTCACAACCGGGCTATTTACGGACTACGAACATCACGCACGGCAGCCTGCATGTCCCGCTCCAGATTGCCCAGCACCTCTTCCCGTCCCAGGTGCTGCACTGCGTGGATGCGTGCGGCGTTGCCCAGCCGCAGACGCATCGTTCTGTCACCGGCAAGATTCGCAGCAGCCTGTATCAGACCTGCGACGTCGCCGACCGGAACCACCAGTCCACATGGTGCATGGATGCCACTATGCCCGGTCAGCACGGCTTGAACCTGGGTGCCCGGTTCCGCGCAGGCAAGTACCGGCCTGCCGCTCGCCAGCATGCCCGTCAGCCGTGACGGCATGACGAGATCTGCCGTGTTTGCCCGCTGTGGCAGCAAGTGAATGTCTGCCGCGTTCAGCAAATCGTTCAGCCGCTCCAATGGCTGCAGCGGCAGTAGCGTCACGTTCGGCGCGCCACTGACCTCCTCCTCCAGGGTCTTGCGGTACGTGCCATCGCCGCAGAACAGGAAGTGCACGGAGCGATCCCGTGCAAAGGCTGCTGCCAACGGTGCCAGCAGCTCAAGCCCCTGCTTGTTGCCCATGTTGCCGGAGTAGAGAAATACCACCTCCGCATCAAGGCCAAGATCTGTCCGGAACGGATTTGGTGAACCCGATGGAGTTGGGCGAATCAAGCTCGTATCCACCCAGTTTGGAAACAGGATTGCACGATTTTTGTCGACACCCTTACGCAGGCACTGTTCCAGCATGCGATTGGAGATGCTGCTGACCCGCGCGAAGGCACGCATCAGCATGCCCTCGACACCGATTGCAACGCGATGGATCAAGCCATCGGCTGGCAGAAGCCCAAGGTCAAATGCAGCGTCAACCTCAAGGTCCTGCACGTGCAGCCAGGCAGGAGCGCCGGCCAGGGCAGCTACAGTTAACGCAATGGGCGAGCAAAAAAAGGTCGGCTCCACGGTCAGCACGATGTCGGGCCGGGCGAAGACCTCTCGCAACATAGGCAACGCACCACTTGCCGCGAACGAGAACAGGTGTAGGATTCGGCGAAGGCCACTCGCCTTCGCAGGCACGTAAAGCGGGCAGCGAAAGACCAGCGGCTCGCCCGCGCCATCTCCAGCGGGGCCGCCGCCCTCAACCATGTAGCCGCGTCCACGATAAGCTTCACTCACACGCCATGCCGGGTAGTAGGGCATCGCCGTCACCACTCGAACCTGGTGTCCGCAGGCTGACAGCCACTCCGCCATGTCGCCGGTGTATTTGCCAATACCGGTCAACTCAGGCGCGTAGTTCAAGCCGAAGATGAGAATGCGCAGTGGGCGTGCCATGAACGCCTTCGAGTTTAGCCGGTTCCCGCTCCGTTCCGTGAAAGCGTCATCGCTCTCCGCCGAAGACCGGCTAGAGTATGTGGATGCGATCTCCCATGGGCTGGGCAGCCGTGATCCTTCTAGCGACGTTTGCCCTAGCAGCGTTGCTGGCACCGTGGATCGCGCCGTATGATCCAGCGGCGCTGCACCTTGACCAGCGGCTGCTTGCTCCCGGTCACACGTTTCCACTAGGCACGGACGAATTGGGCCGCGATATTCTTTCGCGAATCCTCTTCGGCGCGCGGCTGTCGCTGCTGGTGGCGGTCACAGTAGTGGCGGGCTCCCTGCTGCTGGGCCTGGCGGTCGGCGCGGTGGCCGGATTTTATGGCGGCTGGCGCGACGCTG
>CAXTFT010000197.1:0-5243 GCA_964243585.1 uncultured Terriglobus sp.
GAAGGGCGACGAAGGCCTGCTCTCAGATTTTGCTTACCGTATCACTGGGTCCAGCGATCTGTACCAGCCGGATGGACGCAAGCCGAATGCTTCGATCAATTTCATCACCGCGCATGACGGCTTCACGCTTTGCGACCTGGTCAGCTACAACGAGAAACACAATGAAAACAACGGAGATGACAACACCGACGGAGCGGATGGCAACGACAGTTGGAACATGGGCGCGGAAGGGCCAACCGACGATGAAGGCATCAACGAATTGCGTGAACGGCAAACACGTAATTTCCTGACAACGCTGATCCTGTCTCAGGGCGTTCCCATGATCTGCGGCGGCGATGAGGTCGCGCGCTCACAGCGGGGTAACAACAACGGTTACTGTCAGGACAACGACATCACCTGGTATGACTGGCAATTGGACCCGCCGCGGCAGCGACTGATGGAGTTCACCAGCAAACTGATCAGTCTGCGCTGCAAGCACCCAAACCTGCGCCGTCGCAAGTTCTTCCAGGACCGCACCATTCGCGGCTCCGTGATCCGCGACATCGGCTGGTACGGCACTGACGGTAACGAGTTTCCCGAGGCAGACTGGAACGCCGGATGGAAGAATTCACTTGCTTTTCTGCTGAACGGCAAAACGCTCGGTGTGAGCGATGACGACGGCAAGCCCATCACGGATGACAGCTTTTTGATGATGGTCAATGCCGCGCCGGAAGGCGTGGAGTTCACGTTGCCGCCCTCACCCGCAGAGAGCGGTTGGAGACAGGTACTTGACACACAGAACATCGAGGACCCATTCGCGGAACAGGAGATCAGTGACAAGGTCATTGTGGGCGGACGTTCCATGCGGGTCTTCCGCGATGGGCATAGCTGATTGCAGGCAGAACCGGGGAAAGAAGTTCTCAGCCGCTGCACACAGTGAGACGGAACCTGCATCTCAAACGGCTGAAGAAGGTAGAACCAAGAGCCCTAAACGTCGTTTACCACAAGGTTGCAGGCACGTCGTTTCCCATGCGGAAGCGCCAACAGAAGACACAAAAGTCCTTTAGAAAGCAGTGCATCGTTATGGCAGATCAGGCAGCTTTGGAACAGAAATATGCTCCCGTGGGAAAAGCAATCACCGACTTCGCCGAGCTTGGAACAAAAATTCTTGGCATCTTCATGCAAGGGGAAAAGCTGGTACTGAAGTGTGAGGTACCATCCAAGGTGATTTCCAATCGCGTGTGGGACGTCATCAAGCAGTGCGATCCGAACTACCCTGATTTTGAGATCCAGATGGGCGTCAGTGGTGGGGAAGCACAACCGTACACCATCAAGCAGGGTGATACATTGAGCGCGATCTGCCTCAAATTCTACGGCCATGCAAACAAATACCCGCAGGTAGCCGAAGCCAATCACATGGACGCGAACAAGGTATCCGCCGGTGCGACGATTCAGCTGCCTGTGCTCTCGTAATATTTCCTTGACAAAACAAGAGTCTTGCCTGCACTTCTAACAAGGCCGATACCCTGCGTATCGGCCTTGTTACGTCTGAGCCAACAGATCGCTGTACTTGGAGCTACTAAAGGGCCCGCGGCATGGGAGAGCAGCTATGCTGTTGCTATGGACACCAACGACATCGCAGCCATTAGCAGGCAGGAAAACGCGTTGTACTTGCCGGCCTTCTCCCGGCAGATTGCATGGGAGGCAGGTTTGCTCGCACGCACTCTAGCTGAGCAGCGTGGACACGCCATCGGCATTGAGATTTGTGCGATGGGAGTGCCGGTGTTCACCACTTGCCTCGATGGAACGTCGGTCAGCACCATGCGCTGGCTGCGTCGCAAGGCAGCTACTGTGGCACATTTCGATCGCAGCAGCTATGGTCTTTGGTTGCAGCTGCAGTCAAAAGGGCAGACGATTGCCCGGCACGCCCTGCCGGAGGAAGAGTTCGCTGCCGATGGCGGTGGCTTTCCTCTGCGTGTTGCCAACGCGGGTCTTGTAGGTAGCCTTACCATCTCCGGCCTGGACCAGCGCAGCGATCATGAGTTTGCGGTGGAGGTGCTTTGCCGATATCTGCAGAAGAACTACGCTGCGCTGGCCCTACCCACACCGGCTGAGTGAATCGGTAAGTTGCTGCCTCCTGCACCTGTACCTCTTGTCCCTTATTTGCGTCGGTATCATTTCGGTGATGGAAGCGGCAGGAGAATGGGTCTCCTAAGGAACGTAAAGCCGCACAAATCGTAAGCACGAGTGCAGCAGAGCTATGCTTTGGACATGGGTTCCACGCTGTACGCGATTGCTCCGCTGCCGCCTTCCTCACACGCCTACCCGGTAGACACCTTTCCTGAGGCGAAGGCGCTCGAGCAGGAACTTCGCCGCATGGTGACGGGCGAGGTGCGCTTCGACCGGGGCACGCGGGCCATTTACGCGACGGACGCCTCTAACTACCGGCACATCCCTATCGGCATCATCTTGCCGCGCACGCGCGAGGACGTGATCAACACTGTTGCGGTATGCCGCCGTTTTGGCGCACCGCTGCTCTCACGTGGGGCAGGTACGTCGCTGGCAGGTCAGTGCTGCAACGTCGCAGTGGTCCTGGATTTTTCCATGTACCTGAATCGCGTGCTGGAGATCAATCCGGCGGAGTGCTGGGTCCGTGTGGAACCGGGCATTGTGCTGGACGAGCTGCAGCGGCAGGTGAAGCCGCATGGGCTGTTCTTTGCGCCCGATCCTGCAACCCACTCGCACTGCACGCTGGGCGGCATGCTGGGCAACAACTCCTGTGGGTCGCACGCGCTGATCGGCGGCAAAACCGACGATAACACGCTGGAACTCGAAGTGCTGCTGTATGACGGCACCATCCTCACGGTGGGACCGACCGGCGATGAGGAACTGCAGGACATTCTTGCGGAGGGCGGTCGTCGCGCCGAGATCTATGCTGGTCTGCTGCAACTTCGGGAGGAGTATGCGGCTCTGGTGCGTGAGCGATTCCCAGACATTCCTCGTCGTGTTTCCGGCTACAATCTGGACGATCTGCTGCCGGAGAGCGGCTTCGACGTGGCCCGCGCGCTGGTAGGGTCTGAAGCAACCTGTGTTGTCATACTGTCGGCCAAGCTGCGGCTCATTGAAAACCCAAGCTGCCGCACGCTTGTGGTCGTGGGCTTTCCAGACATCTTTCAGGCGGCTGACGCTGTGCCGTCGATCCTGCAGCACAAGCCGATTGCGATTGAGGGTTTCAATCGCACGCTGGTGCAGCAGATGCAGGCCAAGGCCATGCTTCAGAGCAACATCGCGCTGCTGCCCGGCGGCGATGGCTGGCTGTTTGTCGAGTTCGGCGCGCATTCCGCGGGAGAGGCCGAGGCGCAGGCGCACGCCTTCGCCGCGTCGCTGCCTGAGGGTATCCAGTCGCAGGTGATTGAGCCTGTGGCCGACCAGAAAAAGCTGTGGGAGGTCCGCGAGAACGCACTGGGCGCAACCGCCATTGTTCCCGGCGAGGCGCATCGCTGGGAGGGCTGGGAGGACCACGCCGTCGCACCGGAGCGGCTGGGTGCGTACCTGCGCGACTTTCAATCTCTGCTGGATGAGTTTGGGTACAACACGGCCTACTACGGTCACTTCGGCCAAGGGTGCGTGCACGTCCGCATGAACTTCGACCTGCAGACCGAGAGTGGGATCCGTCACTTTCGCGCTTTTCTGGACCGTGCCGCGGGCCTGGTGGTGGCGCATGGCGGATCGCTGTCGGGCGAGCACGGCGATGGACAGGCGCGCGGTGCGCTGCTGGAGCGCATGTTCGGACCGGAACTGATCGGTGCTTTCGAACGCTTCAAAGACCTCTGGGACCCCGCTGGGAAGATGAACCCGGGCAAGCTGGTGCGGGCCGGGCAGCCGCACGCCGACCTGCGCTACGGGGCGGACTATGCCCCCGCAGAGCCGCACACCCACTTTACCTACCGCACCGATGGCGGGTCGTTCGCGCATGCGGCGGAGCGGTGCGTCGGCGTGGGCAAGTGCCGCAAAGAAGGCAGCGGCACCATGTGCCCAAGCTACATGGCCACACGCGACGAGCGGCACAGCACTCGGGGGCGAGCGCACGCGCTCTTCGAGATGCTGCAGGGTGAGGCTCTCGGTCATCGCCCTGCGGGTGCGGACGGAGCTGAGATGTGGAATGACCACGATGTGAAGGAGACGCTGGACCTTTGCCTTTCCTGCAAGGCATGCAAGTCGGAGTGCCCGGTATCGGTGGACATGGCCACGTATAAAGCGGAATTCATGTCGCACTTCTACGAGAAGAACCGGAGACCGCTGCATGCTTATGCCTTCGGCTACATCGACCAGCTTGCACGCGCAGCTGCAATGGTTTCGCCAGAACTGCTCAACCTTTGCTTGAAGGTTCCCGGAGTAGCTGCGCTGGGCAAACTGCTCCTGGGCATTGCCGCAGAGCGAACAATTCCAGAGTTTGCACCAGTGTCCTTCACCGGTGGTCGTTCTCATTCTTCTGACCGCCTGAGAGCAACAAGGGGCGATGTGCTGCTGTGGCCTGACACCTTTATTAATTACTTTGACCCACAGGCGGCAACGGCGGCAACGAGAGTACTTAAGCGCGCAGGATTTCATGTGCACGTGCCGCGGGAGCATGTCTGCTGCGGCAGGCCGCTGTATGACTTTGGGTTCCTGGAGGAAGCCAAACGCTATATGTTGCGGAATGTGGAGCGCATCGGTGCCGCCATCGATGCCGGTATGCCGGTCGTGGTGCTGGAACCGAGCTGCGCCTCGGTGTTCCGCGACGATGCGCCGGACCTGCTCCCCGACAATCAACGTGTCCAGAAGCTGGCAAAGCAGACCTATCTGCTGTCGGAGTTCCTGGAGCAGTTTGCACCGGACTGGGTGCCGCCGCAGTGGCCGGTTGAAGTGGTGGTGCAGGGCCACTGCCACCACAAGGCGCTGATGAAGATGACGGCAGAGGAGGCGGTGCTACGCCGCATGGGCGCGAGGGTGGCCGTGCTTGACTCCGGCTGCTGCGGCATGGCGGGACCGTTCGGCTTCGAGGCTGACAAATATGAGGTCTCGCAGACGTTGGTAAATCGTGTGCTGGCACCCGCGGTACAGACCGCGCCGAGCCGGGCGGCCATTGTGGCGGACGGCTTTTCCTGCCGTGAGGCGATCAAGCAGAGCACGCACCGGCAGGGAATCCACCTGGCGGAGTTGTTGGACCTGGCAAGCCAGCCGGACCGCGACAGCGCCGCGCCGGAAGTGCTGGCGCGCGCACC
>CAXTFT010000198.1:0-5129 GCA_964243585.1 uncultured Terriglobus sp.
CCGCCTGAGCGTTTTGCAGGAACGCGTCTCGACCGGCAAAAAGATCAACCGCGCACTCGACCCCGTCGCCCTTACCGTACAGAACGCCATCTATCCGGAGCCAAACCGCGTTTCGTCCGTAGCCAGCGAGGCTGCAACGAACACCAACAACTTCCAGAGTGTGAAGCAGAACATCCGCTCCATGCGCCAGGCGCTTGGCCGCGTGGATTGGCGTCCCACGTCGAAGCAGAGCTACTTTGGCCGCTACGCCTATTACGTGCACAATACCGACAACGGCAGCACCAACGGATCATACCTGCCTTCACCCATCGTGGCCCGCCGCTATGACGCCTTCGGCAACCAGAGCGCTATTGTTGGGTCGACGTATATCTTCTCGCCCACACTGATTAACGAACTGCGTGTCAGCGCCACGCGCACCAACTTCGGCTTTACCGTCGGCAACTTCGATCAGGGCTGGCCGCAGCGCCTGGGCCTGCCCTCGAACGTGCCGGGCATCGTGTTCCCCACCTTTACCGGCACAGGATTTCCCGCAGTCAACGGGCAAGTGGGTCAGCGCAACACCACCAATCCCATGCTCACGGATGCGTTGACAATGGTGCGCGGCCAGCACACGTTCCGCACCGGTGTGGACCTCCGGATCGCCCGCGCCAACAACGCACAGCAGACGACACCTTCCGGCAACTTCACGTTTTCTTCAGCGCTCACCAACCTGCCCAGTTCCACGGCCGGCACCGGCAGCGCATACGCCAGCTTCCTGCTTGGTGCCGTGCAGAGTGCCACGCAGGTGGTCTACCGTGGAAACGGGTACTGGAGCTACTCCGCCAGTGGCTTCGTGCAGGACGACTGGAAGGTCACCTCGCGCCTGACGCTGAACATGGGGCTTCGCTACGACTTCCAGCAGGAGCGCTATGAACACCACGACGGCTTCAGCAACTTCAATCCAGATCTTGTCAGTCCTGTCTCGGGCCTGAAGGGCATAACGCAGTACGCGAACACCGGCGGTGTGGGTCGCAGCTTCGTTCCAAACAGCTACGGCGCATTCGGTCCTCGCATTGGTTTCGCGTGGGACCTGCTGGGCGATGCCAAGACTTCAATTCGTGCCGGCTTCGGCATCTACTACGTGAACTACAGCAACCAGCTCTTCCAGCCTTCTACCCAGGGTTTCGGCAGCACCACTACGTCGTTTACCAGTACGAACCCAGGGATCGTAAAGGCGCTTCAACTCAATGGCGGCTTTCCCTCTGCCGTGTTGCAGCCGATTGGTGCTGCCGGCGGCCCGGACTTCTTTCTCGGCCAAGGCGTGAACTACTCGATGCCCAAAGCCGCGACGCCTTCCTCGCAACAGTGGAACCTGAACATCCAGCACCAGTTCCCGTACCGCATCGTTGCGGAGGTCGGATACCTTGGCAATCATGGCGTTCACATGGTCGCCGGCACTTACAACCTGAACTCGATCACGCAAGCGCAGCTGCTGCAATATCAAAACGCCCTGACCCAGACGGTGCCGAACCCGTACGCGGGCAAGGTGCCGGGTAACCCTTCCCTGAACGGTGCCACCATTACGCGCCGTCAGTCGCTCCTGTCCTTCCCCTACTACGGCGCAGTGACCGTCAACAATCCACGCGACGGCAGCTTTCACGGCGACAGCATGATCCTCGCAGTGCAGCGCCATGCTGACAATGGCCTGACACTGCTTGGAAGCTGGACCTACAGCAAGCTGCTGGACGACAGCATTCAAAACCCGCTCGATGGTTACATCGGCATCTCCACAGCTCCCGGCAATGTCTCGTATCAGGATGTCTTCAACCGGCGCGCCGAGTACAGTGTTGACCCCTCGGACCTGCGTCACCGGTTCGTAATGAGCGCGCTGTACGACCTTCCCTTTGGGCGTGGCAAGCGCTTTGGCTCGCATACAAATGGCTTCCTGTCCCGCGTAATCGGTGGCTTCCAGGCGAACGGCGTGTTCACCGCGCAGAGTGGTCTGCCACTCTCCATCAGCGGCGGGAACAACAGCGCGGCATCTCGGCCGGACTTCGCCCCGGGTAAGTCCGCGGCATCAGTGAATCGTTCGGACCGCGACTATACGCATTGGTTCAACACGGACGCGTTTCAGAACCCAAACCCCTACACCTACGGTAATGTGCCCCGCGTGCTGCCAGACTCGCGCGGACCGCGCTACGTGAACCTGGACGCTTCCATCTTTAAGACCACGACCATCTCGGAGAACATTCGTCTGCAGTTGCGCATCGAGGCCTTCAATGTGCTGAACCAGGCCCATTTCAATCTGCCGAACACGACGTTTGTTCCGGCTACAGGCACTAACGGCGCAAACACCAGCAGCACATTTGGCAGAATCAGCGGCTCCTTCGGTGAACGCAATGTTCAGCTGGCCGCCAAGATACTGTTCTAAGGAGCAGGACGATCATACTTCGAAGGCTCATCTCCGCCCCCTTCTTTGCTGCTGCGATAACAGTGCCCGCTGTGGCTGCTAGGGCTAAACAGCGGATGCTGGTGATCTCGCTTGACGCGTTAGGCGCGGCTTACCTCAGGAAAGCCGATAAGTACCATTTGAAGATCCCGACGCTGCGACACTTCATGCGTGAAGGCGTGTACGCGGAGGGCGTCACGGGTGTGCTGCCCACGCTGACGTATCCGAGCCACACCACGCTGATGACAAGCATCTGGCCAGTGGAGCACGGAGTCTACGCGAATCAGAAGTTCGACCCTACAGGCGCGCTACACGGGGAAGCCATTACCGAGGCGAGCACCATCAAGGTGATGACACTATGGCAGGCTGCGCACAGGGAGTGCTACACGACTGCCAGTATCGGCTTTCCTATGACAACGAAGGCAACAGGCATCGACCGGCTCTTCCCGGCCAACGCCTCCTTTGAGGGCGGCAATGAAGACGGCTACACGGCAAGGTCTGGCGCCGAGAGCAAACATTACGACCACCCTGCAGGTCTTCGCGAGACGATCGCTCCTGATTTCACCCCGGAGCAGGAGAAGAACCTCGAGCAGCGACGCCTGGCGTGAACCGTGTCTATGCTCCGACGCTATAAGCCTGATTTCATCACCACACACCTCGGAGACCTAGACCATGCCGAGCACATCACCGAACCATTTAGTACGGAAAGCCTCAGCACTTTAGAAAAGCTTGATAGCGAGGTGGCGATGCTGATGGCCGAAGAAAAGAAGAACTACCCCAACGCCGTCATTGTCATTGTGTCCGATCACGGCTTCCTCCCCGTGTAGAAGATGTTCCACCTGAATGCCCTGCTGAATCAGGCGGGATTGCTCAAGCCAGCCACCGCGGAAGATCCGGTAGCCTGGAAAGCAGCAGCGTGGATTACCGGAGGAACGGCAGCTATCATGCTGAGGGATCCGCACGACGCTGCAGTAGTGGCAAAGGACGAAGCGATGCTGATGGAAGCAGCGGGGCACCCGGGCTACGGCATCGCGAGTGTGATCACCGGGAAGACGCGTAAGATGGGCGGATTGCCGGACGCCGCCTTTGTGGTGGAAATGAAGCTTGGGTTCAAAGTGGGTGCCGGGCGTTCAGGCAAAACATGACAGACACACCGCACACCGGAACGCACTAGTATCTTCCCTACAGGCCTGAGTTGCGAGCGTCGTTCCTCATGATCGGACCAGGCGTCGCGCGCGGACGCAATCTGGGCGTCACAGATAGGCGGCAGATCGCCCCGACGCTGGCTCGTGTAATGGCAGTCCCGTTCCGCAGCAACCATCCGCCAGCTCTCAACATCGAGACCTAATTAACGATGAATTTCGGCGGCTGTTCATCAGTCGATCTAATTGCGTAATTGTTGTTCACGCTTATCGGTGCGCCCTCACAATTGCTGCGCAACTTTCTGAGCTAAACGTAAAGGATCGTCTATTTCTGCCTGATAGCGGGTTAACAAATCACTTGACCACGCGTGCGCGGGCGCGGGAACAACTCATGCCACGGCTCAATTTTGACAGCGACTTGCCGCAGAGTTTGTTCACGCAGAGACGAGGAGCCTCGCTTTTAACCTGGGATGTGGTGAACGTGTCGAACACAGCACTCCGTCCCTGGAGGGGTTGAGGCTGACATGAACCCTTTTTGCCGGAGCCACAGATGTAGCGCTAGGTTGCTCGCGGCCCTCGGCTGTGAGCGGCATACGCAGACTCGCAGCGCCTGCTTGAGGCGATTCACGAATCCAAACAGTTCAGATCCGCCCTGACGTGTACGTTGCGCTTTTGAGAGCCGGAGGCGTTGCAGCCATTCAGCGACCCACTTCGAACCATGCCAAGGTTTTCGACGGGGCCATGCGGCACCCCGCTGTTCCGGGCGTAAGTAAGTTCCTGAAATCAACGGGGAACAGGCGCGGGCCGCCTTACTGGACCGATCCATTGTTGTAGTCTTCTCAGACGGTACTTTCAGCTGAGAGAGTATGTACGCATCTTTGTAGGCCCCACGGTAGACCACGCTGAAAGAACACGGTGGGGCGAGAAGTTCGATGCCAACCAGCCGAGGTTAGCCTCTTCGTTTCGCCGGCATGCCATCCGTGACGCGTTTCCTGTAGGGGAGGCCGAACCGGGAGCCCCGAACTCCGTCCTTTCACTCTCGCCATCAAGCACCAAAGCTCTCCAGAAGTCCCGTCAGGAGGAACACCGTTCTCGTTTGGAGTGAGGCAGCTCGGCCGCGATGTCAAGCACCTGGTTGACTTCCGTGAGCTTAAAAATTGGGCGTGCGCTTCAGAGCCTAACCGGCCTCCATTGACACTGGTGACCATTTGGCCCTTCTTCTTCCACGTCATGGCGAGCGTGGCTGAGATGAAAAGTAACTCACCGTCGAACGCACCCGCGCACGGTTGGGGACGCGCGACGGCTCGGTCGCATCGGCGTTTGGAAACGGCAGATGACCGACAGCAAGATCAATGCAGCAAGCAAGCTGCTTAACAGTGGGGTCTGACCGCGCGACGTAGCCAGCAATCTTTGGGTATCAGTGCCCACCCTATTCCTATGTCATCGCAGCTGCAAAGGCTGTCACCGGCACGATTTCCGGTAGTGCGACATAGCGGGATTACTTGGTAAGTCCTGACGGCGTTCCCGCTATCTTTCCACATTTTGCATTGTCTATGCCG
>CAXTFT010000199.1:0-5122 GCA_964243585.1 uncultured Terriglobus sp.
CGAGTGGTGCCATAGGTCCGGTTGGACCGAGTGGTGCCATAGGTCCGGTTGGACCGAGTGGTGCCATAGGTCCGGTTGGACCAAGTGGTGTCGCTGGACCCGTTGGAGCAAGTGGTGGGATAGGGCCAGTCGGACCAAGCGGTGCAGTAGGACCTGTTGGACCCAGTGGTGTCGCTGGTCCTGCAGGGCCGAGTGGGCCGCCAGGACCCGCGGGGCCGTCCGGTGCGGCAGGCCTGAATGGAGCACCGGGACTTCCAGGCGCAGTTGGACCCACTGGCGCAACCGGACCGGCAGGTGCAACTGGGCCGGCCGGGGCTGCCAGCGGACAGCTCTATTCGGCGAACTTCAATACGGGCGGCCAGACAGGGAGTTCACAGTTTTTTGCACCTCCCAATGGTATTTTCACTGCCAACTCCGTGAACTCCGTTGGAAACGTTCTGATGGTGCCGCAGTCTTGCACGGCACTCTTCCTGCGTGTACAAGCGCTCAACATAAGCGGTGGCAACTCGGGTGCAACAGTGACATTGCTATCGGGCAGTGCAACGGCAATTGGATCGATGACAGCCAGTCGGCTCTCCTGCAGCTTTGGGCCACCTGACGGGCCAAACGCAAGCTGCAGTGACTCCTTAGACGCTTTGTCATTGAACGCAGGTGATGTCATCACCTTAAGAGCCACGCTGAACGGCAGCAGCAGCGCATTCACAAGAGCCACTTTTCTAGCCACCTTTGAGTGCAGGCAGGGCGTCACGTTCTAGCTGAACCGGCTCAGGTAAGCAGCTTGCCATCAGGCACGGAGAGGCTGCGTGCCTTTCCTCTTAGAGCAGGTAACCGTAAGGAGCCAGTGGAAGATGAACCAGGCAGGGCAGACTGTGTGCCTTTGCATGATCGTCAAGAATGAGAGCCATGTGATCACGCGCTGTCTGCGTTCCGTCTTGCCGCTTCTCGACGCTTGGGTTGTGGTCGATACCGGATCGACGGACGGAACCCAGCAGCTTGTACGAGACGAACTGCAAAGCTTACCCGGCGATCTGATCGAGCGGCCCTGGGTCGACTTCGCCCACAATCGCTCGGAGGCTGTTGTGTTCGCGGCATCACGCGCGGACTTCCTGTTTATTATCGATGCGGACGAGGTGCTGGAGTTCGTACCCGATGCAGCGTTACCCAAGCTGACTGCCGATGCATATGATTTTGAGTTGCTCTCCCCGCCGGTCACCTACTACAAGACCCAGCTAGTGCGGAGTGCGTTGCCGTGGCGTTACCAAGGCGTTGTGCATGAACACATTGTGACCGACGTGCCGTGCGTTCGAGAACGGCTCGCCGGTGTACGAACACTGCGTATTCAGGATGGTGCACGCGCTTGCGATCCGCTTACTTATCGAAAAGATGCATTGTTGCTGGAGGGAGCGCTGCTGACCGAACCGGGCAACACGAGGCACATGTTCTACCTTGCGCAAAGCTACCACGATGCGGGTGAACTGGAGTTGGCGTCAGACAGGTATACCAGACGCATCGCCATGGGCGGCTGGCATGAAGAAGTGTGGTCATCGCTTTACCAGATCGCCCGCATACGGGAGATGCGCGGGCTGGACTGGCCGAAGACTCTGACCGCCTACCTGGCTGCGTTTTCCTTCCGGCCTGAACGGGTGGAGCCACTTTTCCGCATCGGCATGTACTACCAAGCACGGCAGGACTATCCCGCCGCATACCTCTTTCTGGCGCAGGGTGTGCAGATACCTCTCCCCGTGGCCGATCTGCTGTTTGTCGAGCGCGATATCTACACCTTCTATCTGCCACTGGAGTTTGCCGTGGCCTGCTTCTACGTTGGCAGGCATGCAGAGGCGTTAGAAACATACGACCAGCTGCTGCGCAACCCGCAACTCACCGAGGCACAGACTAAGCAGGTCAACGACAATCGACAGTTCAGTATTGAGGCTCTATCCGCCTCATCCTGAAGTCAGAGTTCTGTCATCCCGACCGCCAGGATCTTCCGTGTGGCTTGGACATACCAGGAAACGTAATTTCCTGCCAATATGCCAATGCTTTGTGCCTATGACTGGATCAGGAGACAAGGTTCAGGAGATCAACATGGGTGAGTCAGGCACTCATACATCCAGCTAAGATCGACACTTCGAGGAACAGAGAGTGATCTCGCGAGAAGCCGCGAACAATTCCTCCAAAGAGTCACGCCAGCCAGGAATGACGCGCGTAGCTACCCCGAAGGGTTTTCGGGCAGAAATGCTTGCGTCCGTGCGCTTAGGTGGTCCCCTTGCACTGGGTGAACTGGGGTGGATGTCGACCTACATCATCGACGCGATCATGATTGGGCGGCTGCCGCACTCCGCTCTCTCAATATCGGCTTCGTCACTGGGCAACACCATCTACTACGCAATTGCTTTCTTTGCCGTTTATCTACTGAACGGGCTGGAAACCTTTATTGCGCAGGCAGCCGGGCAGGGAGACAGAACCGAATCCGTGAAAATGCTAATGCAATCCATGTGGATTGTTTTGTTCGGCACACCGCTGGTCATGCTGGCTTCCCTCGCGGCGGCTTCCCTGCTGCCACGCTTCGGCACGTCGCAGGAGATGTTTGGGGAAACACAGCGGTACCTTCACGCGCTGATCTGGTCCACAGCGCCACTGATGCTGTACATGGCAGCAAGACGTTTTTTGCAGTCCATCAACCGGGTTCTGCTGGTATCTGCATCGCTGATTACGGCGGGGCTGGTGAACTGGTTATTCGACTGGCTTCTGCTCTTTGGGCACGGCAGCTTTCCTGCCATGGGAATAGCCGGGTCGGGTTGGGCCACGGTAGTGGTGCGCTTCTGGATGCTGCTTGTGCTGCTGCCAGGTGTGGTGCTGGCCTTTCGCGAGTTGCGCGTCTGGCCTCAGTTGCGCATGCTGCTGCCTGACCCGGTGCGCCTGCGGGCGTTGCTGCGCATCGGTTGGCCGTCCGGTCTGGAGTTCTCCCTTGAACTGGGTATCTCAACATTTATGTCCATTCTGTGCGCGCGCTTGGGAACGACATCTTTGGCCGCGCACCAGGTCACGCTCGACCTGAACGCGTTCGTCTACATGGTGCCAACCGGGTTGGCCTATGCAGCAATGATCCGTGTTGGACAGGCCGCAGGACGCGACCAGTTGAGTGCTGTAAAACAGTCTGCAAGTGCTTCCCTTGCACTTGCCCTGGGGTACAGTGGGCTGGCCGCGATCCTCTTTCTGATTTTTTCTCAGCGTCTGGCAGGCTTCTACACCAACGATGTTCACGTCGTCATGGCTGCCGTTCCACTTTTTAGGATTTGTGCGCTCCTGATTCTTGGAGACGCGGCTTTTGTCATCCACTCCTCTGCTTTCACAGGGCTCGGGGACACCCGGTCTCCCATGTGGATCAGCATCACGTGCAACTGGGGCCTGGGTATGTCGGCAGCTTACCTTCTCGCATTCCCACTCGGTTACGGCGTATATGGCCTATGGATAGGGCGTGCTGTTGCATCGGTTACATCTGGCGTTGCAATGACCGCATGGTGGCAGTACCGGATGCGCCTGAAAGCAAATGCTTCAGCCTCAACGACGATCAATCTCCTGACATCTTTGCAAGCCCCTAGGGCTAGCTAACTCCCTTTCTTTGCTTTTGCTTTTGAGGTCCCAAATGAATCGCTTTTTTTCGTCCATCAGAATTCGAAGCTTCTATCTTCCGCTCTCCAGTGCGGCGCTCCTGGTCCTTCCCGCAGCATGTATCGCGCAGTCGACCCTGGGCAGCATCTCCGGCACGGTGCAGGACACCTCGGGTGCTCGGGTGCCAAATGCGTCCATTCGACTTCACAGGATTGAAAACAATATAGACCGCACGATTACTACAGATAGCAACGGTCAGTACAACAGTCTGAATCTCGAACCTGGAACCTATGACATCACGGTTCAAAGCGCCGAACTGGCAACAACAACCGCGACGGGCATTGCCTTACAGGCTCGTCAGCAGCTCCGCTATGACGTGACGCTAAAGGTAGGGGCGACACAGAGCGTAACAGTAAACGCTTCGGATGCAGGTGTCATCAATCTTGAAAACGCACAGATCTCATCAGTACTGACACCGCAGGCCGTGCTTGACCTGCCCGCCAATTACAGAGGAGCCGGTTCCACGTCGCCGCTCAGCGTGGTGCAGGCGCTGCCCGGTGTGCAGCCCGACAGCGGCGCCTACCCACCCGCACCTTCCACCCGACCCATACCCGCCGTTCGTTACTCCATCCAGGGTGGCTTGCCATCACAGACCGACACAACAGTCGACGGCATTTCTGCGCAGAACCAGACCACCAACAACGTGCAGGCAGATGCCTTCCCTTCGGCTGAATCCATCGCAGAGATTCGCGTGGACGGCGTGAACAACAATGCAGAATACGGACAGCCTGGCGAGATCACAACCATCACTAAAAGCGGCACCAACCGGATGCACGGCTCTGCTTACATGTACTACCAGAACGATGCGCTGGATGCCACGCCTTACGGCGCAGATGCAAGCACCAAGCCTCAAAAGGATGCAAAGGACTTCGGCACCAGCGTAGGACTGCCCGTGCGTATCCCTCACGTGTACGACGGCCGGAACCGTTCCTTTGTTTTCGCGGCGTATGAGGGTCTTCGATTCCCGCAGACGACCGTCCTGCAGCGGTATGTACCGACCGTGCGGATGAAGCGCGGCGACTTTTCTCAGGAATCCTCCACGCCGTTGCAGAACCCCTTCACCGGCGGCGTCTACGCAAATAACCAGGTACCCATCAATGCAGCTTCGGCCAAGTTCCTTAACTTCTATCCCGATCCGAACATCGACGCTGCCCTGTCACTCGCAGCCGCAGCCGCAGACCGTGGTTATAACTATCTGAGTTCTCGCCGCAATGACATCAACTCAAACCAGTTCGATGTCCGAGGCGATCAAACCTTGGGAGCGAAGGCTTCTGTTTCCGTTCGGTACTCTTGGAAAGATAACAACCAAAGCCAGCTCGCTGACCTGACGCTGCCGAACAGCACGGCCTTTGCGCGTTACCGCATCCTTGCCAGCAACTTCAACTACGCCTTCACGCAGCGGCTTGCGAACGAGTTCAAGTTTGGCTTCACGTTGGAAAACGACGGTAAC
>CAXTFT010000200.1:0-5105 GCA_964243585.1 uncultured Terriglobus sp.
CGCTGGTCAAGATCGAGGCGATCAACTTCGAGTCGCCGGAAGAGACGCGCAACAAAATCCTGTTCGACAACCTGACTCCGCTGTACGCCGACGAGCGCGTAAAGATGGAAACTGTCCGCGACAACATCAGCGGGCGTGTCATGGATCTGTTGACACCGGTGGGCAAGGGCCAGCGCGGTCTCATCGTTGCACCGCCACGCACCGGCAAAACCGTGCTGCTGCAGGCTATAGCCAACTCCATCACGGCCAATCACCCCGAGGTTGTGCTGATCGTCCTCTTGATTGACGAGCGTCCGGAAGAAGTCACGGACATGCAGCGTTCGGTCAAGGGCGAGGTCATCTCCTCCACCTTCGACGAGCCGGCGGCGCGCCACGTCCAAGTTGCCGAGATGGTGATTGAGAAGGCCAAGCGGCTGGTCGAGCACAAGCGCGACGTGGTCATCCTGCTCGACTCCATCACCCGTCTCGCGCGTGCTTACAACACCATTGTGCCGCCGAGCGGCAAGGTGCTTTCAGGCGGTGTGGACTCGAATGCGCTGCAGCGACCCAAGCGCTTCTTTGGCGCAGCCCGTAACATTGAAGAAGGCGGTTCGCTGACCATCATGGCGACAGCGCTGGTGGATACCGGCTCACGTATGGATGAAGTGATCTTCGAAGAGTTCAAGGGTACCGGCAACATGGAAGTAATCCTTGACCGCAAACTGGTCGACAAGCGAGTATTTCCGGCGATCGACATCCAGCGCAGCGGAACGCGTAAGGAAGAGCTGCTGATTCCAAAGGAAGACCTGCAGCGGACGTGGATTCTTCGCAAGGTGCTGAACCCGCTGTCACCGGTTGAGGCCATGGAGTTACTAACAGACAAGCTGGGCAAGACGCGTAACAACAGCGAGTTCCTGCACAATATGAGTTCCTTGTAAGAGGATGTCTTCGAGAGCCGTACTAACATGGCTCAACTCACACGGTCGGTCTAGAAACTTTCCTGAGACCGGCCGTTCTCCTGTGAGATCAGTACCTGAGCACCCTGCCTCGGCAGGACCCTGTGTGCAGCAGCTACATGACCGCAGACGTTGATCACTCGGTATGCAATCGATTCACGCTGCACGGATCAGTTTCCCAAAATTAGCTCCTCTGACACTTCAACCGCATCCTGCTATGTGCCTGCGGCGTCTAAATCGCATCTACACAGGCAAAGATCAACAGAGTTGCCCGGTGCCATATAAATCGGACGCAAGCAATAGGAGTCATAGGCCATGCCCCATGTATTTACTTCCCTGACTGTCGGCAGCCTACTCCTTGCTTCAGCGTCAGCTGCGCAACCAGTACATGCCCAATTGCTTGAGATTGTTGCTAATCCCCCAGCAAAGCTGGCAATGGCGGATGCCGGGTTGCCTGATGCGCCAAGCGGAACGCTAAACGCTAGTGGGACAGACGCCTACTCCAGTAGCAGTGTTGCCGTTTCCGGGTGGGAGCAGGGACCGTCCTCTGCTGTGGCTCCGCAGGTGGCAAAGAAGTCTGCCATCACCATCAGGGCCGGTGAGTCGGCGCAGCCGCTAAGCGCGAGCGACAAATTTGCCATTGGCATTCAGAAGCAACTGACGCTAGGCGCGTTTGCTTCCTGGAACGTGTCGGCGGGTTACAGCCACCTGATGGACAATCGGCCCCACTATGGAACCGACCGCGCCGGCTTTGGCGAACGCCTGGGAGCGGCTGCCCTGCGCGATACGTCGCAATCTATCTTCTTCTATGGTATCTACGCAAACCTCTTTCATGACGATCCCCGGTACTACGTCCTGGGCCCGCAACACGCATTCAAGCAGCGGGTTATTTACGCTGCCACACGCGTCATTGTGACCCGTAAAGACAGCGGGGGGAACGCACCCAACTGGGCTCTGATCTCTGCTGTTGCTTCCAGTTCGGCGTTAACGAATGCTTATTACCCTGATCGCGACCGGAGCGTCGGCCGCACCTTTACCGGCCTGGCGACCTCGCTGGCAATCCGCGCAGGTACCCAGCAGCTACGCGAGTTCAGTGCCGAGATACGGCAGCGTCTGCATCTAAAGCATTGATTGATGCCGCAACACTATACGGCAGCGCGCAGGATGGACCCGGAGAAGCATTGAGCCTAAACGATCAGGGAAAAGAGACGAACCGACGCCGCGTCAGCATCAAAGACCTACTGCGGCCCCATCGTCGTGCCCTGCTGCTGGGCCTTGTCGCCATTGCCGGTGAAACCATCGCGGACGTGGCAACACCCTGGCCGTTGAAGATTGTGCTCGATAACGTCATCGGTCATAAGGAGTCGCACGGCTGGCTGTTCGGTGTGATTAAAAGGACTGTCGGAACGCAGCCGCTGCAGATCCTGCTGTTCGCGTGCATCGCTGTGATCGTGATCGCAGTGGTGGACGCCTTCTGTTCCTACTGGGAAAAGTACACCACCACCAGTGTAGGGCAATGGGTCACACACGATCTGCGTCGCACGCTGTATGCGCAGGTTCATCGGTTGTCGCTGGCCTACCACGACACCAGCAAGACGGGCGATCTGATCAGTCGCGTCACGACCGACATCGACTCTATCCAGAGTTTTATCGTCTCCGGTCTGCTCAGCATTCTGGTCGACATCGCTACCATCGTCGGCATGATCGGCGTGCTGTTCTACCTGAGTTGGCAGCTTACGTTGATCGCGCTTGCGGTGGTGCCGGTCCTGTTCGCCATTGTGTACACGTATACCCGGCGGGTGAAGAAGGCATCGCGCGAGGTGCGGAAGCAGGAAGGCAAGATGATCTCCGTGGTGCAGGAGGTGCTTGGCTCCATTCGCGTGGTCAAGGCGTTCTCGCGTGAGGAGTACGAGGTGCACCGCCTGGAAGGCGAAAGCCTTGAGACAGTCGAGGCGGCTCTGCGCGCGCGCACGCTCAAAGCGAAGCTGGTGCCTATCGTGAACATCGTTACCGCGATAGGAACCTGTGGCGTGCTCTACGTCGGTGGACGGCTCGCACTCAGCTCCGGCATGACCGGCGGCAAGATTTACATCTTTATTGCCTACATCGCAAGCATGTACAAGCCCATGCAGGATATCTCTAAAATCATGGATTCCTACTCAAAGGCTGACATTGGCTATGAGCGTATCCAGGAGATCATCGGCAATCAGAGCGAGATGCGAGACGTACCAGGCGCCAAGGATCTGACGATCACCGGAGGACGCATCGATTTTAGTCACGTGACGTTCTCATATGACGGTGATCGCGAGATTCTTCACGATGTCACCATGAGCATGAATGCCGGCTCGGTGATAGCGCTCGTGGGTCCAACCGGTTCCGGAAAAACGACCCTGATCAACCTGATCGCGCGCTTTTACGAGCCGCAGGCGGGCACCATCAAGATCGACGGTCAGGATGTTTCCAAGGTGAAGCAGGCTTCGCTTCGCAGCCAGATCAGCTTTGTGCTGCAGGACACAGTACTGTTCAGCGGCACAATCTGGGAGAACATCGCCTACGGCCGTCCGGAAGCAACGCATAACGAGATCATCGCTGCGGCTGAAGCGGCAAACGCAACCGAGTTCATCGATTACCTGCCGCAGAAGTATGACACGGTTGTGGGGGAACGCGGTGTTCTGCTGTCCGGTGGCCAGCGCCAGCGCATTGCCATTGCGCGCGCCATGGTCCGCCGCAGCCCGATCCTTATCCTGGATGAGCCGACTTCTTCACTTGATGCCAACAGCGAACACCTAGTGTTTGAGGCATTGGATAGACTCATGAGTGGCAAAACGTCCATCGTCATTGCGCACCGGCTGTCCACGGTACGCAAGGCTGATTGCATCTACGTCATTCAACAGGGACGCGTAATCGAGAGTGGAACCCATGAAGATCTGGTGGAAGGTGGCGGCCTGTACCAGGAATTGATTGAGGCGCAAAACCACCATCAGGATGATGTTCCGCTTCTGGCGTAAGTGCTCGTGAAGTCACTGCTTTATCCTGAAGATCTATGCCGAAAATCGATCACCTGGAGTGTTCACGCTGTCACCATCGCGAGGATGCAGCTACTCCCAAGACACTCTGCCCTGTCTGTGCGGGCACCTTCTACGTTCGTTATGACCTGACGGCAGCGAAAGGCGTGGCCGTGCGCGACAGCCTGCCAGATGTACACAGCATGTGGCGCTACGCCTCGGTACTGCCGGACGTGGAACCCGTGACATTGGGCGAAGGCTGGACGCCCATGCTGCCCAGCCGTCGCAACAAGAATGTGCTGTTGAAAGAGGAGGGTGCGAACCCGACCGGTACCTTCAAGGCGCGCGGCCTGGCGCTTGCCGTGACCATGGCAAAGCACTACGGCCTGCAGAAGCTTGCCGTGCCATCTGCAGGCAACGCTGGCGGTGCGCTGGCAGCCTATGCTGCCGCAGCCGGTATGGAGGCGCACATCTTTATGCCACAGGACGTTCCGCTCGCGAATCAGGTGGAGTGCATCGCGTACGGCGCGCATATGACACTGATCGACGGCCTGATCTCTGACTGCGCAAAGATCGTTGCGGAACGCAAGGAGAAGGAAGGCTGGTTCGATGTCTCCACGCTGAAGGAACCCTTCCGTGTTGAAGGCAAGAAGACCATGGGCTACGAACTGGTCGAGCAGCTTGGCTGGGAATACCCGGACGCAGTCTTCTACCCAACCGGTGGCGGTGTCGGCCTGATCGGGATGTGGAAGGCTTTCCTCGAGATGGAAGAGCTTGGCTGGGTCAGTGGTAAGCGACCGAAGATGATCTCCGTGCAAGCCGCCGGTTGTGAGCCGGTGACAAAGGCCTTCCGCGAGGGTGCGGACGCGTCGCAGATGTTCCAGAACGCGCACACGCTAGCCTCCGGTCTGCGAGTACCAAAGCCCTACGGCGACTACATCATCTTGGACGTGGTGCGTGAGTCGGGCGGTACCGTCATCTCGCAGACGGACAGCGAGATGTTTGCCTCGATCCAGGACTGGGGTGCGAATGAGGGCATCCTGCTGTCGCCAGAAGGTGCCGCAGCAACAGCCGCATACGACCGGCTGATTGAGAGCGGCTTCCTTAAGGCATCAGATCGCGTGGTCATCTTCAACACGGGCAGCGGCAACAAGTACACGGACGT
>CAXTFT010000201.1:0-5053 GCA_964243585.1 uncultured Terriglobus sp.
CAGCGAGCGCATAACGTCCATAATGCGTTCGTAAATGACCAGCAACTGGTCGTTTGGCAGTTCGCCCGTATTGCACTTGCCCACGTGCTGCAGCACGTTCTGTTCACGGTCCGGCTCGTAAATGTTCGCGCCGGTTTTCGTCTTCAGCGCGCCGATGGCCGCGGCCGCTCCCGCACGTTCACACAACAGCTTGACGATCTGCTCGTCCAGCCCATCGATCTTTGCTCGCCAGTCTGCAATTTCCATCGTTCGTCCCCTGCTGCCTTGGTGTGTTTCCATTCTACTGAGGTGCGCCGGTCAGGCCACGCACAAAGTCGCCCACGGCCCTTGCTTCGTCGCCCGGCGCGCTGTTCTCGATCAGTTGCACAATGGCGCTGCCGACCACGGCGGCGTCGGCAAACTGCATGACGGCGGCCACATGCTCCGCGCGCGAGATGCCGAAACCGACCGCAACCGGCAGGTCCGTGAACTGCTTGATGCGCTGCACAAGCCCCTGCGCGTCACCCGCGACCTGATCCTGCGTGCCGGTAATGCCGACGCGTGAGATGGCGTAGACGAAACCACGGCTGTTCTCCGCGATGGCTTTCAACCGCTCATCCGGACTGGTGGGTGCGGCGAGGAAGACCGGCGCGAGATCGTTCCTACGCATCTCGGCGAGGTACTCGGTGGCTTCTTCCACGATCATGTCCGTCAGCAGCACGCCATCCGCCCCGCTGGCCTTCGCCGCCGCGCAGAACGCAGGCAGGCCCATGCGGACGACCGGGTTCAGGTAGCTGAACAGGATGATGCCGCACGCGGGCCGTGCCTCGCGGATTTGCTTGCAGAGCGCGAGCACATCGGTCAGCGTTACACCGCGTCCCACAGCACGCTCACTGGCTCGTTGGATGACCGGGCCGTCCGCCAGCGGATCGCTGAACGGTACGCCCAATTCGATCACCTGCGCGCCGTTATCGATAGCCGCGAGCGCGATGTCGTAGGTTGCTTCGAGGGATGGGTCGCCTGCCGTCAGGTAGACGACTAAGCCGGGCCTGTTTGTAAAATTAACTGGCATTAGAGTAGCTTCCTGCTTTCTTCGCCCGTAAATGCTTCTGGTGCTTTATCGAAAGTGCAGTCAGAGAGCAAAGGATGACTCCCACTACGAGCAACAAAACACCCTCGGGTCTTAGCGGAGTTAAGTCGTGGCCGCCCAGTGCACGTGTTGTTCTGTTTGCATGGACAGCTACAAGACAGAGAATGCCTCCGCAAATGAGCAGCAAGCCGCCACACACGCCGAAGATGTGCTTGTACGGGATGGCTTCCTTCTGCTCTTGCATGACTATCGCGTGCCCTTGTTTTCCGCAGGCCCACCGCCAAGATGCAACTCTCGGCTGATGATGCCCATGTCCTTGTCGCCGCGGCCGCTCAGGTTGATCATGATGACCTGGTCCTTACCCATGGTCGGGGCGATCTTCATCACGTGTGCGACAGCATGCGCGGACTCAAGCGCGGGTACGATGCCCTCGGTGCGCGACAGCACCTTGGTTGCGTTCAGCGCTTCTTCATCGTTGGCGCTGACATACTCGGCACGCTTTAGATCGTGCAGCATGGCGTGCTCCGGGCCGACGCTGGCGTAGTCCAGGCCTGCGCTTACAGAGTGCGTGAGAGCCACCTGCCCGGCATCGTTCTGCAGCACGTAACTGTAGGTGCCCTGCAGCACTCCGGGCAGGCCGCCACCCTGCTTGTTGAACCGCGCGGCATGGTCTCCCAAGCCGGGGCCGCGTCCGCCCGCCTCGACGCCGATCAGGCGCACGTTCTCATCCGGAATGAACTCGTAAAACGCACCGATGGCGTTCGAACCGCCGCCCACGCAGGCCACCACCACGTCAGGGTTGCGGCCTACCTGCTCCGCAAACTGGCGCTTGGCTTCCTTCGAAATGATGCGGTGGAAGTCGCGCACCATGGTCGGGTACGGGTGCGCACCCAGCGCCGAGCCAAGGATGTAGAACGTGGTGCGCACGTTGGTGACCCAGTCGCGCATGGCTTCGTTAATGGCGTCCTTGAGCGTCGCCGAACCGGAGGAGACGCCGCGCACATCGGCCCCCAGCAGGCGCATGCGATAGACGTTCAGCTCCTGCCGGCGCATGTCCTGATCGCCCATATAGATGACGCATTCCAGGCCGAACAGCGCGCATACCGTTGCCGTGGCAACGCCGTGCTGACCAGCGCCCGTCTCTGCGATGATGCGCTGCTTGCCCATGCGCCGCGCCAGCAGGCCCTGGCCCAGTGCGTTGTTGATCTTATGCGCGCCGGTGTGCAGCAGGTCTTCGCGCTTCAGCCAGATCTGCGCACCGCCCAGCTGCTCCGTCAGGCGCTTGGCAAAGTACAGCGGCGTAGGCCGACCGCAGTAGTGGTGCAGCAGGTCGTTCAGCTCCGCGTGGAAGGCGGGGTCGTCCTGCGCCTCCAGGTAGGCATGCTCCAGTTCCAGCAGCGCCGCCATCAGCGTCTCCGGAACGTAGCGACCGCCGTACGCACCGAAACGCCCCGAACCCATGGACCGCTGAACCTCAGTGATTGCTTCCAGAACCGGCATCTATGTGACCTTTCGCCTTGTCTCTGCTGCGTGCATAAAGAAGCCGCGACCAATGTTGGCCGCGGCTCCCTGAAACTGCTTCTCAAAATGTCCGCTGCGACTGAGCGTGTTTAGAGAGCGTGTTCCACCGGCGCCGCGGAGTGGCCGCGGTAGGTAAATCGCCAATAGGAAGAACGCACCATGCCGACAGCCTATCGTAAATCGCGGCAGAAGGGAAGAAACCAGACCACGTATTGCGCCATCCATCATCGGGAAGTATTGAACGGAGGAGCACGGATGATGAAGTTCAAGACAATGGCAGCTACCATTACGCTGGCAGGAGTTCTGGTACCAATGGTAGCCATGGCACAGCAGTCACATGCAGATGCCAAGGCCGAGCAGGAAGCCAAGGATCACCGGCACCACACAAAGGCCAAGGTGGTCGGCGGATCGGCTGCCGGTGGTGCCGCTACAGGAGCATTGGTTGGCGGACCCGTGGGCGCGGTGGTCGGCGCGGGTGTAGGCGCAGGCGGCGGCCTGGTTGCCAACAAGGCGCGCAAGCACCACGGCATCAAAAAGAAGGAACATGAGGAGCAGTAACGCTCCTAGGGACCCGTTTTGGAGCCTGTTCATCAGCAAGCGCAAGTAGCGGAAGCTGCATGCGCTTGCGTGCCTTAAAGTCTGTTGTCTGAAAAACAATCACCTGTCGGTGTCCGCAGTCATCTTGGGCGAACCACCATCATCCCAGCACATTCTGCGTATGGATGTCACTTTAAGAAGCATGCGCTTCCGAGTGACTGTCTATCAAAATTCCGGCTGCCGTGACGAACGAAGCGTGCAGGGATCCTTAGCTTTGCTCAGGATGACAGCCTCAACGGAACGACGGAAGCCTGAGTGACGGGCAGCAGGATGACGAGCGCAGCAGGGAAGACGGCATGCTCCAAACGATTACTAGGCCTTCGCGGTCTCAATGAAGCGGCGCAAAGCTTCGGCGTTCTTCACGCCCGGCGAGTCCTCAACACCGCTGGAAACATCCAGTCCCCAAGGCTGCAGAGCCTGCAATGCCGCGGTAATGTTTTCCGGCTGCAAGCCACCTGCAACAATCACCGGCACAGAAACCTGTTTCAAAAAGGACCTAGCAGCAGCCCAGTCAAATGTGCGGCCTGTACCGCCGCTTTTTTGCGCGGTTCGTGAATCGACCAGCAGGCTATCGGCAAGCCTGTCTTCTGAAATGCTAGTAACTATTTGTGTAAATGCCCGCGCCTGTGTCTCAGAAGGTATGTCCAGATCCCAATGGACCACCTGCAGGACGCGCACCGGATTGCCTGCCCCGAGGCGTTCCCGTATTTCACGGATCAGCGTGGGGCTATACGTTCCGTGAAGCTGGATGCCGGTTAGACCTGCCGTTTTCGACGTTTCCGTAATAGATCGCGAGTCTGTTGAGGTGAAGACGCCGATCTTTTCCACCGTGTCTGGCAGCTTCCAGGTGATCGCAGCTACCTGGTTCGCGGTCACGTTCCGCCTGCCCTCAGCAAAAATGAACCCAACCGCGTCAGCGCCTGCTTCAGCAGCCAGCAGGCAATCCAGCAGCCGTGTATTGCCACAGATTTTGACCCACATGGCGCTACCCCGCTTCTGGTGCATGGAGCAGTGCTGCAAGCGCTCTCCCCGGATCGGCTGCACGCATCAGTGACTCGCCAATAAGGAACGCGTTGTAGCCCGCCTGTCGCATGCGCTGGATGTCAGCGTAGGAGCCAAGACCGCTCTCGGCAACACGCACTGCCTTTTCGGGCAGGTGCTGCGCAAGCTCCTCTGCCGCGGTACTATCCACGGCGAAGGTGCGCAGGTCGCGGCTGTTTACGCCATACAACTCGCAATCGAGCAGCAGGGCGCGATCCAGTTCTTCGCGATTGTGTACTTCGCAGAGCACGTCCAACTGCATGGAGCGCGCGCTGGCGCGAAGGAGCTTCAGTTCACCATCGGTGAGTGCTGCGACGATCAGCAGAATGGCGTCGGCGCAGTATGCGCGTGCTTCGACGATCTGAAACTCATCAACAATGAAGTCTTTCCGCAGGCATGGCAAGCCTGTTGAGCGCGATGCGATCTCAAGATTCCGCAGCGAACCTTGAAAGAAAGGCTCATCCGTAAGCACGGACAGACATGCCGCACCACCTGCTTGCAGCGACTTCGCAAGGTCCGCAAGGTCAAAGTCAGGCCGGATCAGGCCCTTGGATGGTGACGCCTTCTTCAGTTCTGCTATGACTGCGGGCCGCGTTGCTGTCGTACGGTGCAGCGCTGCTGCAAAATTACGCGGCACATGGCGCGCTGCCATTCCTTCCAGTTGCTGCAGGCGCTGTGGCGTCCGGCGCAGGAAGAGATCGGCTCGCGTGCGAAGCAGAATACGGTCGAGATGAGTCTCTGTGGCAAGCGCGGCAGTCATCTTTACCATGGTATCGGAACGAGTTCGCCGCTATGGCAAGCAATAAAGGCGCGATGCCATGCATC
>CAXTFT010000202.1:0-849 GCA_964243585.1 uncultured Terriglobus sp.
CCGGCAGGAGAACGTCCAGATCGATCGGCGTCCGGTCGCCGTCCTCCACGGTCAGGCCGTAGAGCGGCCACAGCTCAGCGTGGGCGTCGGCATGCCCTCTAGCCTAACCGCAAACCGGGCAAGCGCGAAGAGGTGGTTGCATGGCCACGTAGTGAACGAGAAAGTGCAATGTCTTCGGCAGCACATGATTCAGCCATGCACCTTTGTCCGACAAGGTGGAGTTCTGCCCCTCTGTCAACAGTGATCTTGCTTGTACAACACCGTGTTTGATGACAGGCAAGCACGACGAAGTTCGTAACTGTCAACCCCGCTCGGTATACTTGGCCTGCACATGTTTCCTTACCTGCACGTCGGCTCGTTGACGCTGGGCACTTTCGGTATCTTTATGTGGTTTGCGGCGGTCAGCGCGGCTTACGTGCTGCACCGGTCGTTTATGCGCGCCGGTATAACGGCAGATGCCATCGTGGTCGTCTCCATTGTCATGATTGCGGGCGTATTGGGTGCGAAGGTGTGGCACGAACTACAGAACCCCACGCAATTGCGCATGGCCATGCGGGAGATTGGGACTCCCGGCCCGTCGCATCCATTGGATATGCTGACACGCTTCTTCCACTGGTTCCAGGCCGGCTTTGCCTGGTTTGGCGGATTGCTGTTCGGCATCGCCACGCTCATGTGGCAGGGACGCTCGAATGAAATCCGCCCGCTCCGCATGCTTGACCTGGCGGCGCCCGCAGCAGCCATCGGCTACGGCGTGGGGCGAATTGGCTGCCTAACCTCGGGCGACGGTGATTACGGCATCAACACCACGCTGCCCTGGGGAGTGCACATCCACGATGATGCACTGGACCC
>CAXTFT010000202.1:859-4962 GCA_964243585.1 uncultured Terriglobus sp.
CCCGCCGCAGCCGAATCCGCCGGGCCTGCTGGTTCAGCCCACTCCTCTGTATGAGTTGTTGTTTGCGATGGCGCTGTGCGGCTACCTGTGGCTACGTGGCAAACGTAACCTGCCGCTGGGCCAGTTGACCGGCGAGTACCTTGTGCTGAGTGGCATTGGCCGCTTTCTGGTGGAGATCGTCCGCAGAAACGAGCGGCTTTACTTCGGCATGTCAAATGCACAGGTAGCGGCACTTGGAACGGTGCTGGTGGGTGCTGTGCTAATTCTGATCGCGCAACGTCGTTACGGTGCTGGGGAACTCACGGCTGCCTGATGTTTGTGTGCGGTTTTGGCAGATTTACCTATATGCCGTTTGCGCCTGTGATCCTGAGCGGAGCGAAGGATCGCGAGGCACTCGGATCAACAATGCTGTTTTGCGCTTTCGCGACTCTAACAATTCCTATGCTGTAGAAGCGGTTACAAGCGCTTCAGAAAAGCCTTGGCTTGCTCCAACTCCGGGAAGAGCCGCTCGTCCGCCTGAAACTCGCGTGAGTGGATGCATCGCCGCCCGCCACGCGTGCGTACGGGATGCTTCAGGTGCAGCATCTCGTGATACATCAGGTACTCCACAGCATAGCGGGGAACCGCAGGACCATCGAAGACGCGGCTTACAACGATGGTATTGTGTGCCGCATCGTAGTGGCCCAACAGCCGTCGCGCACTGTGTGCGCTCCAGGTAAGCACAGGCCGGCCAAGCAGCCCGTGGAAGAACCTTTGGTTAACTGCCTCGAACACCTCTTCCAGATCGTAGTGATGACCGGCGGCACTCAGGATGCGCTTACGTCCGCGCATTTGGCGGGCCTGCTGAGCCTGACGACTGACTGCTTCTGACGACGTGTAGCGCCGGTAGCGATCGTTGTGCAGTGCAGCAATTGGTTTGCGGTATAGCTTCGCCAACAGGATGTGCGCAATGGCTTCCAGCACAGAATCAGGCGCGCCCTGCAGCAGGTCTGACAGTCGCACTAACAGCCTGCCTTCGCGCAGCCGAATGGTCGTGTTCAAGGAAACAAATCGGCGGAAGCGAATATCCAGCGGTGGAATCGGTGCACGCGGACGCAACTCGCGATAAGCGACTTCAAAGATTGGCTGCAGTTCCAGGGCGCTCACTCCAGCCAGTGTAAAGCGGGCCGCCGGTAAAGAAGCGCATCAGCGCGGGTTCTTGCCCTCGGCACCCTCAACCGGACCAACCCTGTTCGCGTCTGGATTTTTCTCAGGGGGATGTGCCTTGAAGTACTCAAGTTCAGCGGGCAGCATTTCGCCAGCTTCCTTCTTGATATCGGCGACAGCTTCAAGCGCGAGCTTACGGATCAGGTTGTAGGCGTCATTGTCTGGCGGCTGCTTCAGCACCGACTCCCATCGCAGGGTCGCATCCAGCAGCTTGGGGAGTGGCTTGCGCAGATCACGATGAATGTGCTCATACTCTTCGAGGTTGTCCTGCAACTCGTCAACCAGTCCGGTAATCTCGTCCATGTTCTCGCGGATATCTTCTCGACGGCCCTGCGCGCGGGTGTTTGCAAGAACATCCTGGATGCGCCTAATGCGAGACTCGATAATGGCCTGGTAGACCGCGATGCGGCGTGCCGGTTCAATGGCTGCATCACGCACCTGCTCTTCCTCTGCTTCAGAGAGCGCGGTGGAGTGCTTCTGAGCGGCAAGCGTCCCGAACAGCGAGACTGCGCAGAGGCACATTGCAAACTGCACGCGAAAACGCACGTTTAGTGCTCAAAAACGGCACTTAAAAGCGCCGTTTGCACGCGGTCCAGGCGGTTTACGGCGCTCTGAACAAGCGGTTTCATGTCTCCCGAAGCGCTCCGAACCAGGTCAGAAAGGCGCCGGTGGGTGGTGTGGAGCAGCAATTCCGTGCGCTTCAGGCCCTTGCTGTCGCGCTGCAGACCTGTTTCGAGTCCGGCAGCGCAGGTTTCCAACTGGTGCAGGGTAGACTGTGCTTTTTCCTCTTCGCCGTCGGCAATCTCGCGGCTGACCAACTGGCTGATCTTATCAACCAGGTCCGCGTAGATTTGCACCTGTTCACGCGGCGAAGCGTGTTCCGCGCGCATTTGGAGCGAGGCGATCAGGGCAGGGTCGATCAGCAGGGGATTGTCTGAGGCATGCGCTACCCGGCCAGGGCCTGCAATGGTCATGACCGCACAGCAAACAACCACCGATACTTTTATAGGAACCCTGCGGAAATGACGATGTTTAAACATTGCAACCTGCATTGGACACCTCCCGAACTTCCGAACGAAGGGTTTACTTGCTTCGGTCAAGAATCTGCAGCCGCTGCTGCGCCTGCCACTCCTGATCGGGAAACTTGCCACCTGCCTGCTGCAGGAACAGTCGGTACTGTTCCCCCGCCTGCTTTGTGTGATGTAACGTATCATGCGCCGTGGCCGCGAGGAAAGTATAGGCCGCAGTAGATGAAACCATCGTTTCCCGAAGTGACAAAGTCTTTAGTACCGTGTCTGGGTCATGATTTGTTGACGCTGCAAAGGCCAGCATGCCCGCCGCGTTGGCAAGCACCTCCTTCGGGACTGCTTTGGCGTTCTCAAACACCACATGCCGCAGCACGGGTTCCGCTTCAACGGAGCGCTTCTGCCGGATCAGGGAGTCAGCCCACTCCACCTGCACGCCCGGATCATCAGGAGAGGCTCTTAGAAGCTCGGCATAGATCGGTTCAGCTTTGGCTGGTTCACCGTTCACCACGTATGAGGTGGCCAGCAGTCGTGCAATGGCCGTGTCCGCCGGTTGCGTGTTGTGCAACTGGAGCAGCAACGGCAGCACCTGCGCGATGTGGCCCTGCAACAACTCCTGCGAGGCATACTCGGCGACAAGCGCGCGATTGTCAGGATGCGCCTTACGCGCAGCCTCCAGCGCTGCCTCCGCCTCCGCATGCTTCTTCTCGCGTGAGAGCAGGCGCGCATAGCCAAGCGCGACCTCCGGATCAGCCGGAGCCATCGCTTGCGCGTGCAGGTAAGCCTTCTCAGCAGCCGCGGCATCTTGCTGGGCGTCAGCTATCTCGGCGGCCAGCGCGGCATCCTCCGGCGTCTCCGGCGAGAGCCTCAGTGCTGCCACCAACTCATTAGCAGCCTGTGCGGGCCTGCTCTCAAGGTGCATCTGCGCCAACGCCCGCCACGCACGGCCGGTAACCTCCGGCGTACCGGGCAGCTTTACAGCGGCTATTAACTGCTCCTCTGCCGCGGTACGATCGTTGCTGCGCGCCAGCAGGAGCCCCAGTGAAACGCGTGCTAAAACGTCGTTCGGGTTGCGCGTGACCGCAGCCTTGTATGCGCTTGCTGCTTCCTCATCGTGACCCAGCGCGTCTTCTGCAAAGCCAAGGTCGTAAAAGATGCGCGCATCCTTTTGATCCGCGCTGACAAGCGGCGTCAACAGTGTGACGGCATCCTGATACTTGCCCGCGGAAATGGCATCTTCAGCACGCTGCGAAGCTTGGCCCTGTGCAGCAGGCGCCGCAGTTGACCCAGTCTGAGGGACGGAAGAACTTGTACCGGGCGGCAACTGCATCTGCGCAGCTGCCGTTGCACACAGCAGTGAAAGGAACGGCAGAACCCTCACGACGCAGCCGCCTGCAACACCGGCGCGAGCCACTGACCGGTGTAGGAGTGCGGCACCGCCGCGATCTCCTCCGGCGTGCCGATTGCGACGATCTGGCCGCCGCCAGAACCGCCCTCCGGTCCCATGTCGATCACCCAATCGGCACATTTGATGATGTCCATGTTGTGCTCGATCACCAGCAACGATCCGCCGCCCTCAATCAGCTTGCGGAAGGCCTGCAGCAGGGTTGCCACGTCGGCAAAGTGCAGGCCGGTCGTCGGCTCATCCAGGATGTACAGCACGCGGCTGGCAGCCTTCGTCGCCGTGCCCCGTGCTCCCGTGCGAATGTTGGCCAGATGAGACGCCAGCTTGACGCGCTGCGCTTCGCCGCCCGAGAGCGTCGTCGCGGGCTGACCGAGCGTGAGGTATCCGAGCCCGACATCGAACATGAATCCAAGCCGGCTGGCGATTTCGCGAACGATCGGCTCGGCAACTTTCTCGCCCTCAGAATT
>CAXTFT010000203.1:0-4916 GCA_964243585.1 uncultured Terriglobus sp.
TGCCACACGTGCCAGCCCACCCCGGCCGACGGCTTCACACCCTTGACCATCTTGTACATCGCCTCATACGTGCTGTGGACGCCGTCGTTCCACATCGTCTCCCACGCAAGCACCTCAGGGTACTGGAAGAGGACTCGCCAGAAGGTGACATAGTATCCATCAGGAGTCTTCGCACCGCTGCGGCAAAGGTTGACCCATTTCTCGAGTTCATGAAAGCCGTCGATGGCACGCTTCACGTCGATGCCGCGACGTTTGGCTTCTGCCTTGCAGAAGTCGCAGAAGCAGGTGACTTTGGTTGAATCATTGCCCTGCGGGTTATGCACCGACTCCACCATGTTGCCGAACGGGCCGTAGCGCTCCGAACCCCAGAGAATGCCATCAATGTCGTACGAGCGGATGAAGTCCTCCTGCACGCCGAGGATGAAGTTGTGGTGGTCGGGATTGTAAAAGCAGGCCGTGCCCTGGGGGCGACCATAAAGGTCGCGCTCTGCGATGACGTCGAAGTTCGGTATGTTCCGGTTCCAGACATCCTCGCTCCAGGTGTAGGTCTTCATCCCCCGCTTTTTTGCCCTCGGGATCACGTCTTCAAGCACGTCGTACTTGCCGCCGTTGTCCGGCGCCTTGGTCGGCTTCAGCCGCGTGTTCCGGTAATACTGCGGATGAGGTGTGGCGTAGTTGCCGCCGAAGAAGTGATCACTCAAGTTCTGTACGCCGTGATCCGGGAAGGGATGGTCGGGAATCATGCGCCCGGCGATGCCGTTGCCATAGGTGAAGGAAGCAATAAAGAGCGCGTTGATGCCGCCCTTCTCCTGGAGAACGTCGAGCACTTTTTCAGTACCTTCATCCTGAAAGGAGATGGCGCCGATCTGAATGCCGATGGTGGGTGCCTCCTTCTTCGGCGTTGCAGGAGCAATCAGACTTGAGGCGAACGCACTCTGCGTGGCAGCCAGGGTAGCCCCGGCTGCCGCAAGGAATTGGCGCCTATCAATCTCCGGCATGGCTGTCTCCTTAAAAGTTGATCTTGATGGCCGCCTGCAGCGTGCGGTTCGCGTTGAGGGTTGAGGTTACCGTCCCAGTGGAAGCGGTGCCGATGGTGGCACTTGGATTCGCAAACGTGGCATGGTTCGCAACGTTAAACGCCTCCAGGCGAAACTCTGTATTCAGAGCCTCATGCAGTTGGAAGACCTTCTTAAGCGTTGCGTCGAGCTGCACCAATCCATCCCCGAAGAGGATGTTCCTTCCTGACGTGCCATAGGTGTATTGCGTTGGGAGCACAAACGCGTTGGTAGCGCCGGGTGCCAGCGCGGCGCAGGTCCTGTTATTGGAATCAAAGAACCAGCAGGTTGGCGAGCGAGGCTGCACCGGCGTACCGGTGCGGTTCGGTCTTTGGCCGCCTACACCGGTGTTGGCCACATCCGATCCGGAAACCGGCGTGTAGGGTGAACCGCTCCGCGCGGTGTAGATTCCTGCAACTTCCCATCCGCCCAAGAGGCCGTTCACGAAGGCATTGCTCTTGCTGAGGAAGAGCCGGCCATGCCCGAAGGGCAACGCATATACGGAGCTGATGGTGAGCACATGTCGAAAGTCAATGTCACACACCGCGTAGTTCTGCGCATACAGGCCGATGGTGATCGGTGCGGACTGGCTGGTGCCGTTATCCAGGCACTTGGAGTACGCGTACGATCCAAGGATCTGGAAGCCGTTGCTGTAACGCTTCTCCAGCTTGACCTGCAGTGCGTTGTAACTGGCCGATCCATTGGTGAGACCGAGCGAGAACTGCCCCCACTGCGGGTAGGGCCGACGCGTCTGGATCGTGCCGGGCCCGGGCTGCGGAACATTGTCGGGCACGGAGATCAGCTGCGCATGCACGGTGCGATTGCCGACATAGGCCGCCTCGATCGAGAGGTTATTCATCAGCTGCCGCTGCACGGCCAGGTTGTACTGGTGCATGTAGGTGTGCTGCAGCTTCTGCGGGGCGGTGAAGACGTTCGGCGTGAGGCAGGAGGCATACGCAGTCGTCGTTCCGGGGCAGACTGCACGGGAGGCGTTGGGTGCAACTACTGCCTGGCCGTTGAAGGGATTCTGAAAGTTGAAGGTAGGCAACGTGCTGTTGTTGACCGTCTGCGTCACTTCGAACGGCACCGTCTTGGTCCACTGCAGGGACATGTTGGAATCGAAGTAGATCGGGAACAGGCCATACGACGCGCGCACGACCGTGGTGTCTTTGCCGCCAACGCGGTAGGCAAGGCCAACGCGCGGCGCGAAGATACCAGGGCCACTGGTGCGCAGCGACTCCGGCAGCTTCAATGTCTCGGAACTCTCCAGCCGGTCTGAGAAGAGAGGCAGCAGGAGCGGGATTTCAGGCTGCGCATTGGTGTCGTACAGCTGCCCGCCGCGGGTGGGTACGATGATCTTCCCCGTCGGGTAATCGATCGCACTGTTTTGTCCGTTGACGCTGTTGTAGAAGGGCGTGTGCTCATAGCGCAGACCGGCGTTGAGCGTCAGATCCGGCCGCACGCGCCAGTTGTCCTGCACAAAGGTCTCGTACCAGTTGCCGATGCTGCCATACAGCGAGATAGGAAACGCACGCACAACCGAGGCCGGGTAACCCGCCAGGAAGTCCGCAAGCCCGTTACCGGTGTATTTGTTCGAGAAGTTAAAGACGCCTTCCTGCCCCTGGCCGTTATAGAAGGTGTGGCGCTGATGGTAAACACCGAAGCCTGTCACAATCTCATGATTGCCGCTGCTGTAGGTCACTGTGTCGGCATACTGCCAGGTGCGAATGCGATTCGACTTGGGAAGGCTGCCATTGCCGGAGCCGTTAAACGCAGCGCCACCGGTAATGGTGATGTACGGAAAGCTGGGCTGTAACTGCGTCTGCTCGAAGCCGGTGATCCCTGCGTTCGCAACGTAGTTGGTACCGGGAAGCACTGGACCAAAGAGGAAGATGTCTTTGTAAAGCCCAAACCTTGCCTCATTCAACCACTTCGTACCGAACGTGTGGGTTTCAGTGATCGCGACATTCTGGGCGCGGCTGTGCAGGTCCTGAATACCCAGTGCCTGGAACTGGTTTGGGTCTTGTTCGTCGTTGTCTGTGATCGAGTAGCGGCCCATGAGGTGGTCACGCCCCGTAAGGGCAGCATCTACCTTGCCGTCACCCTTCAGGATACTTAGCCGCTGTGCGGCACTGAAGTTGGCTTGCGCCTGCGTGGGCATGAACTGAAGGAAGTAACGCGCCTGCGGCGAGACGGTGATGAATTTGTTGCCCGGCGCGAGTGTGGCTCCTGTGGTCGGATTCTTGAGCGTGCCGGCATAGTCGTTGAAGTTGCCGGTCCGTTGCTGATCTGTCAGAACCAGACTGCTGTTGTTGTACACGATGCCGGAACTCTGCCGGGTCGCCTCAAAGTCAGTAAAGAAGAAGACCTTATCGCGCCGGATGGGTCCGCCGATGACGCCGCCGAACTGATTGCGACGCAGGATGTTCTTGTTGGTGCGTGCGAAGTAGTTGTGCGCGTCTGCGATGTCGTTGCGCAGGAACTCAAAGGCCGTGCCGTGAAAAGCGTTGGCGCCACTCTTCATCGTGGCGGAGACGACGTTCGGCGTGAAGCCATAGCTCGCCGGCATGTTCGCGCCGAAGACCTTGAACTCCGCAAGCGAGTCCACGTTCGGCTGCACGTTGGTGCCGCCCTGCTCGTACTCAGTGATGTCTACTCCATCCAATGACCAACCATTGTAGATAAAGCCGGTGCCGTTGATCTGCACGTTGACTGAGGAAGAGCGAAGAGACGAGCCCCCGGTGCGTGTGCCCTGGCCACCCGGAGTATAGGTCGCGCCGGGTGTAAGCGCCACTAGCTGCCAGAACTGCCGGCCGTTGAGCGCTACGCTCTCAATCGATTTGTTCTCAATCACCTGGCCGATGGAGCTGTCCTGCGTGTTGATGATTGGAACGCTGGTGGTAACGGTCACCTGCTCGGTGACCTCGCCGTTCGTCAGCGACACGTCTAGATTGGCGGCCTGCGCGGTCTGCAGTGTGATCTTAGGAACGATCGAGGATTTGAAGCCGCTGGCCGTTGTAGAAACGGTGTAGTCACCCACGGGCAGATCGAGGATCTTGTATGCCCCCGACTCGCCGGTCGTCGCGGTGAACTTCTGGTTCGTGGCACGGAGTTCAACGGTCACGGTTGCATTGGGAACGAACGCGCCACTTGCGTCTCGAACGAAGCCGGAAAGCGTGGCTGCAGCTGACTGTGAGAACAAGGACGATGGTGACAGAAGTACGGCGAAGAGGAGCACCAACACTTTGAGGATAATCGACATAGAACACTCCATTGCCTTATGCGCGATTTGACTTGTAAACGAACTTCGAAAGGTGTAGATAAGCGGTGATCGCCAGCTCATCTGTATTGGGCGCGCTCTTCGCTTAGCCACTTGGGCTTCCACTGCTTGCTTCGCTGCCCTCTGAGCCCGCAAAGTTCTCCAGCACGGCATCGTGGAAGCGCACCTCACGCAACATCACAGTGTCGCCCACGCACAGAAAACCAAACTCGTTTGCACCTGGGACCTCCGCATGCGAGGCACAGACAGTGGCGGCGCCAAGTGACGCGAGCGTCTCTGCGTTGCCCGATGTCGCGGACCACAGCGCAACGCTGTGCCCCGTCTGACTTAGGTGGCGTGCCATGCGCGTGCCCACCTTTCCACAGCCCTCAAAACCCAGCCTCGTCATGTCTTTCCTTCTCACTTAGTAGTGCAGGTAATGCGTGTACAGGAGCGCAAGCGCTCCCACTACCGCTGCAAGCAGCAAGCTGTGCTTTAACAGAAGGCGGAAGAGCCGGGACTGCTCCGCAGTGTTCATGCCTGTAGCGGCGGCTGCTACGACGATGGTCTGCAGGCTGATCATTTTGCCCACCACGCCGCCA
>CAXTFT010000204.1:0-4854 GCA_964243585.1 uncultured Terriglobus sp.
GATGGCACGGTGGCGCTCAATTCCAGCTCTGTGACCCAGGACGGAAAACTGGTCGCACTGGCGCTGGCAGAGGCGGGTAGTGATTGGCAGCGGATCCTTGTGCGCGATGTTGCCACGGGCAAGGACCTGCCGGACGTAATTCGCTGGACCAAGTTTGGCCGTGCCAGCTGGCTGCACGACGGCAGCGGCTTCTATTACAGCGGCTACGACGCGCCTCCTGAGGGCAACGCTCTAAAAGCGGCGAATTTCGGCATGAAGATCTTTTTTCATAAGCTCGGCACCGACCAGAAGGCCGACCCAGTCGTCTTCTCCCGGCCTGACAACAAGGAGCTGTTCCTGTTCGGCGGGGTCACGGACGACGGACACTACCTGATCATCTCGCAGTCGCAGGGAACAAGCCCGAACAACGAACTTGCGGTGCTGGACCTGCAAACACCGGGTGCAATCGTACAGCGCGTGATCACCACGGCGGATGCCGCGTTTGCGCCCATTGGCAACGACGGCACGCACTTCTGGCTGTACACCACCCTGAACGCAAGCAACGGCAAGGTCGTCAGCTTTGATTTGAGGGAGCCTGCACGCGAGCACTGGAAAACAGTCCTGCCGGAGGGCAAGAGCAAGCTGGACGCCGTCTCGCTGGTGCATCGCACGCTGATCGCGCAGTACCTGACCGATGCGCATAGCAGCGTCGCACTATTTTCAGAAGAGGGCAAACCATTGCAGAGCCTGTCGCTTCCTGCGATCGGTACCGTGGGTGGCTTTGACGGCAAACGCGACGAAAGCGAAACCTTCTTCACCTTTACCAACTTCACCACGCCCGGGGTGATCTACCGGTTGGACATGAAGACCCTGCATTCCGAGGTCTATCGCGAGCCCAAGGCGTCCTTTGACCGCTCCGCCTATGAAACGACCGAAGTGTTTGTCTCCTCGAAAGACGGCACCAAAGTGCCGATGTTCCTCACCTACAAAAAGGGCATGAAACTGGACGGAGAGAACCCGACGCTGCTCTACGCGTATGGCGGCTTTAACGTGTCACTAACACCGGGCTTCTCGCCCACGCGCATTGCATGGCTGGAGCGTGGCGGCATCTACGCACAGGCCAGCCTGCGCGGTGGCGGCGAGTACGGCGAGGCATGGCACGAAGCGGGCATGAAGCTGCACAAGCAGAATGTCTTCGACGACTTCATCGCCTGCGCGGAGTGGCTCATCGCGCAGAAGTACACCTCCACACCAAAGCTGGCCATTCGCGGCGAGTCCAACGGCGGCCTCTTGATGGGTGCCATGCTGACGCAGCGGCCTGACCTCTTCGGTGCCGTGGCTGCGGGTGTGGGCGTCATGGACATGCTGCGCTTCGACAAGTTCACCGTGGGCTGGGGATGGAAGGCCGATTACGGCGGACCGTCCGACAATGCCGACGAGTTTCAGGCCCTTTACAAGTATTCGCCGCTGCACAACCTGAAGACCGGCACGCACTACCCACCCACGCTGATCTTTACCGCTGACCATGACGACCGCGTGTTTCCAGCGCATTCCTTCAAGTTTGCGGCGGCCATGCAGCAGGCCCAGGCGGGTCCGGCTCCGGTGCTGATCCGCATCGAGACGCGGGCGGGGCATGGCGGAGGCATGCCGCTGTCAAAGCGGCTGGATGTTGAGGCAGACATCTACGCCTTCTTCCTGCACCAGTTAGGCGCTCAGTAACACTCAGGCTTCAGCCCTCCCAACGCCGAGAAGCGTTCCCTGCCAGACACAATGACGCGGCGATGCGTCGTTTCTGCCATGTCAAAAAGGTGACAGCAAACGACGCGCATCTTCCGATCGCGTTTTCGCAAGCGATCTTTTCGTGTGCATCCAAATGACCACATCAGCAAACCGGGAGGAGTAGACACATGAGCGTTCTTGCCACCACGACAGACCACTATCTCCGCTACAGCGAAGGTCTCGAAACGATCGAGCCGGACGAACATGAGACCTTTGCAAAGATCGGCAAACTCATGAGCGACGGTGCCGACACCGTCCACAGGAAAGAGGGGCAGCCCGTCCGGATCTCCCATGCCAAATCGCACGGGGCGGTGATCGGCAAGCTGATCGTGAACAGCGACCTGCCGGAATATTTGCAGCAGGGCCTATTTGCCGAACCCGGCAAGAGTTATAACGTGCTGATCCGGCTGGCCCATACGCCCGGCGAGTTCGTCGACGACCGAAAGGTATCCACACCTCGCGGCTTCTCCTTCAAAATCCTCGGCGTCAGCGGCGAAAAGCTGCCCGGGCATACCGGCAACACGCAGGATTTCGTCTTCGATACTGGCAAGAAATTCATCGTGCCCGGTGCAAAGAGCTTTCTGCAGGCCTTCAAGCCGAATGCGGAAGTGGCACCGCACCTGAGCGATACGACCAAGGGCGTTGTCAGCGCCGTTTCACGCGCCACCAATAAAGCGTTAATGTTCTTCGGCACAGAGTCGAGCCAGCTCGACTTTTTTGGTCACCCATTTCTGCACCCGCTGGCGGAGTGCTACTACTCGCAGACGCCTTCGCGCTTTGGCGATTACGTCGCTCAGTTCCGCGTGGAGCCGACTACGCCCGGCCTGAAAGAGCTCGCAGGCAAGGAGTTTGAGCCGCAGGATGCCAACGGCCTGCGCACCGATGTGGTGGAGTTCTTCCGGACGCACGATGCGGAGTATGTCTTCAGCGCGCAGCTTGCTACAGATCGCGATCACTTCCCGGTTGAGGATGCAACGGCAGACTGGCCGGAGGACATATCGCCGTTCCAGGCTGTCGCACGCATCGTTATCCCCGCGCAGGATGCGTATGAACCTGCGCGCGTCAAGTACATCGAAAGCTTGTCGTTCAGCCCGGCGCATTCCCTGGAAGGGCTTCGTCCACTGGGTTCACTGAACCGAGCACGCCTGTATGCCTATACAGCGCTGGCGCAGAAGCGCCGCAACGAATTGGGCGTCACGCAGGCCGAACCGGAATCGATCGAAGCCTTCCCGTTGTAGAGTTTGCTGCCCTGCTTATGCCCGCTCGCACTATGTGAGCGGGCTGCTTTTTTGTCAGGCGATTGCTTGCCCTATGACTTAGGCAATCACTGGCCCGAGATGGCAGATGCTGTGGGCAGCATGCCAGAGTGAAACGTCGTCAAAGGTCTCGAGCGTGCGAGCACTTACAGCTTGATGAGGTTAGGCATGGAAGGTTTAGTGTCACAGCAACAACAGCCAACGTTTCCACGGACTGGCAGTAACTATGCTCCGCTACCCCGCGGCAAGGGAAATGGGAGAGTTCTTGCGCACGCTGTACAAACCATTCGCGCAACTCCGGAGCAGGTCTTCCACGTATACAGCCGGCCGGAACTGTTGCCAACCTGGCAGGAAGGCGTCATCTCCGTCACCAGCACGGGAGAGAACACGCTGCACTGGAGCGTTCAGGATCCGGGTACCGGCACGCCGCTCGACTTCGATTCGGAAATCCTGGAAGCGATCCCCGGAAAGCGTCACGTCTCCCGTGTCACAAGCGGGCCCTTTGAAAGTACAACCGTGACTTTGACCTTTGAGGAAGAGCCGAATGGCAGGGGCACGGTAGTTACCCTGGTGAACGACTTTCGTCTTCCTGGCGGCGTTCTCGCGAATGCAGTCGGAGCGTTTGTCTCGCGCAGCCCGGAGCAGTCGACGATTGAGAATCTGCGTCACCTAAAGCAGCTGATGGAAAGCCGCGAGATCCCAAACGTGGAAGGCCAACCAGCAGGTCCTCGCGGCGTGATCGGCAAGTGGAAGCAGTTCCTCATGGGCGAGAACATGCCCAAGCCACCCGGAACGTCTGATCGTGCGCGCCCGCAGGACATGCCAATCGAAAAAGCGGGGAGCAATCCGCTCCTGCTTGGCTCAGTTGCTGCGCTTGTCGGACTTGCAACATGGTCCGTCGTCCGTCGTCTGCGTTAGCACCGACTTACACATTTGGATTTGAGGCGCATGCGCCGGGAGCAGAACCATGAAAGCAGTTTGTTGGATGGGCACTGGCAAGGTCGAAGTGCAGAATGTGGAAGACCCGAAGATTATCAACCCAGGCGACGCAATCCTACGGGTAACGCGCACTGCAATCTGCGGCAGCGATCTTCACCTGTATGACGGATATATTCCTACGATGGAATCCGGGGATATCCTTGGCCACGAGTTCATGGGTGTCGTGGAAGAAGTTGGCTCAGAAGTTAAGAACCTTAAGCGTGGTGACCGTGTGGTGGTGCCATTCACCATTGCGTGTGGTAACTGCTTCTTTTGCGCGAAGGACCTTTGGTCATTGTGCGATAACACTAATCCAAACGCGCACGTGTGCGAAACCATGTACGGCTACAGTGGTTCCGCGCTGTTTGGTTATTCGCACATCTATGGCGGCTATGCTGGAGGTCAGGCACAGTATGTGCGTGTACCATTTGCCGACGTGGGTCCTATCAAGATCGAGAGCGGCATTGAAGACGAAAAAGTGCTGTTCCTTTCCGATATCTATCCGACCGGCTACCAGGGCGCGGAGAACGCGAACATTATGCCCGGCGATAACGTCGCCATTTGGGGCGCCGGCCCTGTTGGGCTTTTTGCAGCAGCAAGCGCATACATGCTGGGTGCGGGCAAGGTGTTTGTAATCGACCGCTTTCCGGAGCGCCTAGCCCTAGCACGTGATTACTGCGGCGCGACAGTGATCAATTATGCCGATGGCAACCCAAGCATTGTGGAAGTACTGCGCGATCTGACTGGCGGCGTGGGCCCGGACAGTTGTATCGATGCAGTTGGTATGGAAGCACATGGCGTCGACGTCACCGCAATCTATGACAAGGTGGAACAGGCGACCATGATGGAGACCGACCGGCCC
>CAXTFT010000205.1:0-4736 GCA_964243585.1 uncultured Terriglobus sp.
TTGGGCTACGACTGGGCGCGCGAGGTGACCACGTGCCTGCCGGACTACTACCGGTGGAACCAGTGGTTCTTCCTGGAAATGCTGAAGCGCGACCTGGCGTATCGCAAGAAGAGCAAGGTCAACTGGTGCCCCAGCTGCAACACCGTGCTGGCGAATGAGCAGGTAGTAAGCGGTTGTTGCTGGCGGCATGAGGATGTTGTTGTCGAGCAGCGCGACCTGACGCAGTGGTTTTTCCGCATTACCAAGTACGCGGACGAACTGCTGGACGGCCTGGATCAAATGCCGGGCTGGCCTGACAAGGTCAAGACCATGCAGCGCAACTGGATTGGCCGCAGCGAGGGCGCTGAGGTCACCTTTGCCGTGGACGGTTGCACCGATAGCATGACGGTCACGGTCTTCACCACGCGCATCGATACGATCTTCGGTGCGACCTCATTGCAGCTTGCACCGGACCATCCGCTGATCCAGCACTGGTGCGGGCTTGACGCTCCGTTGCTGGTGGAAGTGGACAGGATGTTGGCCGAGCAGAAGACCGCGCGTGATACCGACATGCTGGGCGAACTGCCGAAGCATGGCGTGCCAACGGGCAGGTCAGTTATCAACCCGTTCACCGGTGAGAGCCTCCCCGTGTGGGTGGCGAATTACGTCCTGAGTGGCTACGGCACCGGCGCGGTGATGAGCGTTCCAGCGCACGATGAGCGCGACTTCGAGTTTGCCACCAAGTACGGCCTGCCCATCGTGCGCGTGGTCGCGCCGAACCTCGACACGGACGATCTTGCGCTGCCGTACACGGACAAGGAAGAATCTGTGCTGATCGACAGCGGCCAGTGGACTGGTGAGCCCGTTCTGGAAGCGCAGGAAGCCATGGCAAAGCACGCCGAGGCAAACGGCTTTGGCAAGCGCACCACGACCTATCGGCTGAAGGACTGGGGTGTTTCACGCCAGCGCTACTGGGGCACGCCCATCCCGGTGGTGTACTGCGACACCTGCGGCATGCAGCCGGTACCGGTGGATCAGTTGCCGGTGCTGCTGCCGGAGCAGGTCGACCTCGCAGACGTTGACGGTTCGCCGCTGGGGCGCGTGCCGGAGTTCGTCAACGTCAAGTGTCCCGCATGCGAGGGCATGGCGAAACGCGAGACAGACACCATGGACACCTTCGTCGATTCGTCCTGGTACTTCTACCGCTACACGGACGCCCACAACGACACGGCACCCTTCAGCAGCGATGCGGCCAACTACTGGTTTCCCATCGACCAGTACATCGGCGGCGTGGAACACGCGATCCTGCACCTGATCTACTCGCGCTTCTGGACCAGGGTCATGCGTGACATCGGCATCATCACAAACAGCGAGCCTGCTACGCGCCTGTTCACGCAGGGCATGGTCATCAAGAACGGCGCGAAGATGTCGAAGTCGAAGGGCAACGTGGTGTCGCCCGACGACATGATCGCGAAGTACGGTGCGGACGCCACGCGCATGTACGCCCTGTTTGCTGCGCCGCCGGATCGTGATCTGGAATGGCAGGAGGACGGCGTCGCTGGTATCTACCGTTTCCTGTCGCGCGTGCACCGGCTTGTAACCAAGTTTGCGCCGCACTTGCGTAAGAAAGGTGCCGCTGCAATACAAGAACCACGGAGTGCCGAGGAGCAAAAGCTGCTGCGCCTGCTGCACCAGACCATCGCGAAGATCACGCTCGACTTCTCTGGCCGCTGGCACTTCAACACGTGTATAGCCAGCGTCATGATTCTTGTCAACGAGATCAGCGCGAGCGAAGCCGCCATGGACAGTGCGGCGATCCCATCTGCAACGCAGCGCGAACTCTTTCGTTCACTGACGCTCTTGCTGGCCCCCTTTGCACCATTCCTTGCGCAGGAGGTCTGGACGGAACTCGGTCACGCAGGCGTGATCTTTCGCCAGCCCTGGCCGCAGTCGGACCCGGAGCTTGCTCGTGAGGACGAGATCGAAGTCCCGGTGCAGATCAACGGCAAGCTGATCACCGTGATAACGGTGGCTGCCGATGCCGATGTAGAGGCAATCAAGGCAGCGGCGCAGGCCGATGCGAAAGTTACCGCGCGCCTCGCAGGCAAGACTGTTGTGAAGATCGTCGCGGTGCCGGGCAAGCTGGTCAACATCGTCGTGAAGGGATAGAGCGTGACCTCGCAGCCGCAGATGGAACAGCAGCGCGCGACACAGGGCTTTGTTGCAAACCTTGCCTGGCTGCGTTCGCGTCCCCTGCTAACGGGGATCGAAGTGGTATGGCGCTGGATCTTCGGCGTGCCTGCGCTGCTACTGGTCTACCGTGAGGGCAGCCATGTGTTGGACGCGGTTCCGTGGCGGTCTACAGGCGTTCAGAACATCAGCGCGAATGAGCTGCTGACTGACCCCATGAGAGCGGCGACACGTATTGCTGACTTTGCGGCGGTGGCTGGGCCTGGGCTGTACCACGCGGCGGCGTGGCTGGCTCCGTTGTTGTTGGTGAGTTGGGCAGTGGTTTCGGGCATCGGCCGCTCCTTGCTGCTGCGTCGTATGGACCCTGCACTGCGATTTCGTCCGTTCACACTGGTTGTGTTGCAGCTGCTTCGAGTGCTTCCGCTTGCCGCTGCGTTCGCTGTGTGGTGGGTCGGCCTAAAGGCGCTTGCGAACTGGTCCATCCTGCAGCCGATTGCCGCCGGAGGCGAGCCGCAGATCATGCTTTATGTCGGCGGCCTGATCTTCCTGACGCTTGGGCTGTTCGTACTATCTGCCGTGGCAGGTTGGGTCTTCAGCATCGCTCCGCTGCTCAGCATGATCGACAACACGGGCGCGGCACGCAGCCTGCGCGATGCTATGCGCATTGGCAAGCTGCGTGGAGGACTAATCGAAATTAACATGGTCATGGGTGTCGTAAAGATTGCACTGCTCATCCTGGCCATGGTCTTTTCTGCCTGCCCACTACCATTTCAATCCGTCATGACGGACGAGTTCCTGTTCTGGTGGAACGTGGCGGTGGCAATCTGGTACTTTCTCGCGTCCGATTTCTTCCACGTAGCGCGGCTTTCCGGGTATCTTCGGTTGTGGCAGGCAGCTCGTCCGTAAGACACGGCCGCGTCTGCCTCTGTACCCAAATTTGCACGGAGAGTCCCGCATGTCATTTGGTCTTTATGTCCTTGGTTACGTGATCGTAATTTGCGGTGCGGCTTACCTGCTGCACCTGGCACATGTCCCGCAGCATTGGATCATCGGCGTGATCATCCTGCTGGTGGGCGCGGGCATCGTCACGGGTGTGACCAACACTCGACAGAAGGACAGCAACTAACTCGCCAGGTACGCGGCAGTGCCATGCGCTTCACGCGCTGCCGCACCGTACAATTCCGGAGTGAGCAGTTCAACCGTTGTCATTCTCGACTTTGGCGCGCAGTATACCCAGCTGATCGCGCGCCGCGTGCGTGAGTTCCAGGTATTTTCCGTGGTGCTGCCGTGCACGGCATCGCTCGATGCCGTGAAGGCGCTCGAGCCGATCGGGATAATCCTGTCGGGCGGGCCCAGTTCGGTCTACGACGCAGATGCTCCAAAAGCTGATCCACTCCTGCTGCAGCTTGGCCTGCCGACGTTAGGCATCTGTTATGGCATGCAGTGGATGGCGCACCACTTGGGCGGTCAAGTAGTCCCCGCGGATAAGCGGGAGTATGGCGACGCTGTGGTCGAAGTGAGCGCGTCGAACCGCCTGTTTGAAGGCCTGCCCAGCAGTCTCGAAGTATGGATGTCGCACGGCGACAGCGTTGTCGATTTGCCCGCGGGCTTCACAGCATCCGCACAGACCGGCAATTCACTGGCGTCTATTGCGGACGAAAGCCGCAGCATGTACGCCGTGCAGTGGCACCCCGAAGTGGCGCACAGCAAGCAGGGAACTGCGCTGCTGCGGAACTTTGTGCTGAACATATGCGATGCCAAAGCTGACTGGACGCCCGAACATTTCATCCAGACGACAATCGACTCCATCCGCGCACAGGTCGGAGAAGGCCGCGCCATCTGCGGGCTTTCCGGCGGCGTCGACTCTGCGGTGGCCGCGATACTGGTCGCACGTGCCATCGGCGACCGGCTCACGTGCATCTTCGTAGATAACGGTGTCCTGCGTAAGAACGAGTTTCAGCAGGTGCAGCGCAACATGCGCGAGAAACTCGGCCTGAAGGTAGTAGCCGTGGACGCGTCGAAACGCTTCCTCTCGCAGCTGGGCGGCATCACCGATCCGGAGACCAAGCGCAAGATCATTGGACGCGAGTTCATCTCCGTATTTGACGACGAGGCTGCCCGCATCCTGAAAGACGAAGAAGCCAGGGGCGAACTAACGCAGGACAGCAGCGGCAACGAGGTCGCCTGGCTGGTGCAGGGCACCCTCTATCCGGACGTCATTGAGTCGTCCAGCGTCAAAGGGCCGTCGCAGACCATAAAGAGCCACCACAACGTGGGCGGCCTGCCCGAGAACATGAAGCTCAAGCTGATTGAGCCCCTGCGTGACCTCTTCAAGGATGAGGTCCGCCGCGTAGGACGCGACCTTGGCATGCCGGACGAAGTACTGGAACGCCAACCATTTCCCGGGCCCGGGCTGGCCGTGCGAATCCTGGGCGAGATCACGCCGGAACGCGTTGAAATTCTGCAGAACGCCGACGATATTGTGGCGACTGAGATAAAGAATGCCGGACTCTACCGCAAGATATGGCAGAGCTTCGCAGTCCTGCTGCCGGTGAAGACGGTCGGCG
>CAXTFT010000206.1:0-4585 GCA_964243585.1 uncultured Terriglobus sp.
TTAGGAGCAAGACATTTTCGGACGGTTCCCGTCCTTTGTAGAGACCGCAACACCGTGCGTCTGCCGTGTTGCGGGGAGGTTTTCTTTGCGCCGTATTCTTTTCGTGGTTCTGTTCTTCCTGTGTGCGCTGCCTGTTGGCGTTTCGCTGTCCGGCTGCTCTAAAGGCGTCAGCACAAGCCCCTACTGCAATGGTGCCAACGGCCCACGCATCGGTGACGTGCAGAACATCACGCTGCAGCCCACTGTAGGCGGCCTGAGCCTGGGCTTTGCGCAGACCGCCTCCGTTTCAACACCGGTGGCAACTGATTGCCAGAACAATACGGTTTCAGTTGGGAGCTACACCTACAGCACCACTAACCCGGCCAACCCAAGGTTGCCTGCAGTGGCCGACGTAAACCCTGCGACCGGGGCGCTTTGTGCCGGGCAGTGGAACCGCAACAACTCATCAGGGATTCCGGACTACACCTTCTGTACGGCTACAAATGCTGGGGGCATCGCAGAACTTGCTGCAGCGGGTAGCGGCGGCAACAGCAACAAGGTGCTGGTCTATGTGCATCCGCAGATCACGTCGATCACCCTTGGTTCGGCTTCGACCGACTGCGCGAACGACCCGGCCAGCAATTGCCCGCAGTATGCCGCGGGTGCCACGACGAGCGCGCCGCCTTACGTGCCCGGCAGCTGCATTTCGTTCAACCAGAGCCGGCAGCTTGTTGCACGCTTTTTCGCCGGAACGTCAAACATCACCTACACCGCCGGACGCGCGACCTTTGCAGCACAGACTGGCGGCCTGGTCACCATTGAGAACACCAGTGGCGTGGCCACAGCGCAGGCTCCTGGCACAACAGTCGTAACGGCCACTATTGCAAACTCGACCTCGACGGCAGGGCTCATCTCAGTCTGCCCGCCCAGGACCATCACCATCACAACGCCGAACACAGCAAACGGTGTGGTTTCCGTGAACCCGAACAATACCGAGCCGCTGACGGCAAGGGTGATTGACACACAGGGAAATCAGGTGACGGGCCTGGCGCTTACCTTTACCTCGACTACGCCCATTGCTGTTCCGGTGTCTTCCAGCGGCATCACTCCTGTGTTCCCCGGAACGGCTGCGATCACCGCATTCTGCCTGCCGCCCGCGTGCAATCCCTCACCCTACGGCAATGTCGGCCTGCAGGGCACCGGCAAACCTGTCAGTTCGAACACGATCCTATCGACTACACCGGGCAGCAACAGCACGCGTCTGTGGATCGGCAGCACTGACTCCATCTACCTCGTACCGGTGGATTTGACGAACGGCGTGGTTCCGCCACCCACGCGCCTGCCTTACACACCGAACTCGATGATCATTGCGCAGAGTGGCGCGAACATCTTTATGGGTTCGCGTGAGGCATTGATGATCTACAGCACGGCAACCAACAGCATCAGCAGCACGAATGTCGCCCTGCAGGGGACGGTCCTGGCGGTGTCGCCTGACAGCAATACCGTGGTGATCTCCGACCCAACCCGGCAGACCATCTCTCTGTACAACTCCTCTACGCCCGCAGTGGTCAGCACTTTCGGCGGTATTGGAACCCGTGCTGCCTTTACACCGGATGGCAACACGCTTTATGTCACCACCACGGACAACCGGCTGCTCGTGTATTCCACCTTTACCAGCTGGCAGAGCTACGACCTTTCCGCGACCGGTGCCAACGACGTTGCCATCGCGGTGCCATCCGTCGGCGCATTTGTTGGCGGGGGCACCGCGATCAATGGCCGTTCCTACTGCGCAAACAGCAACGTTACGCCCACGGTCTTTTACCCTCAGGCGTCTACAACCACCGTATCCGCAGCCATTATTGACCGCATCATCGCGACCAACGATGGTCGTCATGTTCTGGATGTGCGGCTTGCGGCAAATGGTGGAACACCTGTTGTGAACGACCTGACTTTCTCCGGTTCCACCGCGGATGATGGAGCCGCGGGTACCCGTACGTTCACCAATGCGCTGCCCAGTGGCGACTGCCCTGAAAGCGGCAACCCTCCAGCATTCGGGACGGTCGTCAACACGGCTTCGTTGACTGGGGTAAGAACTCCGGCTGTAACAGGCATCTTCACCGCGTCTGACTCGAGCGTCGCCTTCACAACCTACCTGCCCGCCACAGGCGCTGCCGGTACAGGCACAGTGCTACCTGCTTACACGCCCGCCGCTACGGGTGCCGGCGCGGTGCGGCCTGTGCAGCTTGCCAGCGGTGCCACGGCCCCTGTAAGTGGAGTCTTCTCCTCTGATGACAAAATCTTCTTCACCGGCACATCAGGTGACAACCAGGTGCACCTGATTACCCGCAGTTCTCTTACGGACACCAGTCAGATCGCGCCCAAGCTACCCAGTAACTCCGGTGCTACATCAGCCGTGCCGAACCTGCTGGTGCAGTTCCCGAGGAATGTGACCAACCAGTAGATCTATGTATGTTGGAGACAAGACAATGGCTGCCAGCTTTACACTGGCAGCCATTGCCGTTCAAAGTCTCGGGCATAAAAGCTTTATGCCAGTCGCTTCTCGAGTACCGCTCGCCCGATTGCGTCCAGTACTCCGTTAAGAAACGTGATGCTTTCCGGTGCCGCGTAGCGGCGGCCGATCTCCAGTGCCTCGTTGATGATGATTGGGTGCGGTGTGTTCTTGAAGCCGATCATCTCCGCCACGGCCATGCGCAGCAAATTACGGTCAACCGCCGCCATGCGGTGCAGGCGCCAGTTCTGCGCGTGATGTTCGATGAGGTCGTCCACCTCCTCCGAACGCTCCATGGCAACGCGGAAAAGGTCTTCCGCAAAGCTCTGTGTCTCCAGATCGACCGTCTGTTTGCCTTCGTCATCGGTGCGGCTCTGCCAGAACACCCGCTTGACTTCGACCGCGGTCTGTTTGCCCAGGTCAGACTGGTAGAGCATCTGCATGGCTAATTCGCGTGCCTTGCGCCTTGTGCCTGACGCCACTAAGAGCCCACTTCCTGCGAGGCTGCGGCAACATCGGCGTCGGCCTGCTTTGCAGCGCTTATTCCGCTGCCCGTGTGGTCACCCGCTGCGCTATAGCCAAGCTTGTGGGCGATGCTGACCATCTCGATGGCCGCCGCAGCTGCTTCAAAGCCCTTGTTACCGGCCTTGACGCCGGCACGATTCAACGCCTGCTCCAGGGTCTCGCAGGTCAGCACGCCAAAGGCATGGGGCACGCCGGTGTCCTGCTGGCTCTGGCCAATGCCGCGTGCAGCCTCGTTGTAGATGGCCTCATAGTGTGCGGTCTCGCCACGCAAGAGGCAGCCCAGTGTGATGATGGCGTCGTATTTGCGCGCACCACCGCTGCTCTTCAGGTCGGCCATCATGCGTGCCGCCGCGGGAATCTCCCAGGCACCCGGAACGCGCACGATGTCGATATCGGCTTTTACGCCGCCGGATCGCAGGATGGCATCGAGCGAGCCCTGCAGCAGACGGTCTGTAATCACCGCGTTCCAGCGCGCCACCACAATGCCAAAGCGCATGCCAGACGCGGACAGGTCGCCTTCCAGCGCAATAAGGCGTCCGGCGAATACATCATTCCGTTCCCAGAAGCCGAACTGAAGGCCGTCATCCACCGTCACGGTAAACAGGCGCGACCTCCAGTGCGTGTCTTGAATTTCACTGAGCCGCGATGCGATCTCTTCCGCGCGAACGTCTGCGCTGAGCCAGCGCTTCACCGTGCCGTGCACCACATCCAACGCAGTGACTTCCACCAGCAGCTCCGGCACGGCGGGCGCGCGACCGGTAACGAACTCTGCATTGCCAACCGGCGCAAGAAAGGCTGCGCCTTTTCCCGCGTCGTCTTGCCAGCCCTTGCCCGGCTCAAATCCAAGCTCGGCAAACAGGGCGGAAACCCGTTCCCATGCCGCTGCCGAGGCAACCGGCTTTACCACTGTCAAACCCTTGATCATGCCTCTGATTCTACGTGTGCCGCGCAGCGCAGCGGGTACTTGACAGCGTTGCTTCCACGAGGGAGGTCTTCCGGCAGTCTGCTGAAGTGGCTATCATCGGGAATATGGCACGCACACCTTCCAATAACGATTTGCCGCTGGGCAGCCCCTGTCCTGCTTTTGAGCTGACCGACGTGGTCAGTGGCAGGGGTCTCGGTCGCGACGACATCTTTGGCGGTCCCGACGACGAGGTCAGGCGTAAGGGTCTGCTGGTTGCGTTTTTGAGCGTGCATTGCCCCTTCGTGCAGCACATGGAAGCAGCCTTCAGCGCGCTTGCGGCTGAGTACGCCGGTAGCATCGCGACTGTTGCTATCTGCTCGAACGACGAAGTCACCGTGCCGGAGGATGCTCCCGAACACCTGCGCGGACAGGCAGAGCGGCTGGGTTGGCCGCGGGTCGGCAGTGGCGGCCTGGCGTACCTGGCCGACCCGTCGCAGGAAACCGCGCGTGAGTTTCATGCGGCCTGCACGCCCGACCTTTACCTGTTCAACACGGACCTGGAGCTGGTCTACCACGCGCAGTTCGACGAGACGCGGCCATATCGTGAGAGCGATGCCGCCAACGGTGTGATCAAGGATAATCGCATCCACCAGGCCGCGCACGGCGCC
>CAXTFT010000207.1:0-4417 GCA_964243585.1 uncultured Terriglobus sp.
TGTACTGCCGAATGCCAGTCTTCTCCCACATTCCGTTCCTCGCATTCACCATCTACGTAATCGCAGTCAGGATGGTATGTCGTCGCGAGATACTCACTCACCGGAATGTGAACTGCGGTCGCCATACGCCCAGTATCGCTCCAGACGATGTCTTCGTAAACAGAAAAGCGCCGGCCGGAAAGCATCTTCTGATCGGCGCTTCCGGGAAATAACTAGCGGTCAATTTCACCTAGCACGATGTCAATCGATCCGATAACAGCCACCACGTCGCCCAGCAACTTACCTTTGCACATGGTTTCCAGTGCCTGCAGCGTCGCGTAGCTGGGATTGCGCATGTGGCAGCGCAGCGGTTTGGCCGTGCCGTCGCTTACAACGTAGTAACCCATTACGCCGCGCGGCGACTCCACTGCCTGGAAGACCTCGCCTGCGGGCACACCAAAACCTTCGGTTACTATCTTGAAGTGATGGATCATTGACTCCATCTGTGTCTTCATCTGCTCGCGGTCGGGTAGCACAATCTTTGGCGCATCTGCGACGATGCGACCCTCCGGCATGCGATCCAGCGCCTGCTGCGCGATCTTAATGGATTCGTACATCTCTTCCAGCCGGATGGTGTAACGCGCCCAGACGTCACCATCCTGCGAGATGGGCACCTTGAATTGGTATTTCTCATAGCCGGTGTAGGGCATGTCACGCCGCAGGTCCCAGTCCACGCCCGAGGCGCGCAACGGCGGCCCGGTCACACCGAGGCGGACTGCATCCACCGGCGACAGGTAGCCGACGCCTTTCAGACGCGAGTACCAGATGGGATTGCCCGATAGCAGTCCCTCATACTCGGCGATCTTCTCCGGCATGATTTTCAGGAATTTCTGTACACGCGCAAACCAGTCAATGGGCGGCTCCATGGACAAGCCACCAATGCGAAAGTAGCTCGTCATCATGCGCTGCCCGGATACAGCCTCAAACAGGCGCAGCAACTCCTCGCGTTCGCGGAAGCAGTACAGGAAAACGGTCAGGGCGCCAATGTCCATGGCGTGCGTGCCCAGCCAAACCAGGTGCGACTGGATGCGTGTCAACTCGTTCAGCAGGACGCGGATGGTCTGTGCACGCTCCGGAATCTCCAACTGCAGCAACTTCTCTACTGCCAGGCAGTAGCAAAGGTTGTTGCACATCGGCGACAGGTAGTCAATGCGGTCGGTCAGCGGTACCACCTGCTGGTAGAACTTTGCTTCGGCTGTCTTCTCGATGCCGGTATGCAGGTAGCCAATGTCTGGCGCCATGGAAACAACGGTCTCGCCATCAATCTCCAGCACCAGCCGCAGCACGCCATGGGTCGAGGGGTGTTGCGGCCCCATGTTCAGCACCATAGTCTGGTCGTGCGAGGGATCTTTCGCGTGACGTGCCGCGTCGGCAATCACGTCATCAATACTGGAATTGACCTTCTCAAGTGTGGCGGCTGGAGACATGTGATGAGCCCTCCCGGGCCTTAGTGCAGGTGGCGTGATGCTTGTGTTCTGCTTGACTGGCTACCTTAGCGATAACCCTCGACCGGATAGTCTTTGCGCAGGGGATGACCTTTCCAGTCAGTTGGCATCATGATGCGCGTCAAGTTCGGGTGGCCGATAAAGCGAATGCCGAACAGGTCAAAGATCTCGCGCTCGTAGAAATTGGACGAAGGCCAAACCGAGGTAATGGAGTCCACTGAAGGATCATCACCCTCTAACAGCACGGCCAGTCGCACCCGCTGTTTCAGCTTCATGCCAACGATGTGGTAGCTCACCTGGAAGCGGGGCTCGCTGGGGTACCAGTCGACCGCTGTGCAGTCTTCAAAGAAGTTGTACCCCGCAGCTTGCACCGCTTTCGCTGCCGTCACGATGTCGCCTGCGGCTACGGTCACAGTCAGTTCGTCTCGATCAAACTTTGCCTTGACGGCGATGTCGGCCAGCGCCACCACGGCCGGGTTCTGCGGCATGGCTTCGTGAACGGCTTCCAGAGTCAGCAGTGCGTCAGCCATTACAGGTCCGCCTTGTCATTCGCCCAATCCAGCACGCCCTTCTTCCAGGCGTAAAACAAGCCTACGGCCACAAAGGCCAGGTACACCAACATCTCCCAGAAGCCAAAGAAGCGAGAACCCGTCAGAGCCGGAAGCTGCCGAAAAATTACAGCCCACGGCAGCATGAACACCGCCTCAACATCAAAAAGGATGAATAGCATCGCCACCATGTAAAAGCGCACGGAAAAACGGCCTCGTGCATCGCCGATGGGCTCCATGCCGCACTCATATGCGCCGGCTTTGACTTTGCTCTGCCGCTTTTTGCCGATGAAGTACGATCCGCCGACCATGCCTCCGGCCAGCCCAATGGCGACCAACAGTTGCAGTGCTAAAGGAATGTAATTCCAGATATAAGGATGCGTCGAGTTCATGGATTCCCTGGTCTTCGGCCTGCTTTGATTCTACTTGCAGACGGTGGGCAAAAGAAACGTGGCTGCCCGCGATTCCACGTGACAACAGCAATTTGCACACAGCGACCACCACACCCAAACCCGTCCCTGCTGGCCAGCCTTTAGTGGAACAGCTGCAGGTACCACTTAAGAATCCACTCACCCGTCAGCGCAGTAAGCAGACCGCCAAGTGCAAGAAAACTGCCAAACGGCAGCTTCGTCAACCCTGAGGCACGGCCCCGGATCAGCATAGCAACCCCGTATACGGAGGCGAACAGCGTCCCGAGAAACAGTGCCAGCATCGCTGGCAGAAAGCCCGCGAAGCTGGCGATCGTAGCAAGCAGCTTTGCATCGCCTAGCCCCATGCCGTCCCGTTTGCGCAACGTCCGGTACATTGCACGAATAGCAAAAAGCAACATAAAACATGCGATCACGGCGATCATCCTGCCGTACACAAGATGCTCCGGCCCTGTCAGAAAAATATTGCCGGTACTGCGCCCGGACCCGGCAGCATTGATGTTGATTTTGCGCTGCAGCACCAGGTTGTAGTCGTTATCGCCAAGGAAGATAGCGTCCGTGCAGACCAGGAAGAAGCCCAGCACCATGCCGGGTATGGTCATCGCGTCCGGCAGGCGCTGGTGCTGCCAGTCAATGACCATCAGGCCGATCAGGAAAAAGCCCAGGGCACAGAAGGCTGCTTGGTGAATCAGCAGCCGGAAGAAGCTGTCGGTCCACGGCACGGCTCCGGTCAGCGGCAGCGCACCCAGTGCGAACCAGATTGCAGTACCGAGTTCGACAGCCGGATAACGCCAACTGAACAAAGCACCACAGGTGCTACACCTGCCCCGCAGACTCAGAAAGCTAAGCACAGGAATGTTGTTAAACCACGGTAGTTGACGTCCACATACCCTGCAATGAGACCGCGGCCGGACGACAGATTCGCCCACGGGCAGCCGCGAGATGCAGACGTTCAGAAAGCTTCCGCAGAGCAGCCCCAAGAGAAAAAGTGCGCCGACAACAAGAAAGGGTGCCACTGCCGCAGTATAGGACGCGACGCCGCTTCTAACGCCGGTGCCACACCTTCAGAATCTACCTGCTCTTTGCACCAACCACGACAAGGCCGAGTCCCGCAAGGATGGCAACGCCGCTGACGATGGGTGCGATCGGCACGTGCTTTGTTGACTCATGACTGATTTGAATCGGACCCGCGTCAACATCTTTCTTCTGGTGCGTAAAAGAAAATCCACCTGTGACCAGGCTTGCGATTCCGCCGAGGATGAGCAGGATGCCGACAATCATTGCTGGCTTCAAAGAATGACTCCCAATGTTGTTTCAAGGATGTGTGATGTGACGAGGCCAGCCTACAGTTAAGATGCTTCCTGTGTGGCAGAAATCGACGCAGAGGCTCCACTTGCAACTGTAGGGTCTCTGGCGTAATGTCTTTCTTACACGGGAAAGGAGGATGATCCAGCCTATGAAATCTGACAGTTATTTGTGTGGTTCAACAGTACGTGAGGTGACTGAGGCTTAGAGCGTCCGCTCTAGACCTGGCATTTCGCTGACAGAGCACGATCAGTCGGCAATCTCTCCGCCGAGGCCCTCCAAAAGAGTGGACGCCTCAAGTCAATCTCAACAGTCTACCGAAGCTTGCGGCCTACGTCTTGATTGACGTAGGCCGTTGCTCTTGCGGGCTCGGCACGAGAGCGTTCGGGTTTTAGAATAGGGATTATGGAACCCCTCGTAATCGCAGGCAAGGCCTTTCAATCCAGACTGATCGTCGGCACCGGCAAATACCGCGACGGCGCTGAAACACGCGATGCCATTGAAGCCTCAGGTGCGGAGATGGTGACAGTTGCCGTGCGCCGGGTCAACCTGGATAGATCTAAAGAGTCGCTGCTGGACTTCCTTGATCCGCAGCGCTACTTTCTGCTGCCGAATACAGCAGGTTGCTACACCGCAGAAGAGGCTATCCGGG
>CAXTFT010000208.1:0-4358 GCA_964243585.1 uncultured Terriglobus sp.
ACGATCCAAAACCACCCGCCCCGCCCCACTGCTGCGGTTGCCCTGCACCTGCACCGCCGGAGAAATCAAAACCGCCAAAGTCGAACGGCACTCCCTGCCCTGCACCGCCAGTGCCGCCTGCACTGCGGTAGCCGCCTCCATTGCCGTAGCCACCGCGTGCCACCGCTTCTGCCTGCGCCGGATCGATTGAGTCCGAGTAGAAGCCGACCTGGTCATACATCTTGCGCTTCTTGTCATCTGACAGGACGTCATTTGCCTCGGAGATTTCCTTGAACTTCTCCTCGGCCTTCTTGTCGCCGGGATTCACATCAGGGTGGTGCTTGCGCGCCAGCTTGCGAAAGGCCTTGCGAATCTCATCCGCGGTGGCAGTCTTCTTCACGCCGAGCGTGCCGTAATAATCCTTGTTCTGGGTGGGTGCCATAGCTCTCTAGAGATTAGATGGAAACCGTGCCGACTGGTTGCGATTCGGGCGCTCCGTCACCTGCGCAAGGTTCAGGTATGGCGATACAGGTCGAAGCCCTCGATCGATTTCTCGAACCTGTAGCGGCTCCAGACCGCAAGAAACTGAGCGTCCTGTGAAAACCACTGCACTGCGTTGAAGGGGCTGCTGTAGCTCTCGCAGGGGTGCGTCGCATCGCATCGCTCCACGAAAATCAACGCTGGCGACGTACGGCGCAGATCCTCAGCCGTCTCGCTGCGTTGCAGGGCCGCAAGCTCAGCCACACGTGCAGGCTCAAGATGGTGGTCGCGGCGTTTGTCTGAAATTGGAGCTTCATTCGCGCGGATCGCCGGCACCATCCAGAGGTGCGCAAAACGGCTGCCCCAAATCAGATGTCGTTCGATGACTACCGGAAAGGCGTTCATGCCCACGCTGAAGGCGTACACCGTCGTGCCCTCCGGCACACGGGCAAGCTCCGCCGCCAGGTCGTCGTGAGCAGGCACTGTGTGATGCTTGTGAACCAGGACAGCGGCAAAGACGAACACCGAACACAGGGGGAGTGCAATCCATGCTGCAGCCTGCCGTGACTTGATGACAGCACGCACGCGCAGACGCCTGGAGAACAGGTCAGCCAGCATCCACACCGCGCCGATCTCAAGCAGGGCCACTGCTGGAAAACGCTGGTGGTACCAGCCGGTGTGCTGCACCACGTACGCCAGCCAAGCGCCGACGGCACTTGCCAGTATCACGCCGTCCAGTTGCGGAAACGCAAGTCTTCTGCGAAGCAGGAACCAGGTGGCGACCAGTACAACAAGCCATAGTGCCAACCAGCGACCGACGTGTAGCACCATCTCCGCATAGGTATACTCGCCCAGCGCCCAGTATGTGCTTCGCAGCAGTGGTGTGATCACCGTTAGGTAGGTGGGCGTAAAGGCCCGCACTGCCGCCACGTAAAGCAGGCCTGCTGCGGCAGATGCGAGTAGCTCTGCAGAGAACAATCGGCGCAGTGTCCGTGCATACAGGGCGAGGAACAACTCGACGCACAGCAACGTGATCAGGTGCTGCGGCTTGAAGCACACCGCCAGACCTGCGCATAAGCCCAACGCAACCCTCTCTGCCGCAGAAAGCCGGTCCATGACGCCTGTTCCCACGGCCAGCAGGTATGGCAGAAGGAGTGTCAGCAATACTTGTTCGCGCTGTCCGAACTCCGCCGGTTGGGTGATCACGATGAGCAAGAACGTCGCCGCCCACAGCGCACGACTCGTTCTCGATGATGCAAAGAATCCAGCGATCTGTGCCAGTCGCAACAAACGCCAGCCCCACAGCGCACTGCACACCAGCATGGTTAAGACGACCAGCCGCAAAGACAGCACCAGGCCCAGGTGCAGACCCCGCGCGATCGCCGCCGGAAGGATTGAAAACCACACAATCAGCGGCGGGTTAGTCTCGACCAGTAGCGGCCCATCCAGCTGCACACCATGCAGCACTCGTTGCGCGGCATAGAGCAGATATGCCTGATCGCCCTCCACATGACTCAGCAGGAATTGGTACAGCAGATACAAGAGCAGGACCGCCAGCATGGCCGGTTCGGCCAGTGCCAGCAACCATGAGTACGCTCCCGCTCTTGTTCCTGAAGTCGTCTGTGCCATGGCTGCGGCAAGTATACGAATTCGTGCGCCGCGCTACCTTGGCTTGCGCTTCTCCGCCGCACGGCCTGCACGCAGACTGGTGCCGTGCGCATATGCCGTATCGTTTTGGTCCGCAGTCGTTTTCTGGTCGGTTGGGCACCAGTACAGCGTGCGGCCCGCCACGTCCTTGCGAAGGATGGTTTCGCCGCAGACGAAGCATGGCTTGCCGTGCCGACGGTAGACGTAGTGTTCCTCACCACGTTCTGCAACGGCCTTCTTGCTGGGCCGGTCTTTCTTGTCGGTGCACACAATACGACGATCCACCATCCCTGCCCTAAGCAGAGGAATGGAATCTTTCCAGATGGCCTGCAGCGTTTTTGTGTCCATCTCCGTGCCCGGCGTAAACGGGTTGACGCGATGACGGAAGAGCAACTCCGCGCGATAGATGTTGCCGATACCCGAGAGGATCGACTGGTCCATCAGCAACTCGCCGATGCTTGACTTCTTTGCCAGGATCTTGTCGAAAGCACGTTGCGGATTGTCGTGGTCACCCGGTTCATCGGCCAGCGGGTCCGGCCCGAGCCGGTCCAGCAATCCCTGCCATTTCGCCTTGTCGTACACACTGCAGTCAGTGGGTCCGCGCAGCTCGCACCAGTCCACGTCTTCCGGCGCAAACGGCTTGGAACCATCATCGTTCGCACAGGTCAGGTTATGGGGCTGGCCCTTTTGCGACCGTGACGGCTTGCCCGAACCCGAACGTTGCAGAACGCCGCGTAACGCGCCCTTGGGATCCGGCAGTGGCCCGCAACCCTCCGTGAAGTCGCCGAACCTGCCCAGGTGCACATGCAGGTATAACTCGCCGGGGAACTCATATCCCAGGTGCTTGCCCACAGCGTGCACCTTTAGCAACTTTTTGCCATCCACCAGGTGCGCATCGCTGAAACGGTGGTTTGGCCCCGGTAGTACATTCAGCTTCTTACCGACGAACGCCGCAGTGTGCCGCGCGGCCCATCGATGGATTTCATTGCCCTCTGGCATGTCCTACTCTCCTGATACCACTGAGACGCTACTTAGACGAAGTGCTGCGCCATGCCTCGCCATCTTTCCTGCGGATGAAACCAGCGCGAACACAACGAACCCCGCCTGTGAGGCGGGGTTCGTTGAATGACCCGGCAATACCGGCAACTAGTTCCAGACGTGCTGGAGGGGTATCGGCTCAATGCGCAGGATCGTGTCCGGACGTACATCGTACAACTTGCGGGCGAACTCGCGTGCCTGCTGCTCGCTGTCGAAGATTGTCTCTTCGTGGAGTTTGCCGGCAATGTACTGTTCGCACTTCCAGATGGTGGTACTTGTCATCATGTTCATTGCCCCTGCTCCCCCATAGACCTGTAAGTGTTGCGGATACAAAGTGGGCGCTCGATGCAATCCTCGGCGTCCGAGCGCCCCGCCTTGCCTGTTTCACAAGGCCGATTGCAGCGGCGATGTGAAACTTACCGGAGCGGCGGTTGTGTCTGCTTCGGTCTTCAAAACCGCCCTTTTGTTGTGGGCGGCTACTTACTGATACTTAGACTTTCGTCAACAACCAGCCGATTCCTCCTACTAACTGCTGACTTTCGGAGGAGGCCGAAGTTACTCCGCACTTATTCATACGGCACAACTCCGGCTTCCAACTTACTGAGGCAAGTTACTTGTGGTCGACATCCACATACTCGGCGTCGATCACACCCTCATCCTGCTTGGGTGCATCAGCGGTGGTGCCGCTTGCTGCAGCTGCGCCGTCGGTCGGTGCACCCGTCTTGTACATGGCCTCGGCCAGCTTGTGGCTTGCCTGGGTCAGACGGTCGTTCGCCGCCTTCAGTTCGGTAGCGCCCGGCGTGCCGGTCAGCGTGGTCTTTGCATCGCTCAGGGCACCCTCAACCTGCTGGCGCTCATCGCCGGAGATCTTGTCGCCGTTTTCGCGGAACATCTTCTCCACGTTGTAGACCATGCTGTCGAGCTGGTTCCGCGCTTCGATCTCGTCGCGCTTCTCCTTGTCCTCGCCCGCGTGTGCCTCCGCTTCCTTAGCCATGCGCTCGACTTCGTCCTTGCTCAAACCCGAAGAACTGGTGATGGTGATCTTCTGGTCCTTGCCGGTGGCGTTGTCCTTGGCCGTAACGTTCAGGATGCCGTTTGCGTCGATGTCAAAGGTGACCTCGATCTGCGGCACGCCGCGCGGTGCAGGAGGAATTCCAGCCAGCTTGAACTTGCCAAGCGTACGGTTCTGCGTGGCCAGCGGACGCTCGCCCTGA
>CAXTFT010000209.1:0-4176 GCA_964243585.1 uncultured Terriglobus sp.
GCATTCGCCGACCTTGAACAACTGCGTTCAGGCGAAAATTCCGTCCAAATTCCTTCCCGAATCGCCGCCGCGTTGCAAGCCTTGCGCGAAGGCCGCGCCGTTGCGTTGCTCGACGACGATGACCGCGAAAACGAAGCCGACCTGATCTACGGCGTCCCCATGCAAGAGCCAGGTGTGTCGAAGATCGTCAGCGTCAACCTGAACCGAACGGAGCGCCGCGCAGTCGCCTAGCCGCGTTTACCTTCACGATGCCCTATCTGAAAACCTAGCGCGTCACGAGCGGGAGATGTTTCACTAAGGCATGAGCAAACAGAGGCTGGCAGGGCGCGAACCTTTTCTGAGCGGCAAGGTCCGTGACCTGTACGAGGTAGGCTCGGACAAGCTGCTGTTTGTTGCCAGCGACCGTATCTCTGCATTCGATCATGTACTCGGCAGCACTATTCCCGACAAGGGCAAGGTGCTCACGCAGCTTTCTCTCTTCTGGTTCGACCACCTTAAGGGTATGGTGCCAAACCACCTGGTCACGGCAGATGTGAAGAAGTTCCCTGCCGACCTGCAGCCCTTCGCCGATGACTTGAGGGGCCGCAGCATGATCGTGCGCCGCGCACGCATGCTGCCGGTGGAATGTGTTGCCCGTGGGTACCTGTCAGGATCGGGCTGGAAAGATTACCAGCAGACGGGAGCAGTGTGCGGCATACCATTGCCGGCCGGCCTGAGTGAAAGCGACCGGCTGCCGCAGCCCATCTTTACGCCAGCCGCGAAGAACCACACAGGGCACGACGAAAACATCTCGTTCGAGCGCGTCATGGAGCTCGTCGGCGGCAGCCTTGCCCTGCGGCTCAAAAAGTTGACACTCACCATCTACGAGGCTGCAGCCAGCTTCGCAAAGTCCAAGGGGCTGATTTTGGCTGACACCAAGCTCGAGTTCGGCTTCATCCCCGTGGGTGCCGACGACGAATTGCTGGTGCTGGCAGATGAGGTGCTGACACCTGATTCGTCACGCTATTGGCTTGCCAGCGGCTACACGCCCGGCGGTGCGCAGCCTTCGTTCGACAAGCAGTTTGTGCGCGACTACCTCTTGCGCATTGCCTGGAACCAGCAGCCACCTGCGCCCTCGCTGCCGGACGAGGTAGTGGAGGAGACACGCGCAAAATATCTTCAGGCGTTGACGCTGCTGACCGGCAAGACGGCACTTCCGGAGTAAGCGATGCAAACGCTGCTCCACGATACAGGCCTCGCGTTGAACGGGATGAACCCGCTGGATTGGGTCTTTACCATCACGCTTGCAATCTCAACTGTTACAGCCTTCATGCGCGGCCTGATTCTGTCAGTCATCTCGCTGGTCGGGCTGCTCGCCGGGGTGCTTACGGCTGCACTCTATGCATCGCGGGTCTCGCCGTATCTGCTTCGATGGATCGGATCGGCTGCATTTGCGCACGTGGCTGCTTTTGTGCTCATCCTGGTGGCAATGTACCTTGCCTTCGCGCTTGTGGGCCGGCTGCTGCGCGGCGCGTGCAGTGCCGTCGGTCTCGGACTCTTTGACAGACTGGCGGGCGCGGTGTTCGGCTTTGCGCGGGGAGTGCTTCTGCTCTCAGCCCTGCTCCTGCCGCTTTTCCCATATCTTCAACAATTTGCGGTGGCACGATCCTCCATGCTTTTACCCTATTTGCTTCCAGCCGCTCATGGGATATCCTTCGTGATGCCGAGACATCTTGCAGAATCCCTGCCGACCATTGACTCGCTTCTCAAAAGCCTGCCGGTCGAGGAGAAACATTCCACAAGGACACAGCGAGCAAAGCCAGAGGAATTGAGGTAAGCACGAGTGAAGCGGGAACTGGATCTTCTGGTAGCGCAAATGCACGCTGATGGCATCGCCTACGACAGTGCCGTGCGTGAATTTAAACGGCGATACCTGCTGCAGGTGCTGGTCAGTCATCGCGGCAACCAGTGCAAGGCTGCGGAAGAGCTGGGCATGCACCGCAATACCCTGAGCCGCACGCTTACGGAACTGGAGATGGATACCGCTCAGATTCGCAACGGCCTGAAACGCCCGGCACGCAGCGATCGTGCTGCGGGTACACCACGCCTGCAGATTGCGCGGGTACGGTAATCCGCAAGGGTAATCGTCCAAAGCAGCAGAGATGACCTTGCGTCTTCGATCCCACGCGTCCTCCCTTGCCATGGGACTGATCTTTCTAAGCCAGGTCCCTGACCGTCTCCGTGCGCAAAATGGTCTGCAAGCTGGGCTCGCCGATGTTGTAGCAAACCCTGTTACGATTCCGACGCTTGCACCAATCCCTGCGCGCCGCCGCGCCCAGGCTGAAGCCGCCTACCTGCGTGGTGCGAAGCGGATGCAGACGGGTGACCTTGCCGCGGCCGAGCACGAGTTCTCCCGTGCCATTACCCTTAATCCTGCCAGGCCGGAATACACCGACGGTCTACTCGTTTCAAGAGAACACCAAGTCACCCGCCTGCTGCAACAGGCGGCACAGCAGCGGCCGACGAATCCCTTGAGAGCCGACAGCCTGATCAATCAGGCACGCAAGCTTGACAGCAGCAATCCGCGCGTTGCACAGCGGGATGCGGCATCGGCGGTACCACAGACTCTCTCCAACCCGGCCCGTCAAACGCGTGCCGCAGGCATAATTAAACTCAAACCCGATGCCGGTGTCCATAGCTACCATGAACGTGGTGACACCCGTAACCTGGCGACAAAGATCGCAGCGGACTACGGCCTGCGCGTCGCGTTCGACCCAGACCTGCCCACCAGGTCCCTTCGCCTGGATGTGGATGCGGTGGTCTTTGCGGACGCCCTCCGCATCCTGATGCTGCTGAGCAGCACCCTGTCCGTGCCGCTGGATGAGCACACCTTTATTCTCGCCAACGCCACAACAGAAAATCGCCAGCGGTATGAACGCATGGTGGAAGAGACGTTCTACCTGCCGGGCTTCGGCACCGATCAGCTGAAGGACTTTGTCAGCATAGCCCAGCAGCTGCTCGACATTCGCCAGGTGTCGATCGCTCCCCTGGGTGGCGCGCTTGTGCTGCGCGGGCCGGCAGACCGGGTCGACGCAGTCGAGCGCGTCTTTGCAGACCTCCTGCAGGGCAAGGCTGAAATTGTTTTCGATCTGAAGCTTTACTCGGTAGATAAAAGCCGGGTGCGCAATCTTGGCATCGTGCTTCCACAGTCTTTGGCCGCGTTTAGTCTTGCTGCCCAGGCCCAGAGCGTCGTTTCGCAGAACAGTGCCTTGATCTCGCAGTTGATCGCCAGCGGTGTTCTGCCATCTACGGCAAGCCCACTTGAAATTGCTGCTTACCTCATCTTCGTTGCCGGCATCGGCAGCAGTTCGCTGCTCCAAAACAGCTTCCTGGTTTTTGGCGGAGGCGCCACGGCTGGCGCGCTCTCCGCAGGCAACATCCCCACCATCAATCTTGCATTGAACGAAAGCGATGCAAGAGCGCTCGACGACCTTCAGCTACGCGTCAGCAACCAGGAGAAGGTGATCTTCAAGAGCGGCACGCGCTACCCTATCCAGACGTCGCTTTATAGCGACATCGCGTCCAGCACGGCTACGTCGCTCGCAGGCGTGACCGTCAACGGGGTCAGCCTGTCGAGCCTGCTGGCCTCGTACCTTGGCACCAGTTCCGTCGGTAGCGGAGCGGTCATACCGCAGGTGCAGTATGAAGACCTTGGTCTTACCGTGACCGCAACACCGCAGATTCAGCGCACCGGCGATGTTGAGCTGAAACTTGAGGTCAAGGTCAGCTCTCTGTCAGGGGCCGCGATTAACGGCATTCCCATACTCAGCAGCAGGCAATTCGTTTCAGACCTCACAGTGCATGACGGTGAGACCGTGCTGATGATCAGCGACACCAGCAAGAACGAAAGTGCTGCGATAAGCGGATTGCCCGGCCTGGGTGACGTTCCTGGTTTTCAAAGTACGACCAATCGCAACGGCACGGTCACAAGCAGTGACCTGGTGCTGCTCATCACGCCGCACATAGTGCGGCGTGCGCATACCCGAGCCATGGGGCCCTATGTCCCTCTTGCGCCAAGGCTTGGTGACGACTAAGCCGACGCAAGCGTTGACCAAGGCCAATGACCCCGCTATACTCAGACCTGTTGAGCGGGAGTAGCTCAGTGGTAGAGTGCTTCCTTGCCAAGGAAGATGTCGC
>CAXTFT010000210.1:0-4086 GCA_964243585.1 uncultured Terriglobus sp.
CCCATCTCGCAGATGGAGCATGTCAGCCCCGCCGCACCCATGTCCTGAATGCCGCTGACTGCGCCGGTCTTCATGGCTTCCAGGCAGGCTTCCAGCAGCAGCTTTTCCAGGAACGGGTCGCCCATCTGCACGTTGGGCCGTTTCTGCTCGCTGCCTTCGGTGAACTCTTCGCTGGCCATGGTGGCGCCGTGGATGCCGTCGCGCCCCGTTTTTGCGCCGACGTAGATCACCGGGTTGCCGACGCCGGTGGCCTTGGCGTAGAAGATTTCATCGTGCCGCACCAGGCCCAGCGCAAAAGCGTTCAGCAGCGGGTTGCCGCTGTAACAGGCCTCGAAGCGCGTTTCGCCGCCCAGGTTAGGCACGCCGAAGCAGTTGCCGTAACCGGCCACACCGTGCACGACGCCTTCCATGACGCTGCGATTCTTCTCATAGTCGATGACGCCGGGCGCACCGGCATCGTCGTCAAGCTGGTCCAGGCTGGGGATGCCCTCTGCAGCCGTCAGGCCCAGCGGACCGAAGCGCAGCGAATCCATTACGGCCATGGGTCTCGCGCCCATGGTGAAGATGTCGCGCAGGATGCCGCCCACGCCGGTAGCCGCGCCCTGGTATGGCTCAATGTAACTGGGATGGTTGTGCGACTCGATTTTGAAGGCGCAGGCCCAGCCATCGCCCACGTCGATAATGCCGGCGTTCTCACCCGGCCCCTGCATCACGCTGCCGGGCCCGCTCTCGCGAAAGCCCTTGGTGGGCAGGCGCTTCAGGTGCACGCGGCTCGACTTGTAGGAGCAGTGCTCCGACCACATGACACTGTAAATGCCCAGCTCTGTCAGCGATGGCGTGCGGCTCATCGTGGCAAGGATTTTGCTGTACTCCTCGTCCGTAATGTTGTGCACTTTCAGCAGTTCGGGCGTGACGGTGCAGGGCTTTGGCACGTCTTTCGAGGCGGTTGGGGTTGCCGTAGCAACCTCCGCCTCTGGTTGGATGGCTGTGGGCTGGCTCACCCGTTTAGTTTCGCATGGGCCGAGGAAGGGCTCCGTGGAAAACGGGACAGGATTTCGCTAACGCCAACCGCTCACGTCCGCACCGCCGAAGACGCCCTTCTTCAGTCCCGGTGAGAAGAAGCGGTCCATCATGGTCAGGTCAACTCCGCTTGCCTCGGCCAGCTTTGCAAGGATTTCGGGTGAAAGCGTAAGGTCCAGTGCGGCCAGGTTGCTGTTTAGCTGCTCTACATTGCTGGCACCCAGAATCAGCGACGTGACGCCCGGCTGGGAAAGCGCCCAGGCCAGCGACATCTTTGCCATATCCAGCCCGGCCTCGTTTGCAATCGCGCGAATACGCTCCAGCACCTGCCAGTTGCGCTCGGTAAACAACTGGAACGAGGGCAGATTGAGGTCGAGACGGCCGCCTCCGGTATTAACCTTGCCTGCATCGTCGCGGCTGTACTTGCCCGCAAGGAAGCCCGCGGCCAGCGGACTCCACGGTGTGATACCCATGCCGAACTCGCGCGCGGCGGGTACGTGGTCGCGCTCGACGCCGCGTTCGATCAGTGAGTACGGCATCTGCAACGCAATGGGTCCGGGAATGTTTGCGGTGCGCGCCAGCATGGCGGCGGACGCGGCATACCAGGCCGGCACGTCCGAAAACGCGAAGTAACGGATCTTGCCTGCGCGGACCAGGTCGCCCAGCGACTGCAGCACTTCTTCCACCGGCGTCACCTGGTCCCATACGTGCATCCAGAACAGGTCGACGTAGTCGGTCTTCAGGCGGCGCAGCGAGCCTTCCAGAGCGCGGTGCAGGTTCTTCCGGCCGTTGCCGCCCGCGTGCGGATTACCCGGCTCGGCGTTGAAGCTGAACTTCGTCGCCAGCACCAGCTTGTCGCGCAGACCGCGCTTTGCAATGTACTCGCCGACAAGCTCTTCGCTGCGGCCCTTCGCATAAACGTCGGCGGTGTCGATGAAGTTACCGCCCGCGTCCACGTATGCGTTGAAGATGGCTTCTGACACCTCGTCCGGCGAACCCCAACGCGGCGTACCAAAGGTCATGGCTCCCAGCGCCATGGGGGAAACGATTAGGCCGGAGCGGCCGAGGGTGCGGAAATCAGTCAGCTTCATAGCGGTATAGATGCTCTGCCATGCTGAGTGACGCGCAAATCACGGAGTGATGCGAAGCGATGTATAAGCCAGTCCGTCATTCCGGTCGGTGCCGGGTAGCTCGCGTGTCAACGTCCACGTGGCCGTATTAATCTCCGCCACCTGCGGCGTTCCAAATGACGACGCCCAGGCGCGACTGCCGTCTGGACTGTACAGGATCTCCTGCGGCTTACCCGCAACGTCAATGGTCTTTGTTAGCTTCATGGTGGCCAGATCGATCAGGCCCAGCTTGCTGGCGTCGGGCATGCAAACGAGCAGGTACTTGCCATCAGCCGTGGGCGCGGAACCAAAGCCGGGCGAGGGCAGGTCGATCCACTGACGAACAGTACGCGAAGCCGTGTCAATAGCAGCTAAACGGTTCGTGGTTGTGTCTGCGACGAACACCGTTTTGTCATCGCGCGAGATGCTGATGCGCTGCACGTGCTTTGCCACCGGGATGACGGCCAGCGTCTTGTGCGCGTCCATGTCCAGCACGGAAACGGTGCCCGGCCCCACGTTAGACGTGTAGCCCAGGTGGCCGTCATGCGAGAGCGCGAACATGTGCGACTCCGGCTGGCCGGTCGGAATTTCATACAGCACCTTGAACGTCTTCGCATCGACCGCCGTAATGGCTTGGTCCAACTCTGTCGTTAGATAGACGACTTTGCGCTTCGGGTCATAGGTGGGCTGGTGCGGACGCAGCCCCTTGCCCAGATCAATCACGTGGACCACCTTGCGCGAAGGCACGTCGTAGACCAGGACTTCTGAGCCGTCGGTGCCCGGCTTGCCCACGCCGGAATCACCGTAGATGGGCGCAATCAGGGTCTTGCCGTCAGGCAGCATGACCAGTTCATGCACCTTGATCTTGCCCTGTTCGTCGAGTGTTCCCACCTGCTTGCCCGTGGCAAGGTCGATCAACGCAAGGTTGTTCGGACCCTGGTTTGCGGTAATGAGCGTGCCAGCCGCCTTGGGATCGGCGGCGTGGGCCAGCAGGGGCAGGGCAAACAGAAGTGCGGCGGCTTTGTGCATTTCAAGTTCCTTTTGCAGCGCGTGATCGCTGCGCAAGCATTGTGCCACGCAGCCATGACATATGGCATGTGTGGTTTAGTTGAGCCCGGTCGATCCGAAGCCACCGTCGCCGCGATGCGTCGTGGGCAGGTCCTTCACCTCTTCAAAGCTGGCCTGCAGTCGCTGCACAATGCGCAGTTGAGCGATGCGGTCGCCTGCGGCGAGTTCAATGGGCGCATCGGTCACGTTGGTCAGCACGACCTTTAACTCGCCGCGGTAGCCGGGGTCAATAACCCCAGCCAGCGTCGTTATCCCCTTCACGGCAAGGCCGCTGCGATCTTCGATCAGCGCGCCGTAATTTTCAGGAAAAGCCATGGCGAGGCCGGTCGCGACTACTGCCGTTTTGTGCGGCTCGACCGTTGCAGCATGAACGCTATAGATGTCTGCGGCAAGGTCGCCCCACGCGCCGAGATGGGCGTAGCGTGGCAGCTTTGCATCTGGATGGAGGCGCTTTATTGGGATGTACAGCACAGCATGAGCCTACCGCAGATTAGGCGCGCTCTGATATCTGTCTAAGGCGTCACATTCCAGCGAGAAATCACACGTGTGCTGTGCTCCCACCCAAGCACGCTGATGGTCGCCGTGGACAAGGCCAGCCGCTGGCCGAAGCCGCCATCCTGCTGCAACCACGTTGCCGCCAGAACACGGAAGACATGCGCATGCGCGAACAGGGCGCAACGTCCGCCATGTGCGAGGCAGCGATCAATCACCTGCTGGGTGCGCGCAGCGACCTGCTGCAGTGACTCGCCGCCGGTAATCTCATCTTTCCAGACACTCCAACCGGGATGCGTCGCCTGAATCTCCGGCGTGCTGAGGCCTTCGTAGGAGCCGTAGCTCCACTCCTGCAGGTTCAGCTCGATCTCTACATTGCCCACGCCAGCAAGTGCCG
>CAXTFT010000211.1:0-253 GCA_964243585.1 uncultured Terriglobus sp.
CTTCAACGCTGAGCACCTTGCTGATAGAACTGTAGGGCAGGTCCGGCAGCTTGACCGGGATCAGAGTGACGCCCATGCCGCGCAGGGCGTCCAGCGTGGCGCGGTCGTAGCGGCTGTCGTAGCGCTGCCGCTCGAAGTTACGCTGTCGCTGGGCCGCGGATTCCTTGCGCTGGGCGTCCGTTTCGGGCTTCTCGGCGGAGGCGTCCGGCGTGCGCAGGACCGGCTCGGCGAAGGCGGATTCGATATAGCCGAC
>CAXTFT010000211.1:263-4025 GCA_964243585.1 uncultured Terriglobus sp.
CTTGCCGAGGTCTGTGAGCGGCACGTAGGAAAACTCCGCCGAGCGCACCGTGGCGTCCTTATCATCAGGGCCGTGAATGGCCTGCATGACAAGCGCGGCATCTTCCACGCTGCGGGTGATGGGGCCGAGCTTGTCCATGGACCAGCTGAGCGCCATGGCTCCTGTGCGCGGCACAAAGCCGAAGGTGGGCCGCAGGCCGGTGACGCCGCAGCGCGTGCTGGGCGACGAGATGGAACCCAGTGTCTCTGACCCGATGGCAAAGCCGACGCAACCCGCGCTGACCGCCGAAGCCGGTCCTGCCGACGATCCGCTGGACCCCTGCGATGGGTTCCACGGGTTGCGCGTGCGTCCGCCGAACCAAACATCGCCCTGCGCCAGCGCGCCCAGCGTCAGCTTGGCGACCAGCACCGCGCCCGCTGCGTCCAGCCGCTGGACGACGGTGGCGTCCTCGTCGAACTGCTGGTGCTCCATGGCACCCGCGCCCCAGGTGGTCGGGTAGCCCTTGACGCTGAGCAGGTCTTTCGCGCCCCACGGGATGCCGTGCAGCGGACCGCGATACTTGCCTGCGGCAATCTCGCGGTCGGCCTGCGCGGCCTGTGCCAGCGCGCGCTCTTCTGTTAAGTTGATGACGAACTTGAGTTGCGGGTCGTAGTGTTTCAGGCGTGCGAGGTACAAGCGCGTCAGTTGCACGCTGGTGATGGAGCGCCTGCGCATCAACTCGGCCTGGTCACGCACGTCAGCAAATGCAAGCTGTTCCTCATTACTGGTGAGCGCTTTTACCATGACGTCGCTTAGTTGATTGCCAATCGATGTTTTGTGGATCAGGTCTGCGGTAAGGGTCTGAAAAGCGGCAGGATGCCTGCCAGTAGTCTTTGCAAAAGCGGGCTGGGGATCAAAAATCATTGCAGGCGCAACCGAGTTCGGCAGGTGCAGGTCGCGGATGGCCTGCAGACCGGCGCGCTGTTCGCGCACGCCGTCCAGCATCATCGCCTTCTGCTCGGCGGTCAGCGCAATGCCCGCTATGGCCGCGGCTGCATCCAGCATCTCCGGCGTGATCGCGGGGAAACCAGAGAGATTCGGCGTACCGGCAAAGCCCTGTGCCGTGGAAGGTACCGGCTGCTGTGCTGCTGCCGATTGCACCGCGATAGCGGCCAGCGCGCCCGGCAATAAAGTGTCCGCAAGACCTGCGGAGGCGCAACGCTGCAGAAAGGCTCGTCTGTCGATCATGGCTACACTCTACCGCGTCATTGCAGCGAAATGGCTTTGCTAAGCGCCTGCCGCACGACGGCGAACGTCTAAATCTGCAGCTCATGCCCTTTTTCCGATCGATCTGCGCCGCCCTTGTTCTGCTTTCTACCTCCACAAGCTGCCTTACTCAGGCAGTGCATCGTCCGGCAGCGTCGAAGGCCGATGCGGCTCCCATGGAGATTGTGGGCTATTTTCCGCAGTGGGGCATTTACAACCGGCGGTACGTGCCGCTGGACCTGATTCGCAGCGGCGCCATGCGGACGCTGACACAGATCGACTACGCACAGGGAAACATTAAAGATAACGCCTGCATTGTGGCGGACCCGCAGGCAGACCTGAACATTGCCTTCAAGGCAGAGGACTCCATCGACGGGTTGGCGGACGCCCCTGATTCTCTGTTTCGTGGGAACTTTCACCAGATGGAGATGCTGAAGAAGCGCTATCCAAAGCTGCGGGTCATTATCTCGCTGGAAGGCAAACGCGACCTGTTTGAGCAGGCTGCGAAAGCTGAAAATCGCGTCGCTTTCGTTCACTCGTGTGTTGCGCGTTTTCTGCAGGGGCACATCGCACCCGGTATCGAAGCACCGCACCTTTTCGACGGAATCGATGTCGATTGGGAGTATCCGGACGAACACCATGCAGATGACTTCTACGCATTGATGGAAGAGTTTCGCCGTCAGATGGATGCTCTCAATGCTCTTGTTCCAAAGCATCGTTCGGCTTTCTTGCCGAAGTTCCGCTACATTTTGTCGATTGCTTCGGGCGCGTCGCACAAGAGCATCAGTCCTATAGACTGGGCGCGCGTTGCAAGAAGTGTCGACCAGGTCGGCGTGATGACCTATGACTTTCAGGGACCCTGGAGTCACGACACGGGCTTTGTCGCGCCTCTTCGCTCGGACGACCCCAGGGCAGAGACAGTTGCGTCCGTGATCGACGCGTATCTTGCCGCCGGTGTGCCTTCACGGCAGTTGCTATTGGGCCTGCCCTTCTATGCCTACCAGTGGCACAATGTGTCGCCGGGCACACGCGATGGTTTATACAGCAAGGGCGACCCGGTACGCGGCAACCTGAGTCAGGCTACCGTTACTGCGCTGCTCGGCGGTTCATCGGACGCAAAGCAGCACCGTGATCCAGCTTCGCAGGCGCCTTGGATCTACGACGGTGACAACTTTCTTACCTTCGAAGACGCGACGTCTCTGCGGGCAAAGCAGGCCTTTGCGCAGGACAGGAAGCTGGGCGGCATGATGATCTGGGAGCTGAGCGGGGACACCGCAGATGCGCAGCTGTTGGGCGCGTTGCGGCTTGTTCCATCGCGGTAAGTGAAAATGAACCCGAGCCGTGAGGTCAGCTGACGCTCTGTTTCACTTTGCAAATGAGTGGGCCGCGCTCAGAAAGCGCGGCCCACAGTTGAAGTTTCGATTGCTTATGCAACAAGCTTGCGGCGGCGCAGCAGGGTAGTCGCTGTGCCGATCAGGCCCGTGCCCAGGAGAACGAGCGAACTCGGTTCCGGGGTAACTGCAACTGACGGCACGTAGCCGGCAACTGTTGCTGTCTGGCCATCAATGAAGCCGATGCTGCCATTGGTGAAGCTTGTGGCGCTGCTCTGGATGATCAGGTAGTCCGACGTTGTCCCTGCTGCTACGCCTGCCTGGCTGAAGTTGAACGAGAACACGCCGGCGCTGTTCAGGCCAATCGTCAGGGGAGCAACACCGCCACTGACTGCTACGTAGCCTACATTGTAGGTAAAGCCGCTGCCAAAGGTTGACGTGGTAACGGTCTCAATCGGATCGCGGCTACCGGCATTGTTAGAAACCTGGATGGCGAAAGTAAGGCAGTTTCCAACAGAACTGCACAGGGTGTTGGCGCTGTCCTTGAACACAGCGGTTCCATAAAAACCGGAGTAGTTAGAAGTCTGACCCGCAGGAGCCTGCGAAGTAAATGCCACAGGCGGGAAAACTTGCTGCTGGATGGACGTGACATTTGTATTGATTGTGGTTGCGGCTACGGTTTGGTTGGCCGCGATGGGGGTTGCGCTGGCGGCACCACAGGCCGCAAGGATAAATGCCGAAGCTGCAAACAGACGGGAGAAAGGTTTCATTGGGTAGAACTCCTGGGGATTTCCGTTCCGCCCGCTGCAAAGGTGATATCGCGGGGGATACCCACTCATGATAGCCAGACAACCTGGAAACTTGAGAAAAAAATACGCAGATTCTGGGTATGAAGAAGGAAAAGATTTCTATGTGACGAAAATGATTCCAAAAGGGAACTAAATATCCAGATTTTTTACATCCAGGGCATTCTCTTCAATAAATCTCCGCCGACTCTCTACGTCTTCGCCCATCAGAGTAGTGAAGATCTGTTCTGTTGCGGCAATGTCCTCCAGTCTTACCTGGAGTAAGGTACGCCGCTCTGGGTCCATGGTGGTTTCCCACAACTGCTCGGCGGTCATCTCACCCAGTCCCTTGTAGCGCTGAACCTGATATTCCTTTTTACCCTGCTCAATCCCATACTCGA
>CAXTFT010000212.1:0-222 GCA_964243585.1 uncultured Terriglobus sp.
GGCGAAAACGGTCACCCAATCCAGCGGTGCCAGCGGATCGGAGGAACCCTTCGCACGGAGCCGCTCGGCAAGCCGCGGCGCGCGCCGGCGCACCTGCAGCCCACCAGGCAGAATGCCTGCGTTGACCATGCCGCGTTCGATGGAGTCGTTCATTACGTGCCATAGCGCCAGCACACCGCTTCTTACATCCCCTGCCGTGCTGCCGGTGAGCGTAGTTGCTGG
>CAXTFT010000212.1:232-2757 GCA_964243585.1 uncultured Terriglobus sp.
CGCCACTTCATTTGCCTGCAGCAGTTCTGCGATGGTGAGGTGATGGCTGGCGGCAAGGGTGAGCAGTTCTTTTGCGCTGCAGAAAGGCAAGGGCACTGCGCGCAAGGAGTGCGGCGTGGCCGGACCGCCCGGTGCGAAGTGCTCAGAAGTAACGATGAAGCCGCCCCCGACAGAGTAGTAGACTTCGCTCGCGAGAACGGATTCCGTACTGTCGAATGCCGTGAAGCGCATGCCGTTGGGATGCGTCGGCATCGCGGCATCGGGATACATCTGGGTCGTATGGAAGAGCAGGTCACGCTCGCGCTCAAAAGAAAGCGGCCATGCACCGCCCAGGTGCAACCAGCCTTGGCTTGCCTCCACAATAAGGGCAGCAAACTTCTCCGGCTTAATGCTGTCAGGTGCTTCGCCTGATAAACCTGCCAGCACGGCCGTATCTGTGCCGTGGCCAGATCCAGTGAGCGCCAGTGAACCATACAGATCAACTCTTACCCTGACGGTGTTGTCCAGTGCACCGGCACGTTGCAGACCTCGAACAAAGGAAAGCGCGGCGCGCATGGGGCCAACCGTGTGCGAACTCGAAGGTCCGATGCCGACTTTGAAGAGTTCGAAAAGGCTGGTCACTACGTTCCATTCTAGGCTGCCGGTGAGCGCCGCGTGCCACTGGGGGTTGTCGCGTTCCTTTTACCGGCAACAGTGTTGTACGCCGTCTGCACGGCACTGGCGAGTACATCCTCAGGCGCATCGAGCCGCACCAGCGTCATGCCCATGCGCCCCCATCCACCGGCCGCTGCTTGAAACAGTTGTGGAGCGTCGGCAAGGAACATCGCCTGTTGTTCGGGCGTGATCTTCAACGTGCCCAGGCCGCGCGACGCGTAAGCCAATGTCGCAAAGATGCGGTCGTGGACGCGGAAGTCAGCGCTGCCCATGTGGCTGCTTTCATGGGCGGCAGGCAGTGCTAATGCGAGCCGCCGGAAAAGGTTCGTGCCCCCTGTGTGATCCTGTTGATTTGCTGCACGCTTCATTCGGGATACCTTCGAGATGTGCCACAGTGTAGATGGTCTACACTTAGCCGCTGCACGGAAAGGTTTCAGAACAAGCATGCTCTTTAAAGCGCGCAGCGCCGCGGTCTACGGAATCGATGCGCACCTGATCGACGTGGAAGTGGACTTCTCCGGTGTTCCCAACGCGGGTGACGCGACCTTCGCAACTGTCGGCCTGCCAGACGCTGCCGTGCGTGAAAGCCGCGACCGCGTGCGCGCAGCCATCAAGAACTCAGGCTTTGATCTGCCGCCTACACGGATCACGATCAACCTGGCTCCCGCCGACCTGAAGAAAGAAGGCTCAGGCTTCGACCTGCCGATCGCCATCAGCATCCTGGGGGCGTATGGCGCACTGCATAACAAAGACCTGTCGAACTTTTTGCTGGTGGGCGAGCTTGGGCTGGATGGCAGCGTGCGAGGCGTGCCGGGCGTGCTGCCCATGGCTGTGATGGCAAAGCAGAAAGGCATTCGCAACGTGGTGCTGTCAGCCGCCAACGCACGGGAAGCGGCGGTTGTCGAAGGCGTGGATGTGTACCCTGTCAAGTCGCTGGCTGAAGTGCGTGACCTCTTGAACGCGTTCGCCTTCGACGGATCGCACGTGGAGCCGCTGCGTGTCCGTGCGGAAGAAGTGCTGAGCGAGTTACAACACTTTCAACACGACTTCAAAGACGTTCGCGGTCAGCACACCGCAAAGCGTGCCATGGAGGTGGCTGCGGCGGGTGGGCACAATCTGCTGATGATCGGTCCGCCGGGCAGCGGCAAGACCATGCTTGCGAAACGTCTGCCGTCCATTCTTGCGCCGTTGCGATTTGAAGAGGCACTGGAGACGACCAAGATCCACTCTGTCGCTGGCGTTCTCGATCCGAGCGAAGGCCTGGTAGCGCACCGGCCCTTTCGCGCGCCGCACCATACCATCAGCGACGCAGGCTTGATCGGCGGCGGCATGGTGCCGCGACCCGGCGAGGTGTCGCTGGCACACAATGGGCTGTTGTTCCTAGACGAGCTGCCGGAGTTCCCGCGCAACGTGCTGGAGGTGCTGAGGCAGCCACTGGAAGATGGCACCGTGACCATCTCCCGCGCAGCCATGAGCCTGAGTTTTCCTGCACGCTTCATGCTGTTGGCGGCTATGAACCCGTGCCCCTGCGGCTACTTCAACGACAAGAGCCGCGAGTGCATGTGCACGCCGCCGATGATTCAGCGCTACGTCAGCAAGGTGAGCGGCCCGCTGCTGGATCGCATCGATATCCACATCGAGGTACCGGCCGTGCAGTACAAGGAATTACGTGGGGGTGCGGATGGTGAAAGTTCCGCTTCGATTCGCGCACGGGTCCTAGAGGCAAGGGAGCGCCAGCAGACTCGCTTTGCGCGCATCGGAGAGGGGCAGCCGCCAGGCCGGCGTCAGCGCCCGATTTTTGCGAACGCGCAGATGACCTCGCAGCAGATACGGGTTTTCTGCGAACTTTCATCTGACGCGGAACGCCTGCT
>CAXTFT010000212.1:2767-3929 GCA_964243585.1 uncultured Terriglobus sp.
ATTCTGAAGGTGGCACGAACCATTGCCGATCTGGAAGGGGCGCAGGACGTTGCTGTAAAGCACATTGCGGAAGCCATCCAATACCGGACATTGGATCGAAGCTACTGGTCATGATGACAAGTCGCGCGTGTGTCAATACGGCACAGTTTGACCCTTTCTGCCTAGCCTATGTGAAAAACAGTTGCGTTATAGCCATGGGGAGCCTAATGTCTAAAAGGATTTGGCATGCATTCCTCGCTAAGCTTGCAAAAGTACATGTGGCTGAACCAAGTACCAGTGTTCGGCAGCAGGCCAAGTTTTTGTGCAGCCAGTAGGCAGGCTGCGCCGTCTAAGTTATTGAACCATTGCATTCTGCGTAATACCGGCCGCTGACATAGCGTTCTGCAGGTGCGAACAAGGAGACCTAAAGTATGCGATCTGACCTGATTTTTGGCGCGCTGACGCACGTGCAGAATCGTTACCAGCTATGCCAGCTTGCAAGCAAAGCAACGCGGAAGCTGCACAAACCAAACACCCGCCTGCAGGACACCACCAATGAAGTGCTCGACCGCTTTCGTGAAGCAGCGCCGTCTGATCTGAAGACCGGCCCGGAGCCGGCTGCTGTACTCGAGACGATTGAGGAGCGCCGCGCGGCCTAGTGCCGTGCGGTACACCGTACCGTTTCTGTTGTTGAGAGTGTTACCCCCGCACGACTGAAGTGCTTTTCGTACCGGAACCGCATCAGCCCGCACCACCCTCCGCACCGAACCCTCCCGTAGCACCCATTCCTTCCAGGTAGAACCCCACAGGGACATATGACTATCTCAGAACTTAAAGAGAAGAGCATTGCCGAACTCGGCAAGCTCGCCCGCGGCCTTGACATACAAGGTACAAGCGCACTGCGTAAGCAGGACCTGATCTTCAAAATTCTTCAGGCACAAAGCGAAAAAGAAGGTCACATTTTTGCGGAAGGCGTGCTCGAAATCCTGCCGGACGGTTATGGCTTTTTGCGCTCACCCGATTACAACTACCTGCCGGGCCCGGATGACATTTATGTCTCGCCGTCGCAGATCCGCAAGTTTGACCTGAAGACCGGCGATACCATTTCCGGCAATGTGCGCCCACCGCATGAGGGTGAAAAGTATTTTGCGCTGGTCAAGATCGAGGCGATCAATTTTGAGTC
>CAXTFT010000213.1:0-3920 GCA_964243585.1 uncultured Terriglobus sp.
GAGAGACGGCATAGAAGAAGGCGAGCACGGCGGCAAAACGAAAACGCATGCCCGTAGTGTACGGCGCATGCGTCTCGCTTGCTGCGATACATTACCAGGTTGAATCAGGGCTGCGAAGCCGCACGTTCGCTGTGCCCGGTCATCTCTGCCGCGCGCGCCTCAGCATAGGCAGCCGCGCCGATAAGCGCGCACTTCTCTTCCAGGATGACCCGCACCGGGATCGTGTGCAGCAGCGGCGAAAGCCTGCCCTTATCCAAAAATGCCTGCCTGAAAGGGCCATTTTGCAGGGTCTTGAGTATTTTTGGTGGAATGCCGCCGCCGAGGTATACACCACCCGCGGCAAGCAGCTTCAAACCCATGTTGCCGCATTCCGCACCATAGCAGGCTGAGAATACGTCCAGCACCTTGGCGGTCAGTTCGCATGACCCATCCTCGCCGGTCGTGCCGATGACGAAGTTCGGGTCCTCCGTTTCCATGCGCTCGCGAAGCCATGCGGGCTCGTCCATCTTCTTGCCGTCACGCAGAAACTCATAGATGTTCTTCAAGCCAAGGCCGCTCACCACGCGCTCCCAGGAGACACGCCCGTTCAGCTTCGCAATGAGCCATTCCAGCATCTCGATTTCGAGCGGATTGCGCGGTGCAAAGTCTGCATGACCGCCTTCTGAGGGAAGCGGCGTATGGCGGCGCGCGATGCTGTTCCACACCATGATCGCTTCACCCAGACCTGTACCGGCGGAAACAAGGGCACGGTGGCCGATAGCCGACTTGTCACCCGCTTCTAACTCAAACACCTGGTCAGGTCCCAATTCGGCGATGCCGTAGCCATTCGCTTCCAGGTCATTAATGAGAAAGATATGCTCAATGTTCAGTATCTTGGACAGGTCACGCGAATCCAGTTCCCACGGCAGATTGGTCAGCTTCAGATGTCCATCCTTCACCGGACCCGGGCATCCAAAACACGCCGCCATCACCTCATGTTCTACCTTCTCCGCAATGTCTCCTGTTCCTAAAAAAGCTTGCACAACAGCCTGCAACGTCGGGTAGCTGCTTGCCGGATATTTTTCCTGCCGGACGATCTTCAGCTTGCCGCCATCGAAGTCATACAGCGCCAGGTCAACCTTGGTACCGCCTACGTCCCCAGCAAGAATCATCGGGTAAGCTCCAGGGTGCCGGTCTCCGCGTCACCGTGCATTTCCAGCTTGGGCAGACGGCGAGCCGCCTCTGCATCCAGCAGCAGATACAGCTTGCCGCTATCCGGGCGGATCAGCTGCGATGGCAGCCGCTCCGGCTCATAATTACCAAGCAGAACTTCATGCAGACGATCTGCTTTGGCTGCGCCCTCGATCAGGAACACAACCGAACGACCGTGGTTGATAACAGGCCAGGTGAGCGTGATGCGCCAAGGATTCTTGTTCTCGACTTCATTTGCCACGACAAGCCGACCAAGCTCATCAATGGCCGCGCTGTGCGGAAACAACGAAGCGGTATGACCGTCGTCGCCCATACCCAACAGGATCAGGTCGAAAGCGGGGGCCTGTGCACCCTCCAGCTTAAAGCTGTTGCGCAACGCAGCCTCATATCTTGAGGCAGCCTCATGGGGATCGAGCTCGCCTTCCATGCGGAAGATATTTGCCGCCGGCAGTGGCACCTTGTTGAGCAACTGCTCCTGCGTCATGTGGTAATTGGAATCCGCATCATCGGGTGCAACACAGCGCTCATCCACCCAGTACAGGTGCAGCTTGTCCCAGGGGATCTCCGACAGGAACGGCTCGGCAGAGAGTAGAGCAAACATCCGTTTCGGCGTCGTACCGCCGGAGATTGCAATTTGCGCGACGCCCCGATTGCTTACTGCATCTTGTGCGTACTTCGCGAAGACTTCCGCGGCAGCCTGCGCGACACGGTCGGGAGTGTCATAGACAAGGTAGTCAGCAATGCATGTACGTGCCATGGTTCCGTCCTGAGTGCATGGATGCCTTTCAGCATCAATCGATTGCAAGAGTGTCAAGTGTAAGAGCAAGAGCGCCGGTAAGATACCGGCGCTCTGCAATTGGCTGTAGCTAGACCTGCCAGGAACGGCCATCCCGTTTGAGCAGGTCTTCCCCTTCGGCAGGCCCCCACGATCCAGCAGCGTAGTTAGGAAATTCTTTCCCTTGCTGCTTCCAGGCTTCAAGGATCGGTGTCATCAATGCCCACGTGGCTTCAACGCCCTGCCCTTCTGCAAACAACGTGCCGTCACCCAGCATGGAATCGAGCAGAAGGCGCTCGTACCCATTTGCTGATGACTTGCCGAAGGCGTCTGCGTAGGAGAAGTTCATCTGAACCTGCGCCAGATTTGTGGTTGGACCCGGGATCTTGGCGCCAAACTTCAGCGAAATGCCGTCATCCGGCTGAATGCGCAGCGTGAGGACATTTGCTTCAAGCTGGTCAGCATTCGCATCTGCTGACGCCTTGAACATGTGCAGAGGCGGTTGCTTGAAGGTAATCACCACTTCCGTTACCCGCTTCTCGAGCCGCTTGGCTGCACGGATGTAGAAGGGCACACCCGCCCAACGCCAGTTGTCGATATTGAGCTTCATGGCCGCATAGGTCTCGGTCTGCGACTCAGGGCTGACGCGGTCTTCCTCGCGATAGCCTTTTACCTGCTGCCCATCCACCGTTCCAGGACCGTATTGGCCGCGCGCCGTGTCGCCGACGGAAATCGTCTCAATCGCTTTCCAGACCTTCAGCTTTTCCACGCGCACCGCATTTGATTCAAAACTGTCCGGTGGCTCCATGGCAACAAAGCTGAGTACTTCCATGACGTGGTTTTGCAACACGTCGCGAAGAGCACCCGCGGTCTCATAGAACGGTCCACGGCCTTCAATGCCGATGCTCTCCGCAGCTGTAATCTGCACGCTGTCGATGTAATTACGATTCCAGAGCGGCTCAAAGATCCCGTTGCCGAAGCGGAAAACCGGGATGTTCTGCACTGTTTCCTTGCCGAGGTAATGATCGATACGGAAGATCTGGTCTTCACGTAGCACCGCATTGATGTCGCTGTTGAGTTTCTTGGCGCTTTCCAGATCGGTACCGAAGGGCTTTTCGATAATGAAACGCACCCAGCCGGATCCCTCATGGTTGGTCATGCCATGTTTGCCCAGTCGCTGCGTGATATCGGCGAAGAACTCCGGGGCAACCGCCAGGTAAAACAACCGGTTGCCGTCTGTTGAGTACTTACTATCCAGTTCCGTAAGATACTTCTTCAGTCCCTCGAAGCCTTCATCGTTATCGAACTCAGTTTTGAAGTACAGAATGCGATCGATGAATTTTGCCAGCTTATCTTCGTTCTCATCGACTCCGCCACCCTTCAAGATGCCATCTTTCATGTCCGGCGCAAAGGTCTTGGAAAGGTCACGGCGTGCCACACCCACGACAGCAAATTTTTCGGGCAGCAAATTCTGCTGTTCCAGGTGGTAGAGCGCGGGCAGTAACTTACGCTTAGTCAGGTCCCCTGACGCGCCGAAGATAACGACGATGCAGGGCTCAGGAGTGCTTTGCTTGCCTTTGTTCGCCTCCACCTGCGCCTGCGAAACGTTGATGCCGGTTGTTGCCATGGACTGTTCTCTCTTCCTTCGGAACGCTTTGGGTTAGATGACGAGATGCAACAGCGGATGCTGCCTGTTACTCAGTCTTCATGGCGTGGCCGCCAAAGGCGTTACGCATCACGGAAAGCATACGGTCCGTCAGATTGTTATCCTCGCGCGAACGGATACGGCGGATCAGCGACTCGGTAATGATGGGTGCGGACACGTTCAGGTCAATCGCCTCGGCCACTGTCCATCGTCCTTCGCCGGAGTCCGGCACGTAGGGCGCGACGCCATGCAGTTCCGGGTTGCCCTTGAGCGCGGCAGCAGTCAGGTCCAGAAGCCAGGAACGCACCA
>CAXTFT010000214.1:0-3780 GCA_964243585.1 uncultured Terriglobus sp.
ATACCGCCGACATCGAAAGTTCCATCCAGCAGATCGCCGCGCTGGCACGTGCCGGTTCGGAACTGGTGCGCGTCACCGTGAACAACGACTCGGCTGCGCAGGCGCTGCCCTATATTGTGGACGGTATCCGCGCCAAAGGCTGGAACACGCCCATTATCGGTGACTTTCACTATAACGGACATATCCTGCTGAAGAACTACCCTGCGTGCGCGGATGCGCTCGCCAAATACCGCATCAATCCCGGCAACTGCTCCATCGGGCGCAAGGATGACATCAACTTTCGCACCATGGTCGAGGTTGCCGTAAAGCACCAAAAACCGGTCCGCATCGGCGTCAACTGGGGATCGCTCGACCAGGCCCTGCTGACCAAGATGATGGACGAGAACAATCGCCTGGCCAATCCCCTGCCTGCACGCGAAGTCATGCTGGAAACGATGGTGCGCTCCGCGCTGGACAACGCTGCGGCAGCCGAACGCTACGGCCTACGCCGCGACCAGATCATCCTGTCTGCAAAGGTCTCCGGCGTGCGCGACCTGGTGGACGTGTACACCGAGCTTGCCCGCCGCTGCGACTACGCCCTGCACCTGGGCCTGACCGAAGCCGGCATGGGCATGAAGGGTACCGTTGCTTCCACTGCCGGTCTTGCTCCGCTGCTGCTTGCAGGCATTGGCGATACCATCCGTGTCTCGTTGACGCCCACGCCCGGCGGCGACCGCGCAGAAGAAGTACGCTGCGCCCAGCAGATTCTGCAGGCACTTTCCATCCGCAGCTTCGCGCCGCAGGTGACTAGTTGCCCCGGCTGCGGACGCACCACCTCGACCTACTTCCAGATGCTGGCAGAGCAGGTGCAGAACTACATCACCGAGTCCATGCCGGACTGGAAGCAGAATTATCCCGGCGTCGAAGAGATGAAGCTTGCCGTCATGGGCTGCATCGTCAACGGCCCCGGCGAAAGCAAGCACGCCAACATCGGCATCTCGCTGCCCGGTACCTTTGAAGACCCGAAGGCACCTGTTTACATCGACGGCAAGCTCGCCATGACGCTCAAGGGCGATGGCATTGTGGATGAGTTCAAAGTCATCCTCGACAAATACGTGAAGAGCCACTACGGCAAGGCCGCGCAGGTGCAGGAACTGGTCGTTCTGTAGGTTTTGGGACGAGCGCTCGCCCAAGTGAACCCATGAAGCCAACGCTAACGCAACGGGACTTCCAGCATGCGAAGCGTTCGCTGTTGCGCGAAAGTGAGCGACCGAGTGACCTGAGGGATGAAGCTTTCCGAAGGGTGATCCTGTCCGTGCCGCCGGGCAAGGTCAGCACCTATGGTGCCGTTGCAGCCGCAGCCGGCTACCCACGGCTTCATCGCGCCGTCGCACGCCTGCTGCGCACAGACCCTGCAGATCGCCTCCCATGGCACCGCATCGTCGGAGCAGGCGGTGACATTCGGCTGCGCGAGAGCGGCACGGTAGAACAGCGGGCGCGACTTGTCATGGAAGGCGTCAACTTCCGGGGTGAACGAGTGGACCTCGCGCTGCACCTGCATACGCTGAAGCCCTGGGAACAGTAGTTCGCAAAACGCAAGCGGCCAACTGCGAAGCTGGCCGTCGCGTAAGGCTGTTGTGTCGGTCAAATTATGCCGCCACCGGAAGTTCAGGGTCAGGCAGCAATGGCCTGCGGCACGCGAATGCTGCCGATCACATCCGACAGAATCTCGTACGAACGCAGCCGGTCAGCCTGCTCATACGTGTCAGTCACAGCCAGCACCTCGTCAATACCAAGCCAGTCGACTGTCCGCTGCAACTGCTGCCGCACACCCTCAGCATCGCCCACGATGGCTAGCTCCAGGCGGCTCTCCACCGCCTGCTGCTCCATCGGCTCCCATAGGCCACCCATGCTTTCGACCGGCGGCTTCAGTTCCACGGGCTGGTTGCGAATCAGCGAGAGGAAACGCTGCTGCGGCGTCGTCAACAGCTGCTTTGCCTTCGCTGCCGTATCCGCCGCCAGCACCGGCAGGCCGACCATTGCGTAGGGCTCTGACAGCGTCTGCGAAGCACGGAAGCTTCGGCGGTACAGCTCAAGCGCAGGCTCGACGTACTGCGGTGCAAAATGCGCGGCAAAGGCAAAGGGCAACCCAAGCTGTCCTGCAAGTTGCGCGGAGAAGCCGCTTGAACCCAGCAGGGTCACCGGCACGTTGGTTCCCTCACCCGGAATGGCATGGACCTGCTGACCGGGGCGCGAATCGCCCAGGTACTGCCGTAGCTCTGCAAGCAGTTCCGGGAACTCTTCGCCGGTTGACCGCAGGTCGCGGCGCATGGCACGCATGGTGGCCTGGTCTGAACCGGGCGCGCGTCCCAGGCCCAGGTCGATGCGACCCGGGTACAACGACGCCAGCGTGCCAAACTGCTCCGCTACCGCGAGCGGCGCATGGTTTGGAAGCATTACGCCGCCACTGCCGACGCGAATGGTCTTTGTGTGCCCCGCCACATGGCCGATCAGCACCGACGTTGCCGAGCACGCCAGACCGGCAATGCTGTGGTGCTCGGCCAGCCAGTAGCGTGTGTAGCCCAGCTGCTCTACGTGCTGTGCTGTTTCGACGGTACGCGCAATGGCTGCGCCCGAGGTCTCGTCAGGCCGCATGCCCACCAGGTCCAGAACCGAAATCCTTAGCTGCTTGCTCATGTTGATTGGATGAGACCGCATCCGACTTCGACGCTAAGCCGCTGCCTTGTCCGCAGGATCACTCACCTGCGGTGCAAAGCGTGCACCCCATAACTGGAATCCCGAAGAGGCCACCAGCGCCAGCACCGTTACACCCAAACCCCAGCGCAGGTTGCTCCTGTCGCTGACAAAACCGATGACGCGCGGCGAAGGCACATCACCGAACAGGTGGATTAGGAACAGCTGACCCGCAAGCGCCGTTGCACGCACCTTGGCACTCACCGCGTTTACAATTGCCGCGTTCACAGGACCACTGCCGAGAAAAAGCGTTAACTCCGCTGCAGCCAGTGCTGGCAGCATGGTCGCACGCGGGCCGAAAAAACACAGCAATGCAAACGGCGTGCACAATGCCGGTCCTGCGGCACAGACCCAGTACAGCGCGCGGTGATCGCGCTTCAACCATCGCTGCGCCCACCAGCCGCCTAACGCCGTGCCTGCAATGCCGGTGGCTGCCGTAATCGCACCCACCGTGAAACCTGCATGCGAGGCCGTCATGCCCGCTTCACGCTGAAGAAAGCTGGGAATCCACGCCGAGATGCCGCCGATGGTGAACGTACTCATCGCATAGCCCATGGTGGCCGTCAGGTATGCGGGATTGTGCAAGAGGTCTTTCACCGCGCCCGACTTCTTCCCCTGCGGCTCTTCGGTTTCGCCGCGCTCCGGTTCGCGCATCGCAAACAGGATGACCACGGCGATGATCAGCCCCGGAACCGCCGAAACATAAAATGCGCTGCGCCAGCCGTGCGCCTGCGCAATGGCGCTGCCCAGGCTATAACCCAGCGCTGCACCCACGGGAATGGCGATGTTGAAAATCGTCAGCGCGCGATTACGCTGCTCCGGTCCGTAGAAGTCGCTCAGCAGCGCCGGGCCGTAGATGCCGAAGCTGGCCTCGCCAATGCCCAGTGCCGCATGCCGCACCAGCAGCGCGTCGAAGTTGTGCACCATGGCGGTGAACAGGTTGACGCCGCTCCAGAACAGCGCGCCGATCACGATCAGCGGCTTGCGCGGAAAATGGTCGCCCAGCCATCCCGTTGCCGGTGCCGCAATAATGTATGTCAGGAAAAA
>CAXTFT010000215.1:0-3701 GCA_964243585.1 uncultured Terriglobus sp.
TGCATAGCTTCGTCCAGCGACAGGGAGGTAAAGTCGCTGATGGATTTACCGTCAACCTTGACTGCCAGCGATTCGGGCCGCAGACGTTTGCCGCCGCACGCCGGGCAGTCGGTCGCGGACATATATTGCATGTAGAACTCGCGGAAGGTCTCGCTTTTGGACTCTTCCATGGTGTCGCGCAGGTAGCCGAAGATGCCGTGAAAGCCGGTGCGCCCGGCTTCGTTGCGTGGGGGGCCGTAAAGCAGCAGTTTTTGATGCGGCTCCGGCAGGTCTTCAAACGGGCGCTTCAGGTCGATCTTGTACTTGTCTGCCGCGAGTTTGATGAGGCGCTGCAGATAGGCCGATCCCGCGCCGGGTCCCATGGCTCCGTCAAGCAGCGGCTTGGACCAGTCCGTAATGGTCTTGCCGGGATCGAAGTCGTAGATGCTGCCAAGGCCATTGCACTCCGTGCAGGCACCGTAGGTGCTGTTGAATGAGAACGAACGTGGTTCAAGCTTGGGCACGTTGATGCCACAGTCCGGGCAGGCCATGCTGGACGAGTACAGCGTCTCGTCCATGCCATGAATGGCGATCAGTACCAGCCCTTTCGCCATCACGAGTGCCTTCTGCACGCTGGCTTCCAGGCGGCGGGTGTCGGGTTTGCCGCTCTCATCCAGCTTCAGGATGACTCGGTCGACCACAGCCTCTACCGTGTGGTTCTTGCGCTTTTCCAGCCGCATGCCCTCGGTGATCTCGATCATTTCGCCGTCAACGCGGGCACGGAAGCCCTGCTGGTCCAACGACTCGAGTTCTTCACGGAACTCGCCCTTGCGGCCGCGCACGAGTGGGGCCAGCACGGTGATGCGCTCACCTGGCTTGAGTGCGACGACGCGCTCGACGATCTGGTCGGCGGACTGCCTTGAGATTTCAAGGCCGCACTTCGGGCAGTGCGGCTTGCCGACGCTGGCCCACAGCAGGCGCAGGTAGTCGTAGATCTCGGTGATCGTGCCGACGGTCGAGCGGGGCGAACGCGACGTCGTCTTCTGCTCGATGGAGATGGCGGGTGAGAGCCCATCGATGGCGTCTACATCCGGCCGCTCCATCTGGTCGAGGAACTGCCGTGCATAGGCGGACAGCGTCTCGACGTAACGCCGTTGCCCTTCCGCGTAAATGGTGTCGAACGCCAGCGAGCTTTTGCCGGAACCCGACAGCCCTGTCACCACCGTCAGCGAATTGCGCGGGATGCTGACATTGATGTTCTTCAAGTTGTGGTGGCGTGCGCCGCGAACGGTGATGTGCGTAATGCTCATGGTCAGGAGCGGACGCGTTGCGCCGCACTCTCTAGGGTACGGCATGTCGGCTGCCGCGTTTTGAGGCACACTGGGAACAAGCCACTAATCAGTATGAAGCGGCAAAACAGCCGGTACCCGACTTGCCACTGCCGCGGTATACGCCGAACGGGCAAACTGTAACAGTAGCCGTTGAGTGACGCTGGCCACGTATGGACGATCGATCGTTGAGGGGTTGTTGTGACAGGCGTTGTTTTACTTTGTGCCGTACTTGCAAGTCTTGCCGGCGGTGTCCTGTTGGCCTATGGCCTGTGTGACGCCATGTTCCACATCTTTCGCATTCATTCCATTCAGGCCGCCCAGCAGCGCATCGCTCGCCAGCAGGAACAGCAGCGGGCTGCGGCAGCCCGTCTGGATGTCGCGATCTAGTCAGGCAACGCCCTACTGTGGCGCGACATTCCCCTGCTGACGCTTTCGTAACTCTTCAAAGATTTGCTCAGGTGTTCGCACGCCGTTCGGTGACTGCGGCTGCCCGTTCGCATCGGTTGGCGGTGTGCCACCGCTACCGGCGGCGTCGTTGAGTGGAACAGCGGGGAGAGCACCATTCGAACCGGGTTGCTCCTGCGTGGGTGGCTGTCCAAAGCTGTCTGGAGACGTATGGCGTCCGGGACGCGGCTGTGCCAGGTTCACATCGGCCGGGTCATCCGACATGGACAGGGGCAGCCCTTGCGACGGAGGCGTGGGACCGCCGGTGCGTGCCGTCAGAAGGAGTTCCTTCGGCTGTGTCGCACTGCCATTAATCAACATCATGTTGACGCTGAGGCCGTTAAATAAAGAAGCGAGCACCTGCTGCACCGGGGCGGGACCGTAGGTGCCGAACACCCGCTCGTCCGGTACTCCACCGGTTACCTTCATGCCGGTGGCGCGCGCTACCTGGCGAAGAATGTTGCGCAGACTGTCGCCGCCGCCGCTTACGGAAAGAGTCGCTCCATTCCAGACAACTGAACCTTGTGCGCTCCGCCCAAGGCCTGCAGAAGGCTGCGCGGAGGGCAGGTTTGATACTGACTGAGTGGGAGCTGTCGCGGGGATTGCCGCGGAAGGCTTTGTCTGCGCACCGGCTAACCCGGGCAGAAGAAGCGCGATCGTCTCAAAGATTAGTGAACGCATGCGGTAATCCCTCTTAGAGTCGTCTGCCTGTAAGACGTTGAAAGACCAGAATGGCCGGTGCAAGAGCTTGACTCCTTGCACTAAACTGGCGACACACGGCCTTATCGGCTGCGTCTGTGGAGAGGATACCCCTATGCGATGCTTACGGCTGCTCCTGCTGCTCGGTGTTTTGCTTCCACTGACACAGGTGCTTGCTGAACCCTGCACGACCCAGTCGCAGATGGCACCCGGTGACCGGGAGACCCTGGTCCGCGTAGGTACCGGACTGGCAACTCTGACCGCTGCGGGTAACCCAGAGGCGGTTCGGGCGCAAACCATGCCACAGTTTGCGCAAGAGTTTGGGAGCATTCAGGAAGCCATTCGCAACGCGGCACCGCATCTGCAGGGCGCCAGCTTTGTTCCGGACACACTTTGGATTCTGGATGCGTCCGCGGCAAAGCCGGGTGCGGACGGCAGTGCACAGGATGCGCAGTTCTTTTGCACGTTGAACCGCGGTGCGTCCCAGGCCAGCTTTCTCATTCCGGCTTTGCCTGCGGGACGATATGCCCTGGTGGTGCTGAGTACCGCCAGCACGGCTGAGCCGTGGCAGATCGCCATGTTGCTGCGGCAAAGCACCAGCGGGTCTTGGCAGCTTGGCGGTCTGTTTCCCAGGGCTACCGCAGCCGCAGGTCACGACGGCCTATGGTACTGGCGCACGGCTCGCGATTTTGCGGGAAAGAAGCAGAGCTGGAACGCCTTTGTCTATTACACCGAGGCAGAGCAGTTGCTGAAACCCGTAAGTTTTATCAGTACCAGCCATCTTGAGTTGCTGCAGAGCGAACGCACGCGTAGTGCCCCAGCAGCTTTGTCCGCGGGCATCGGCGCCGACCAGCCACTGGTAATCGCATCCGCCAAGGGTCTTGAGGTGCGTGTCAACAGTCTTGGTGTGGAGAACGCACCGGACCGCAGTGGAGGCATTGACCTGCTTGCCCATGTGCGAGCGGGTGAGGCCTTGGCAGATCCCGTGGCGTCACGCGCACGCAACGCCGCCGCCGCCAGGGCAATTCTTGCGGCCTACCCTGAGTTGAGAACCGCCTTTCATGGCGTGTGGATCGTGGCGGAATTACCGGGCGGCGGCACTTACATCAGCGAAGAACCAATGAGTTCCCTGTAGTCGTTCGGCAGCGCTGACGCTACACTGGAAGCGATGGCTCAAACGCCCAAATCGCTGCAGGATGCGATCCGCGAGCGTCGTAGCACCCCCTCGTTCGACGGGCGCGACATCCC
>CAXTFT010000216.1:0-3653 GCA_964243585.1 uncultured Terriglobus sp.
CACCACTTATTAAATCGCGAGCCCATACAGACACCTCGTTACCGCATTTAGGACATGCCATTTGGACCGTCCCCTTCCAGCGGTGTAGGTTCTCAAAACGCGCAAGTATATTACGGTCTACTTCAGCAGCCCGTCCAGCTCGTCCACCTGTTTGCCGAACCGGGCCAGCGCGGACCAGTATTTTGGCTGAAGAGCAACATGGGCGATAAAGCGCGCGGTCGCAAAGCTGCCATCGTCCTCCACGTACGGGTTCAAATCCGGCAGGTCTTCCTGCAGCGTGTCGCTGATTGCTTTAATCGCGCTGAAGTCTAAATTGTGTGCCTGCGCCAGTCGGGCAAGTGTCGCCGCTTCCATGTCGACCGCCACGGCACCGTCGTAAGTGCGCGCGAGGCGTTGCTTCTCTTCACGGACTGCAACGCGCGCGGCAGTCAGTAGCAGACCGCCCGAACCAACTGCGCTCATCATCTCGCCCGTACGTAGATCGCGCACCATGCTGGCTTTGAGCACCGTTCCCGGTAGCTGCTCTTCGATCAGGCCGCCCGCCCAGCCTGCGGAGATCAGCCGAACGGGTTGGCACACCTGCCGCGCACGGGCAAATGCGCGCGTTGCCGCGGCAGAACCCATGCCGCCGCAGAAAGCCATGATGGGGCCGTTCGGGTGCTGCCATCCGTCCACGCCCTCGCGCGTCTCAAGCGCGGCCCAACTACGCACCAGCGACTTCAACTCGCCCGGCATCGCCGCAATGATGACAATGGCATCGTTCACTGGCTGCCTCGGTAGGCAGGTGCATAGCCGTTGGCGACGAACCACTCCATAGCCGAGCGCAGGGCGTCTTCCACGGGCTTTGCTTCGAAGCCGAGGTCTCGCTCTGCCTTCGCGGAAGAGGCGAACATCATCTTGCGGCCCATCCGCACCGCCTCTACCGTGGCGCGAGGCTCCCTGCCGCGCAGCTTGCCCGTGATGGTCTCGTCGAAGAAGGCGAACGCCATGGCTACGGCGTGCGGCACCTTCATGGAAGGCGAGGGCAGCCCAGAGATCGCAGCCATGCGGTCCAGAATCTGCTTCAGCGTCAGGTTCTCCCCGCCCAGGATGTAGCGCTCGCCCGGTGTGCCACGTTCCAGCGCAACGACGTGCATGCGGGCAATCTCACGCACATCGACCAGGTTGAGGCCTGTTTCAACGTATGCAGGAAAGTTCCGGTTCAAGAAGTCCACCACGATACGCCCGGTCGGTGTGGGCTTGCGGTCCTGTGAGCCGATGGGCGTGGTGGGATTGAGGATGATGATGTGCTGACCCGCGCGCACGGCGGCAATCGCCTCTTGCTCCGCGAGCCACTTCGACCGCTTGTAATGGCCGATCATGTCGGCTTCGCTTACCGCTGTCGACTCGTCCACGATCGTACTTGTCTTGGTGAAACCCATCGTGGCGACGCTGGAGGTGTAGACCACTCGCTGCACGCCCACTTCCCGCGCCAATCGCAGCAGGTCACGCGTGCCCTCCACATTCGCCTTGTACATGGACGCCGGTTCGGGCACCCATAGACGGTAGTCAGCGGCAACATGGACCAGGGCGTCACACCCGGCTAGCGCGGTGCGCAACGCTTCCGGCGCGCAAAGATCGCCCACTACCAGGTCGGCATCGATACCCTGGAGTGAGGCAAGATTGCTGGTGCTGCGAGTCAGCATGCGCAGCTTTGCGCCCTGCGATGCGTAGGCACGCGCCACATGGCTGCCTACAAATCCCGTCGCACCTGTCAGGAAAACCTTCATGGCAGCCGCTACTTGATTTGCAATGTCTCGAACGATGATGCAATGACGTTCACGCCGATCTCCGGCACCACACCATCGAAGCTCAACAGCACGCCGTCGGTGTAGCCCTGCTGGTTGATTGTGAACCAGCCCCAGAAGAACTCCTTGCCGATGAAGCGGCTCCATGCTGGGTCGGCTGTCAGGTCACTTGCGTCGCCGCTCGCCTCTGCGGGCCCGAACGCCACATCGATGACGTCCATCTCTGGATCGCAAAGCAGGTAAAGACTCTCCGCCCCAAAGACGAGCAGCAGCCGTTCCCCATCTTCTGCATCGTCACGCAGAATTGCGGTTAACACTTTGTTCTGCGCCGCATGAAAGGCGGCAAAAACCGGACCCAGCGCATCACCCGCAGCTTGCAATTCCTTGCGCACAGTCAGTCCAGCTTCTCTGGTTCAATCTGGATGTTGGTCTCGCCCGCTGCCTTCTTCTCCCAATACTTCTTGACCCAGGCATCGAAGGTGCGGCCCGCAGCGGTGTCGCGCCCACTAAAAGTTAATGCAGCAATCTCGCCGTACGGGATGGAGCGCCTGCTGCGATCCTCACCTTTGGACGGCATCAGGCGCACCAGCGAATCGGTCAGCGTCTTGCCCGTGCGGCGGTCATAGATGTAGCCCTCGACTACTTCGCCTGAGCGAAGCGTCAGCGTTACGTCGCCACGGTAATCAAAAGCTTTCTCCAGCGAGTCACGAATTTCGGCATCCGATGCAAGCGCCGGGATCCAGCCTTCCAGGTTCTCACGCTCTCGTCCGGCCATGACCTCTAGGTCGTCGGGATTATGCCCTTGCAACTGCTCGACTTTGAGGTGTTCCTGCTGTTCGGTCGCCATTAGTCGCCTGCCACCAGACTCTCGGCATGGTTCACCTGCTCGGCTTCTTTTGACAGGATGCCGGAACCGATCTGCACCAGTTGACCGTGGTTGCTGGGCTGCCACTCGCGCAGCATTTTTTCGGCTTTTACGTCTTTGTACTGCCCTGCAAACATGGCCTTCGCGGTCTGCAGCAGGCCCTTCAGCGACCCAAACGTGTAGTTGACGCCGCTGGCCTCGTAACCGGAGTGCACCATGCAGTTGGCGCAGCGTGGATTGCCGCTTTCCGTGCCGTAGTTGGACCACTCCACCTCATCCATCAACTCCTGGAACGTGTCGGCGTAGCCGTCCTGCAGCAGGTAGCAGGGCTTCTGCCAGCCAAAGATGGAGAACGTCGGCATGCCCCAGGGCGTGCAGGTCAGTTCCCGCTTGCCCATCAGGAATTCGAGGAAGATGGGATTTGAGTTGAACTGCCAGCGCTTCTTACGGTTCGACAGCAACGCGGTAAACAGCGCACGCGAACGCTTGCGGCCCAGGAAATGCTTCTGATCGGGTGCCTTATCGTACGTGTACCCGGGCGATATCATCATGGAGTCCACGCCCGCATCCATCAGCTGGTCAAAGTGACGGCGCACAGAGTTGGGATCGGCACCGTCGAACAGCGTGGTGTTCGTCGTCACGCGGAAACCGGCATCGACCGCAGCCTTCACACCGCCCATAGCGATGTCGTACCCACCCTCTCGGCAGACGCCGAAATCATGGTGCTCGCGCTCGCCATCCACGTGAACTGAGAACGACAGATACTTCGACGGCTTGAACAGGTGCAGCTTTTCCTTCAGCAAAAGAGCGTTCGTGCACATGTACACGTACTTCTTGCGGTCGATCAAGCCCTGTACAATCTCGGGCATTTTGGGGTGCAGCAAGGGTTCGCCGCCAGGTATCGACACCATCGGCACGCCGCATTCATCCACGGCGCGGAAGCACTCTTCCGGCGACAGCTCTGCCTTCAGGATGTGCGCCGGGTACTGAATCTTGCCGCA
>CAXTFT010000217.1:0-3613 GCA_964243585.1 uncultured Terriglobus sp.
GTACGGCGGTACCTGGGTAGTCACCCACAAGCGGCCTCCTGCCGGAAACGACGATTCTTCCTTTTACAAAGAGCGATTGGAGACAGAGACCCGCGTAGAAGACGGCGACACTATGGGCGCGGTATTTGTTGAGCTGGGCTATTCACCTGTTTTCCGCTATGAAAAGTACCGGACCGAGTTCCACGATGGGCAGGGTGCTCTCGTGCTGGATGAGACGCCCATCGGAGACTTTGCCGAATTGGAAGGCTCGCCGCAGTGGATCGACCGTGCCCTTGACCGGCTCGAGGTAGCTCGCGATCTCTGCTTTACAGACAGCTACGGACGTATGTTTCTCGATTGGAAGCAGCGATCGGGCAGCCCGGCAGACAACATGACCTTTGATGAGATTGCCCCACTTCTGGCTCGTTAGGGAGCTCTCCACAACCCGCAGGCGCCCTGCCGTCTCTAAGCAGCCATGGCAAACAATCAGGATATTGAGTCGGGTGCGCGGCAGGTAGAAGCAGCGGAACACATGAATGCAGGTCTCACGGAGACGCAGGACCTTTCCGGCGACAGCGACGATGTGGAAAACGGCCCGGTGTCCACCATGCTGGGCGACTTGACGCTTAGCATGTTCCAACAGGGATCGAGCGTTCGCGTCCGCGTCGGTAGCGCCACCGCTCCTTCCGAACTGTACGAATACGCCTTTGAGTCGGCAGATGAGGCAAACACCGCGATGCTGGATGCGGGCATCCTCACCAAGGATCAGGTACCAGATGTTATGCAGCCCGCAGGTACGGGCATTCATCTCAGCGGTATCTCAGCCGAGCAGTTGAAGAACGCAGGCCTGAAGCGTCAGAACGTGTCCACGCTGTAGTCAGCGCGGCTTTGGGCTGCCAAAGAGCGAAAAGGTGTAGGTTAAACGCAGCGTTAGCCGCCGAGATTACAATCTCAGCGGCTAACGCCTTTTCACACTCTGTGCCCTTGCCCTAGCTCGGCGGCTGAAGCCGAAAGAAGAGCATCGACATCACTTAGAAGATCTGGAAGTTCACCGCAACGTTCAACTCAACAGGCACAGGCTGGCCACCCTTGCGCGCCGGGCGAAATCTGTACTGCGCTACGGCTTCGCGAGCCTTTTCATCCAGCCCCATGCCTACAGGACGAATGACACGGACCTGCGTGGGCCTGCCGGTTGCGTCTACAATCAGATGAACGAGCACCTCACCTTGGAACTTCGCTTTGCGTGCTTCCTCGCTGAACTCAGGATCGACCTGATAAACAAGCTGCGGCGCTGAAACGTCGCCACCAATTTGGTAGGCACCACCACCCGTGTTGCCGCCGGAACCAGGCCCAAGGCCGTTACCGCGACCGCTACCAAGCCCACCACCGCTGCCGTTTCCCAGTGAGTTGACGCCCACATTGGGCGCGTTCGGAATGCCGAGGTTGGGCATGTTGTTGTTGGTCATGTGCAGATTGGTCTGCACGTTGATGGCGGGGTCGACCGTCAGCTTGGGCTCAATCTTCGGCGGATTCGAAGGTGGCACGATCGGTGTCGGCGAGAACTTTGGCAAACGTCCCTGCGTTACCGGAGCAATGTCATGTGCGCCGCCTCCACCACCCATGGGCTTCGGCGACGGCACCTTCAGGATTGGCTGAGGTGGCGGCGGCTGATCAAAGGTGATGTCCGCCACCTTCGGCTTGGTCGCGACAACTACTTTAATAACCCGCGAACTGATCCAGAAAATCAGCAGGAAAATCAGCGCATGCACGCCGACTGCAACCGCCGTGGATTTCGGGTCACGCTTGACATCCATCGGATTTGCGACCGCGATGGGCGTTGACTCTAATACCAGTGGCGGCAGCTTCTCTGGAAAGAAGGCATCGCGGACGTTCTCAATCAACGAAGCGAACGGCCCCTTGGACACCAACTCCTCGGGCTGCCCGAGCCGCGGGCCTGCAGCAGTGTCATGCCAGCCGAAGTGTTCTGCTTCGCGCTCTTCCCTTACGGGTGTTTCGGAAGGATCAATGAGTGTCGCCATCGCCTCAAATCTCTTTTGTTCACAGTACGCTTAGCGTGCTGGAAAGGTTGTGCGTTTGGCGCAACGGCTGTGGATTCTTTGATCCGCCTGACCTAACGCAGTCAAGACTTTAAGCACGTAACGCGAGACTGCTGGCGGCCTGACTGCATTGTACGAAACAGATCAAAGTGCACACTGCGGCGCCATCCGCCGTGCTGCACTATTGGACGCAACTCACGGGCAGGAAGTCACAACCACCCATCAAGTCCGCCGCGCGTCCCTCTACAATAGGAGTTTGCGACAGGTCTGGGGTGCGCATGCGCCTGACCTTGACAGATCGCACGAGGATGCAATGGACGAGGCGAAGAAGCCGCTGCAGATGAAAGACACGCTGAACCTGCCAAAGACCGCCTTCCCCATGAAGGCCGGCCTGCCGCAGAATGAGCCCGCCCGCCTGAAGGCATGGCAGGACATAGACCTGTACGGCCAGATCCGCGCCGCCCGCGCCGGTGCGCCAAAGTACATCCTGCACGATGGCCCGCCTTACGCCAATGGAGCGATTCACCTGGGCCATGCGCTCAACAAGTGCATCAAGGACTTCATCGTCAAGTCGAAGACTATGGCCGGGTTTGACGCGCCCTACGTTCCCGGCTGGGACTGCCACGGCCTGCCCATCGAGATCAAGGTGGACGAGCAACTGGGCCGCAAAAAGCTGGAGATGGACGCATTGACCGTCCGCCAGCAGTGCCGCGACTACGCCCAGAAGTACGTTGACCTGCAGAAATCGCAGTTCGTCCGCATGGGCGTGCTGGGCCGCTGGGACAACCCGTATCTCACGATGAGCTTCAACTACGAGGCGCGCATCCTCGAGACCTTCTACGCCTTCTTCGAGAAGAATTTCGTCTACAAAGGTCTGCGCCCGGTCTACTGGTGCATGCACGACAAAACCGCGCTGGCCGAGGCAGAGGTCGAGTATGAGATGCACACCTCGCCCTCGGTCTATGTGCGATACCCGCTGACTTCTGCGCCGGAACTGATCGATCCCGCACTGGCCGGTCTGCCCGTTTTCGGCCTGATCTGGACGACGACTCCCTGGACCCTGCCTGCCTCGCTGGCCATCGCCTTCCATCCGGAGTTCGACTACGTCGCAATCCGGGTGCTTGAACCAGACGCGACCTGGGGCGAAGGCAACATCTACATCGTTGCCAAGGGCCTGCTGCCCACGCTGGCAAGCTCCGCATCGCTGCCTGCCCATGACATTGTCGCGGAGTTTTTAGGGCAGAAGCTTGAGCACGCCACCTTTGCGCACCCCTTCCTGGACCGCACCATCCTCGGCGTGATGGCCGATTACGTCACCGCGGAGCAGGGCACGGGCGGCGTGCACACCGCGCCCGCGCACGGCCCGGATGACTTTGCCACGGGTCGCAAATACGCCCTGAACCAGGCCTGCGACGTGGACGACGCGGGGCGCCTGCGCAACGGCCTGCCCGAGTACGACAACCTGAACGTGCACAAGGCCAACGCGCCCATCATTGAGTTGCTGAAGGGGCGCGGCGCGTTAATGGCGCAGGGCGAAATCCACCACAGCTACCCGCACTGCTGGCGCTGCCACAAGC
>CAXTFT010000218.1:0-3519 GCA_964243585.1 uncultured Terriglobus sp.
TTGTTGAAGACGCCCGCCGTGGCCAGCGCCGAAATCAGCAGGAACCCGAGCACAAATTTTGGAAACTTGTTCCAGAGAAACGCACCCTTGTTGCCGATGGCCGCAGCCTGCCCACGTGACGACCAATAGATCGCGTAGCCCAGCACCACGAAGCCGATCAGCGCATTGCGGCACGTCTTGGCCAGTACGGCGAACTTGCCCGCGGCGTCGGAGTACAACGCGCCCGCCGCAGTCGCCTCTGCCGTGTTATCGACAGCCAGGCCGGTCCACAAACCATAGGCGTGGTCGCTCATGTGCAGGGCGTGACCGACCAGTGGAAAGACGAACAGCGACAACGCGCCCAGCAGCAGGATGGCCGCAATGGCGACGGATGAGTCCTCCTCCTCCGCGTCGATGGCACCCTGCGTGGCAATAATCGCCGACACGCCGCACACCGACGAGCCCACGGCCAGCAGCGTGACCAGCTTGGGCGACAGTTTGAATCCGCGGCCCAGGTAGGTCATAAACGTCAGCGCAATGGCCAGCTCCACAAACACCAGCAATAGCGATACGCCGCCCAGCCGCAGCATGTCACCGAAGATAAAGCGCGCGCCCAGCAGGATGATACCCGCCTTCAACCAGAACTCATACGTCGCCACACCTGCGCGAAAAATGCGCGGCAGGCCGAAGACGTTGGTGATAAACACACCTATCAGGATCGCCCACATGACGTACTCAATGTTCGGCAGCGCCTGGTGGTGCGCCTTGCCGTAGCGGCCGATGCCCTGCTCGATCAGCTTGCCCAGGTACCCCACGGCAAACAGCAGCAGGATGCCCGGCACCAGCTCCATCACCCTGCCCATGGCAGAGCGCGCTTGCGGGCGGTCGGCAGCATGTTCCAGCGGCAGCGTGGTCTCGCCCATCACCAGCCCACCACGCGAATCACGTTGAGCCGCACCAGCAGCGCAAGCAGCAGCGACAGCAACACCGCCCAGGTGTCTAGCGAAAGGTTCAGGCGTGCCATGAAATCTCCTAAGGATGCGACCCCAAAGTAGCAGCATCCCGCAGAGAGCGCACTCGCTACAATCAAGGGCATGTCTTATGCCACCGCTGTCGAGCACCTGTATGCGCTAAGCGGAGAGCTGGCGGTCCCCGCACCCGGTGCTCCGCGACGCAAGTTCGATCTGGATCACATGCGTGTGCTGGCCGCCGGGTTGGGCGATCCGCAGCAGCAGTTTCCCGCTGTTCTGATCGCCGGGACCAATGGCAAGGGTTCCACCGCAGCCACGCTGGCCAGCATCCTCAGCGTCTCCGGCTACCGCACCGGCCTGTACACATCGCCACACCTCATCCGGGTCAACGAGCGCATCCAGATTGCAAGCGGTCCTGCAGGATCGAACTCGCTGGCTGAGATCGACAACGACACCTTTGCGCGGCTCTACTTCCGAGTAGACGACACGGCGAACCGGCTGGTCTCCGAGGGAAAGCTGCCCTATCCGCCCAGCTTCTTCGAGGTGATGACCGCGCTTGCCTTTCTTGCTTTTGCGGAGGCCGGGGTCGACATCGCTGTGCTCGAAGTCGGCCTGGGCGGACGTCTGGACGCGACCAACATTGTCGATCCACTCGCGTCAGTCATTACCGACATCGCGCTGGACCACACGGAATGGCTCGGCAGCACCATTACCGAGATCGCCCGCGAGAAAGCAGGCATTCTGCGGCCCGGCGGCACGCTGATCACCCTGCCGCAGCATCCTGAAGCAAACCTGGCCATCGGCGAGATCGCCGTGGCAAACAACGTCACCGGCTTGAACGCCGCAGACTACTTGCCGCTGCGCGAGGCAAAAGAACAGGGCTATACGGTCCCTTTCGGCGGCGAGGCACTGGTCGTGGAGACGCCTCTACCGGGTGAGCACCAGCGGCGCAATGTCGCCCTGGCGATTGCTGCCAGCTACTATCTACTTTCGGATAAACAGTATGCAAAGATCACGCGCGAATCAGTAGAAACCGGAATACGGGAGACTCGCTGGCCCGGCAGGCTGGAGCAGATTCACCTGCCTGGAGGCGGCACACTCCTGCTCGACGTAGCACACAACCCTGCCGGCGCGTGGACATTGCGGTCGCACCTGTCACAGGCGTTCCGGGAGGGCTCCCTGCCAGCGCCGCACACGCTTGTCTTTTCTGCCCTCCGTGACAAGTCGGTTGCTGAAATGGCACAGATCCTCTTTCCTCTTTTTGAGGAGCCCGGAGACCGCATCCTGCTTGCGCCCATGCATAGTCCCCGTGCTGCTTCGACTGAGCAGCTCGAGATGGTCGCTCATGATCTCGACACCGCCGTTACCGTGTGCGGCTCTGTTGCGGAAGCGATGCGCCTTGCAACCAAAAGCGGTGGCAGCGTAGTGGTCTCCGGCTCGGTGTACCTGGTAGGCGAAGCGAAAGCGTGGCTGACAGGAGATCATGCCTGATGGCTGCAAAAGCATCTGTGAGGAACACCTTTCTGCTGCGCTGGGCCTCTTACCTGATCTTCATACCCCTGATGATCTTTGTGACCGTCGCCTGCGGCACGCTTTCGCTGCTCTGCTCACTTTGGGACAGGTCAGGGCGTCAGCAACATGCACTTGCGCAGTTTTGGGCGAAGTTGATGCTTCGCATTGCTCTCTCGCCTGTGAAGGTGGTCAACCCTCAAAATTTGAGATTACCGGGCGGAGCCGTGTTCGCCAGCAATCACCTCAGCTACATGGACACGCCCGCGCTCTTTGGCACGCTGCCCTTTCAGTTCCGCATTCTGGCGAACCACTACCTGTTCCGCTATCCCTTTGTGGGCTGGCACCTGACACGCTCCGGACAGGTGCCTATCGACCAGTCCAGCATGCGTTCGCAGGTTGCTGGCCTGATGCGCGGCGTCGCGACCTTGAAATCAGGCATGCCGATCCTGATCTTTCCAGACGGCAGCCGTTCGTCCGACGGCCACATCCGCCAGTTCATGGCAGGCGCGGCTTTTATGGCCATCAAGGCACAGGTGCCGCTGGTTCCGCTTGCACTGATCGGAACCTACGAGCTGCTCCCCATGCACACGTATCATCTGACTCCCCGGCCGCTGCTGCTCATCGCCTGTGACCCGATTGCGACCACGGGCATGACCACGCGCGATGCTGACAGTCTGACCCGGCGCGTACTCGACACCATTGCGACCGAATACTACCGGCACTCTGCGCTGACCCGGCCCGAGACACCGCCTGCCAGCGAGGCCAAAGTCTTCGATACTGCACCAATGCCGGACAGCGCGATGCCCACAGCGACCACAGCTTCCAATACCGGCAAACCGGCGTAAACTCTGGCCATGCAGCTTCCGCGCATCCTGATTCCAACTCCCACCAGCTTCGACGTGCCTTATAACACGCAGTGCTGGCCGGAGTATGCAGCGGCTGTCCGCCAGGCCGGCGGGGAACCGGTAAGCGTCGCTCTGACCCACTCAGATGAACTGGGGGATCTTGTGGAAGCGGCAGCCGGCGTCCTGCTGCCCGGCAGCGGCGCGGCGCGGCG
>CAXTFT010000219.1:0-3412 GCA_964243585.1 uncultured Terriglobus sp.
GTCGGCGTGGGTTTCCGTCAGCATGATGCGGTTGCTGGTGGGCGTCGCGATGGAGATGGTCTTCTTGCCCGGCGTGTCCACCAGCGTGATGCGGTGGCAGGCCTCCATCGCGCATCGCAATGTATGCACCTACGCACATAACCTGCACTACTGTTTTTGGTTTAACCAATAACTAAGCTTTAAGCTTTTGTATACGGTGCCGTTGACACGTTGCCGTTCTGCGTACACTTTCTTTTCGAGAATGTCGTGCATGGCGGCATCTGAAAATTGTATGTTAAGTACATAGTCGGAACTACCTGCACTCGCATCTCCGGGCGACTGCGAAAAGCCCTTCAGTGATAGCACAGCGGTAACAGAACCTTTACGGAATCCGGCTAAGCCGCCTTCCAACGAGTTCGCTCGCGAGTTCTCCACGGAGGATCTTAATGCGTCAAGGCTTATCAACGGCCCCGAAGCTATCCAGCCCTGTCGCGTGAACTCATCCGCGCTCTTACTTAAGTCGTCATAAAACTGGCTTAACGTGAGCTTCGACTCGGACGTGCTAATCAGCACATCCGTAACGACGCCGGCAAACTGTGTAACCCACACCATTCTTGCATGCGAAAACGACACCGCGCCTTGAGGGTCGTTATAGGTGTAGTTAAATACCTGCGGAATAGAATCGTCTACTGGCCAGATCACGGGTATGTCGTCGTCGTACCTGTTTACATCGAAATCTGTCCGCCGGTTTTGTGCCAGCACCTCACGTACCGGCTCTCCTATATACACGCTCAGCTTTTCCATGGGCGCACTCCTTCGTTGGCGGCAGCCGGACAATAGTGTTGTCAGCAGTGAGAGGGCCAGCGCCGCACGCGCAACGGAACTTCGCATTAGAAGCCCGGCCCTTTGCTCAATGTATTGATTAGTGATGATTGATCGTGTGAGCCAAACTGCTGCATGAGCGTGCGGTAGTACTGCACACGATCAGTACTGTTGTTAATACTCCCCCGAAATGGCACCCGGTCAATGGCACCACAATCGGCTGAAAGCGCCACGGTGGGTGGCGTCGCGCCAAGCATTCGTCCCGGCCCAAACTGAGAGAACTCCTGGTTTTGTGCCATGACATCTTGTAGAGGCTGATTGCCCTGATAGATTCGCTGCTGCACTACGTCTTTCTGCTCGTATTCAGCAATGGCATTGGCCGCTTGCAAGCCAGCCGCCTGACGCTCAGGCGAGTTTGGCGGCATGTCTTCTGCCGATGCGAGTTTATCTACTGCAGTGCTCATCTTCGGCGGCATTGCTGTATTGTCCAGTTTGCTGTTCGGCACTGGATTCTTGAGTGGACCTCGTGTAGGAATAGCCTTTGCCGCTGTGCATGCCTGCATCTGCTTCGCGCCATGCTGAGACACGAACGTCATGGTGGGACCAACAGTACGGTAGATGGTCTGATTGGTGTCCGCCAAACCGTTATACGCGATCTGTGCTTTGCTACTTGCTGTCGGAACAACATAGTGGCGAATGTCAGAGCCGTCGGCAATACCTGCGGCTTTCACCATGCCACAGCCTGCGTTGCGGCTGACCACGCTGGCCAAGCCCGCCCACTGAAGGTCGGGCGTCTTCTTGTACAGGTTGGCGTAGTCGGCAGTGATCTGCTTGTTACGCTCAAGTGGATCGGCAATGTTGTCCGTCTTGTTGACCTGGTTGACGGCGGCGGACCAGTTCCCTTTGCAATCAAACAGCTTGGTGCTGGTGCCTTTGATGACGAACCCGCAGGGCTTGCAGCGGATGCATGGAGGCGTGACGAAGCAGCAGGAAACGTGCAAGCACACCGCTCTTCGGGGCACGCCAGCTCACGGGCGGGCGCTGGCGTCTGTGTGACTCAGAAAGCGATGGTTCGGACCGTAGCTGTCAATGCTCAGACGCGACGCATGTTGCGGATCGACCGGCACACCCTTACCGTTGACGCTTACGATGCGTACCTCCACCACTGGCACCCGGTACTTAGCGGATCCCATGTTGGCAGTCTCAGAGCCGTCCTGTGCGTAGTACTTCCACTTGAGCGAATCCGGAAAGTCCGACGCGGCTTCGGTCTTTGAGGTCTTGTTCCAAGCATAAAACGTTGTGATTTGCCCTGGGTGCTCGGCGAACTTAGAATCTGTGGGTTGTTGCACGATAGGCTCCTTTGCACCCTTCCTACAGACCTGCGATGAAACTTACAGCGTATGCTTGTGCATCGAGGTTTGTCATGAGAACTTGGCCCGGGGTTGCTGCCACCCTCTTTATACTTACAACCTTGCTGCAAGGGCAACCAACCTGGAAGGAATATGTCAATGTTCGCTTCCAGTACTCCATCTGCTACCCCGACACCCAGCTGAAGGCGCAACCAGAGGCTGAAAACAGTGACGGGCGGGCGTTTGTAGGCGACAGCGGTGCCAAGTTGTTGGTCTATGGCTCAGAAGTATTACGCCAGACCCTCATCGGCAGCGAAGCAGAAACGTCGGACGATCTGAAGGGTAATGCTGGAAAAGTGACCTACGAAAAGCACACTGCGACCTGGTATGTGATCTCAGGAAGATCCAGCGACACCGTATTTTATGCGAAAACCTTCAAGAGCCATGGCCAATTCAAATCGTTCCGACTTACCTATCCGGCTACATCGGCTTCAACATACAATCCGATTGCGGCGCATCTAAGCCAGTGCTTTAAGGACCTGGCTTCACGGTAGGCTGTACGGAGTCGTATTGCGTCAGGTTATTGTCATCCATGACGTAGCCCAGTTTTTCTCCATAGTGCGGGTCGGTTGCATATACGCCGGTGAGTTGGTCTGCAAAGGCGTGTGTGTCAGGCAATGCCGCACGTGCTGGAGCATAGGCCTGTTTGTCTGCCAGTAGCTGCCCGTGCTGGTCAAACGCGTCATCCATCGAATCGTATTTACGAAAGTCTTGTGGCACGCGGACGTCTTGGCCATGGACGTGTTCCGTTGTCATGGCAGTGACGTACGGTTCGCCAGGCTTTGCCTTGATGCCGAACGGATTGTTACTGCCCGGCGGCAGGTGCCTGCCATATCCGCTCTCGGTGGCCCATTGCGCCAGCGTTACTGAGGCAGGTATGCCTGTCTTTACCTGGGAGCGCTGCGCGGCAGAGACAACATTGGTTGGAAATGTACCTTTGTAGCTGGGCCGAGGTTTGCCGTGACGATCCAGGTGTTTTGCTGTCTCCTGCTTCGCTGCCGCCTTCTTTGCCGCTGATGCACCAACTTGAAGACTCGCATCAGCGGCCTTGGCTGCAGCTCCGCTTCCGCTCACACCCACCTCGGCGCTTCGGTGCATGCTTTGGGTGTGGATGCGGCCGTTGGGTGCGGCCATGACGATGTCGCCCGCGCTTTCGAGCACGATGGCGGGGCGGCCACCGGTGTCGGCGTGGCTTTCCGTCA
>CAXTFT010000220.1:0-3309 GCA_964243585.1 uncultured Terriglobus sp.
GACGGCCACGCGCCTTGTGGATCAGCGCTGCGCCGCCGCCGTCCTCATACCTGGCAAGCAGCCGTTGCGCCTGCCGCACGTTCAGCCCTAGCACCGCGGCCGCAGACCCAGCCGACCGCCGCCCACCAAGAACTTCCGTCAATACCTCAATGCGTTGCAGGTCTTCAAACTCATCGCTACCAAGCCCATGCCTTTCACACATTTTAACTTGGCAGAGAGGTGACATTTCTACTTGGCAGCTACAAGCCTGCTATATAGAATCTTCGTTACTGGACGTAAACTATTAGTTGCATGCCACTTAGCTCCACTATAAGCACTAGTGTTTTGGTTGCGCGATGGCGTCCGTAGCCGCCTTCGCGACGCGGAACTTCACCGTTGTCTTCGCAGCAACCTTGATCTTTTCGCCGGTCGCAGGATTGCGTCCCATGCGCTCCTTGCGTTCCGCTTTCACGAGCTTGCCCAGGCCCGAAATCGTAAACTCGCCTGCCTCGCGCGTCTGCTCTGTCGCTATCTCCATGAGCGCATGCAGGAACGATTGAACCTGCTCCGGCTCTGTAGACAGTTTCTCGGCCAGAGCCTTTACGATCTGGGTCTTGGTCATCTTCGCCACCGGGGCTGGTGCCGGCTTTCTGCTGCCTTCTTCGTTGCCATCTGGTCTCCTTGAATGCCTGCAGCCTGATCCTACGAACTTCTTACCAACGGTGAGCAAGTGGCATTGTGACCTGTAACGCTGCCGCGTAGAAACAAATCGAGCTGAAGGGCCACATCTACCATCGCAAACGCAAGTTCCGTTGTCCCTGTGCCTGTGCGTCATGACGCTGGCTTGGTGTTTCAATTCCGCATTACGATGGACTAATCTACCAACTAGCATTATGGGCAGGAGGGGTACTTCCAGCCTCGTACCGCACTCCTAACTTATAGCCTTCTCCAGAAGCGACTGATTCCGATAGATCCATGCCGCGCTCCGCGTGCGCCATGTGATCGCCCACAACGAATCTGCCGCTACCGTCTCGCTGGTGACTCCTGCCTCGATAGCCTCGTTAGCGGCGTCCAGCAACGCGCATTTGAGCAACACATCGGTGAATCCAAGCCGGTCCCGAGAGGCTAACTCGTAACCGTCAAGCAGAGCACTTACTTGCCGTGCCCTCTGGATGGGTGAACCGAGCTTCATCTTCTCTGCGAGGTCGTCATCGTAGAGTTGGGCGTTCAACCAGCATGCCTGTGCCAACTCGAAGCGGGCATCCACCGGTCCCGCTTCCTCCCAGTCGATCAACGCGACTGGGAGGTCTCCTGAAGCCACAATATTCCAGGGACCTGTGTCGCAGTGACCAATGACGGGACGTAAGCCCTTGAGGTCTCGACCGTACCATGCACGCCAAACCGCGTCCGAAGGAACCTGAAAGCTTGCAGTCGCGACGTGGAGATCATGCAACATTTGTCCGATCCGGTAGAACGCGAGATCGGGCCATGGTTGAGGGTGTGTGTTGCCTTCAACGTACTCCAGCACCTCTCGGCCGGCAGCGTCGAAGCCATTCCCAATTACGCGAGGCGAATAGGAATAGCCTACAACTTCCAGGTGTTGCAGGAGCGCTATAGTCGTCTGCGACCACGGTGCAGCAGGGCGGTATACGGCGTTCCCCTCCCTGGAGACCAACGTCCTGCTTCCGCCCGTTAAGAGCACTTCGTTCTGGAGATTCGTGTTCATGTGACCTACTGCATTACGCAATCATGAAAAAACCTTCAAGCATCACACTTTCACCTAAATTAGACACATAGTCCAAGTCTTCGCGAAAGCCAAGAGCAAGGAAGGGTGCGCGGATTAGCTGCGGCTCATCCTGGAAGAGTTGGTTCACGCAAGTCGAGCCGAAGCTGGAGTGCTTGACTACGAACTTTCGAGACTGTAGAGCCGGGCGAGTTCCTGTTCCGCGAACAACATGCCGACTCTGAGAGCTTTGCGCTACACCGGAAACCCCGGCATGTACAAGTAGCGGTTGCTCGCGCTCAGCCGTTCATGGCCGAACCGCTGTCTCTCTGGATCGTCGAACCTGTGATCACTCTTGAGTAGAAATATCACCGGACAACAGGTAGCAACGGCCTTCGACTGACGCGAACAGCGTTTTACGTTACTAATCCGCACAGTTTCCGAAAACCCGACTTTCGAAAAGATACACTCTCCTCGATACTGCTGAACTTCCAGGAGCTTAGGCTTGCAACCCAGATGGCGTCGTCGCATTGGGATTCTTCTACTGCTGACACCGCTTTTCGCCCTAATCTGCTGTGTTCTGCTCGCAGTCCTTATGGGCTCTTTGGGAATGGACATCCATTGGGCGTCTAAGACGCCGCTCTTTGTCGCGGCGGTTGGCGCAGGAATACTCCTGTGCGCCTGTGTTGTGGGAGGGGTTCGGCTAAGGAACTCGCCGTCATCCTAACCTGGGCGGGCCGCTTACACGGCTTGTAAAGTCAGGGAGCAACGTGCAGTACCTGAATCTGGCAGCGGTTTCGCTACCATTCCAATTGTCTGCTCGGATGAGGACACCAACCTATTTTGATCGTTTACAACGACTTCAGTAAAGACGGACAGCACGGGCCGGGTGCTAACGCAGATGAGGGTTCCCGCGCATCACGGCGCGCCTGCCTATGCTGCGGGGCGCCTGTGCGTGCCTGTGATTCGAACCATGTTCAACGACGCGACAGTCCTCGCAGATTCGTGATCTATGCGTATGATCCAACGGGTCTGAAGCTGCTGGCACGGCACCGTGCGCCGCAGGTCATCTTCGGCGCGGGTGGCGGCGCATTCCGTGATGGACATTGTCTCGTGGTGGGCGGACTGCCTGAAAAAGAAACGGAGAACCGCCTCTATAAATACGACAGCCATTTCCGACTTGTTCGCGAGGTCCGGCTGAGGAGTGACTACACGCGTAATGGCATTCAAGCCGCTGCGTTTGGCGACGGACATTGGTGGTCGGATGTTACGGCGAACCGGAAATTCTACTTCGTGCGGACGAGTCGTTTGTAACTGTTGATCGTTTTCGCTTCGACTGTTCATTGGGTTGGTGAAAACGGCGGCAGGATACCTAGTGGCACAGGACAGCACTCCACGTACAGCACAGGATGGATGCACGGGCAAGCTGCTGCCGGTGGTACTAGACGACAGTCCGGCCTGGCACTTGCTGACAGCTTCGCAAGTTGACCACCACCAGCCTGATCGCGCCGTTTCATAGTGCGTTCACGAAGGTCGGGGACGGCAGGATTATTGTGTTGAGATGCCCACCGTCGCCAGTGAACCGGACGCCCATGCAAAGGGTGCCG
>CAXTFT010000221.1:0-3184 GCA_964243585.1 uncultured Terriglobus sp.
GGGCCGCAGCTTCAATGCCTGATCGACTTCTGCCTTGCTGCGCGTGTTGTCGCCCTTGCGGCGAAGCGCGACCGCCACGTTGAAGTGGTAGTCCGCGTCCAGGGGATCGGCTGCTGACGCGCGTTGCAGCAGCGCCGTGCCATCCTTGTGTTGCCGCGCCATAGCAACGCCCTGGTTGTTGATTACCTCCGGCAGGGGCAGCTTCGTGCTCACGACGGCAAACGCGCCTTCCGCGTCGGCATAGTGCGCCGTATTGAAACGTGACAGCCCGCGGTAGAAACCCGCTTCAAGCGCCAGAGGATCGGATGCGGGCACCTTTGCCAGGGCGGCTGCTGCATTGTCGTAATCGCCGTCGCTGTATTCCGTCTTGCCCAGTGCCAGCAGCGCATTCGCGTTCGTCGGTGACAGTTCCACCGCTGTCTTCAGGCGCTTCACTCTTTCCTCGTCGGTGCTCGCCGTCAGTCCTCGGATGTAGCTCTCATACGCATCCAGCTTCAGGCCCGCTGATGCCGCGACAAAGGTGTTCTGCGCGACTGCGAACTTCGGGTCCATCTGTCGTGCGCACAACCAGGCCAAGTTGTTCTCCACCTCAAGCAGGCGCGGCAACGAGGCCTGCTGCTGCAACGGCTTTGACAGTGTCAGGTGATTGATCTCCAGCACCTGCGCCTGGGCCGTCACCTCGCCGTCCTTGATGGTGTAACTGCCCACCAGCACGAATTGCGCATCCAGCGTTTGCGCAATGCGGATGGTGGTCGCGCGCGTCGGTCGAAAGCCGGTTGGGAGCCCCAGATGATCCAGCGCGTACATGCGGTCGTCCCGCGAGATGGTCAGAAAGCCGGCCGACTGCATACGCTGGTTCATGGTCGTGGCAAATGACTCGCCGATCCAGTCAAGGTTAGGCTGGTCCGAACGGTTGTCGAAGGGCAGTACCAGGACCACGCGTCCGCCCGCCTGGTCTGCCTGCGCCCATGCTGATCCGGAAAACGCCGGAAGTGCGGCGACAAAGCACAAAAGAAGGCGCCTCAAAGACATAATGGCGATTATAGGCGTCTGCTAGTGCCAACTGAAGATCTGTGGCGGAGAGGCAAACCGGGCATTGTAGCCTCGCGGGAACGACAGCAGGGCAGCCCACTCGCCCTTGCGATCCTCCTGCCAGGCGACCGTCCCGCCGAGCGCGCGTGCAATCTCGCCGGGCAGCAGGTCGCGGTGGTAGTCATAAAAGCGGCGGTCATTTGCCCGGTTAGCACCTGTGAGGTTCAGACCGCCAGGCGGTGGATCGAACTTGGTAGAAAAGACCAGCGCAACGTCGTACGCGCCCGGGTTTGCGGCTGCTTTCGCTATCTCTGCCGCGGAAAAGTTTTCGAGATTAACTGTATGCACGGGCGTTTGTGTGTAGCCTAGCTCCGGTCGCTGCAGGTCTGCCGCGACGGGCCACGCTGTGAGCACGGTCGCACCCGGGTAACGGTGCTGCAGTTCGCGAATGGCATGCTGGTGTACCACGATCATGTCGCGGTATGCGAGGTTGTCCTCCGGGGTAAACGGATAGGGTGGTGCGACCTCGCAGCCAATGGCAAATGCCAGCAGGGAAACTCCCGCAACTGCCGGCCATAGACGCGTACGGCTCTGCCATACGGCAAGGCACAGAATCAGCAGGAGCGGGTACGCGGGCAGCAGGTAGCGCGTCAGCAGGGCTCCACCAAGAACAGAAAAGGCAATCCACTGTGCCAGCAGCAACACAACCAGCAAGCCCGCCGCACCTGGCCGCAGCTTGCGGCTGCCGGACTCACCCGTGTCATTCCGTGCCCGCAGAAACAGCAGAACGCACGTTGCCAGTACCGGCACAAACAGGTTCATGTGTACCGTTAGGTGGGTCATCCTGTGCCACAGCGAAAGCAGCACGCGCACCGGCGACATATTAGCCGTCGCGTTGTAGCGCAGAAATTCCGGATTGCCGAACATGAAACCGGTCTTTGCGCGGTGATACAGGTACCAGCCAAGCAGTGGCAGCGCAGGAAAGGTCATCGCGCCGAGCCAGATGGCGTGATCCCTGACTCCCGAGTCCGCCGGTTCTGGTGTGTGAAGTGAAGAAAGCTGTGCTTTCGCTCCACCTCCGTCATGTTGAAGCCTGCTCTGAGCCTGCCGAAGGACGGAGCGCAGCCAAGTCGAAGCACCTGTCTTTTTCTGCAATACTACTTCGTCCCGAGAGCGATCCGACTTACGCGCGCGATCTCTGAACAGCAGCCAAACCTCCAGCAGAAACAAAGCAGCCGGCAGCACAAGAGCCGTTTCTTTCGCCAGAGCCGCCAGCGCAAACAGCAATCCCGCATTGATGGCATTGGAGAGAGCCGATGCGACAGGCTTGCCCGTCCACTCCGCGCGATCCGCATAAAACGCCAGCGCCCAAAGCGTGAACGCCGCGGCAAAGGTATCCGCATGTGCCAGCGTGGATTGGGCAAACCACACAGGGTAGATGGCAGTCAGCACCATGACCGTAACTGCTGCTTTGTCGTCCAGCAGCAGCCGGGTTAGCCGAAAGATGGCGAGCAGCGCAGCCGTTGTCACCAGGCACATAAGCAGACGCGTGCTGTACACATGAAATCCGGTGAGCTTCCACCAACCGGCCAGCAGCACCGAGGGCAGCGGCGGATGCGCGTTGCGCATCGTCGTCTCTGGAATCAGCGTACCCAACCGAAAGAAATCCCATGCGGCGGGGATGTAGTAGCTGCCCTCATCCCAGTAGTACGGCAGGCGCAGCAGCGTCCAGTGCAGCAGGTAAACGGCAACGAAAACCGGAGCAAACAGCAGTGGAACTGAGAGCAGTGGGCGTCGTTTTCCCACGGCTGCTTCGGTCACGGCTGTTCGCTCCGGCGTTGCGCTGCGAAGAAGTTAGTTGACGGGGATGGGTCCGCCACCCTGCTGCATGCCCTGCGGCTCCAGCTTCAGTTCACCAAAGGTGCCTTCGTACTGCGCCAGGTTTTGGCCCAGTACGTTGAACAGCGCCTTGGCCTGCTGCGGGCTCAGGAAGATGCCCTGCTTGGTCAGAAAGGTGACCTCGTCCGGCGTGGAGGACTGCATGGTCCCGAAGACGAGTTGGAAGTCCCACACGCTCATCCGAATCTGCACGCTGTTGGCGTACACATCGTTGTAATCGTCGGACTGGGTGACGCGAAGGGTCGGTTCAATG
>CAXTFT010000222.1:0-3176 GCA_964243585.1 uncultured Terriglobus sp.
GATCTTTTTCGCCCCTTTGGTCACCTCGATTCTGGCCATTTTCTTCCTCCGTGAACCGCTGGAGTGGAGAAGAGGACTCGCTATACTGACCGGCTTCTTGGGGGTCGCCGTGGCTGTTCACCGCTCCGGACACACCAATCCTGGGGACTGGACCGGCTACCTGGCGTGCATGATTTGTGTCGTCTCTTTTTCGGCGAACACCGTGTGGTCGCGCGTGCTCACCCAGACGGAGGTGCCGGAGAGCCTGGCGTTTGTCTCCAGCCTGACGATGATCATCTTCGGCGCGAGCGCGATGGCCGTTCATGGAGCGGAGCCACTGTCTGCAAAGTTCACCGCTATGTTGGCCCTTACCGGTATTTCCAGTGTGGCTGGGAGTCTCTGTTTCTTTACCGCCCTCAGGTATAGCTTCGCGGCACATGTGTCGCAGTACCACTACAGCCAATTACTCACAGGGGCTCTGCTGGCATACGCTATCTGGCGGGAACGTCCCACCGCAGCCATGCTCGTCGGCGCCACTCTGATCATCGCTTCTGGTGCGTATACAGCGGCGTTGTCGTACGGCCCCTCAGGAAGTTCCAGGGCTGCGGTATAGCTTGCAGATGTCGGCCTCTGGAAGAGCATCGCGGAGCGCTGAGAAATTGGAGTTCGGCACGGAAATGGGAATGCTCCACTCACTGTTACACTGCAACCACATCTTTTGGCGATGGGGTTCGCCGAAAAACGCACACCTCCGGTGCTGCTGATAACTCCTACATCCTGTAGGAGGCCCCTTGTTCAAAACGCGCCCTCACTCTTCCTATACCGATACGCTCCACATGCTGCGCTACCTTCTGCGCTGGATACCCATCGCTACAATTGTCGGACTTGCGGGGGGTACCGCTTCCGCGATGCTGCTGGTTGCGCTGGCTTGGGCCACCGGCATTCGCGAGGCGCATAGCTGGTTGATTGCGCTGCTGCCGGTGGCCGGCTTGTTTGTCGGCTTGATGTACAAGTACCTCGGCACTTCAGTGGAGACGGGTAGCAACCTCATTCTGGACGAGATCCACGATCCCAAACGCACGATCCCGATCCGCATGATACCGCTGATTCTGATCGGAACGTTCGTGACGCACCTGTTCGGCGGATCCGCCGGTCGTGAAGGCACGGCGATTCAGACCGGCGCCTCGCTTGCCGATCAAGTCGGCAGGCCTTTTCGCATGGACGCTCGCGAACGTCGCGTGCTTCTGATGGCTGGGATCAGCGCAGGATTCGCTTCAGTTTTCGGCACACCTCTCGCCGGTGCGATCTTTGGATTGGAAGTGCTTGCACTTGGCACCATTAGCTACGATGCCATCGCAACCTGCTTCATTGCGGCTTTCATAGGCGATCTCACGACGCACGCCTGGGGTGTGCAACACACGCTTTATAGAGTCGCCGAGGTGCCGCCACTGCTTGCCCACGGTCTGCTTTGGGCGGCCATCGCAGGCGCGGTGTTCGGCCTGGTCGGCATGGTGTTCGTAAAGCTTACTCACGCCGTCAGCCACCTTTTTCAACATCAGATCGCGTGGGCACCGTTGCGGCCCTTCGCTGGAGGTGCCGTCGTCGCCCTAAGTGTGCTGCTTGTAGGCACCACCAGGTATATCGGTCTCGGCATTCCGACGATCCAGGCCTCGTTTGGCCCGCGTCATGATCCGCACGACTGGCTTCTGAAGCTCCTCTTTACAGCAGTGACCTTGGGAGCCGGCTTCAAGGGAGGGGAAGTCACTCCCTTGTTCTTTATCGGCGCGACACTTGGCAACGCGTTGGCGTATGTTCTGCCGCTGCCGGCACCGCTGCTGGCGGGCATGGGATTCGTCGCCGTTTTCGCCGGAGCTGCGAACACCCCAATCGCCTCTACGCTTATGGCGATCGAGCTCTTCGGTGCGGAAGCTGGAGCCTATGCCGCCATCGCCTGTGTCTTCAGCTATCTTTTTTCAGGACACGCGGGCATCTACACGTCGCAACGAATTGGACGGAGCAAGCATCACGCTAACGTTGGCGAAGAAGGCCTCTCACTTGCACTCGTTGCCAAGATGAGGGGCATGCCAGCCATCAGAGACGAATAAGCCGGCGAAACAGTCCCGCCTTTCGGAGGGACTTTCCCAAACGACCCACAGGCCTGCGACTGCGGCCAACGGTGTCCCTGGTAGCCTTCTTCCATATACCTCTACCTGCAGAAGCCTTCTGTCATGTGTCCATGTTCGGCATCACACGAAAGAAAGCTTCTGCAGGTCAGCCACCTTCTTGCTTGCGTTAGAAGGTGATCGCGACACCGAGCTGCAGGTAACGCGAATTGATCTGCGAAGTGGATCGGCCGAAACTGGCGTTGGACAAGTCAGCCACCACCGCACCCAGGTTGGGACGGTTGAAGACGTTGAACGCATCCACTCGCAGCTGCACGTCCGCAAAGTCGCTTACGGAGAAGCCCTTGCGCACACCGAGGTCCGTGTCGGCGTAGCCAGGATTTCTGAAGGCTCCGAACTGCTCGTTCCCCTCCGTTCCTAACGCGGGTTGAGCAAACTGCGCTGTGGTCACACTGCCGGTCTTCAGGTACGACTGCCGATCCGTGGCGTAGTTGTAGGAAGTGACGTTGGGATAGTCATAGTTCACGCCATCCGCGTTGTAATCGCCACTTGCGGCGGAGAAGCCGTTGATCACTCCGGCTGCATTGCGCGTGGGCTGGAACGCTGCACCGGAGTACACCACGTACGGCGACCCCGACTGCAGGTTGGTGGTTCCCGAGATCTCCCATCCTTTGGTCAGCAAGCGTGCGAACGCGGAGCCGTTGTTGATACCAGCAATCGTGTAGTTCGCAAGGACGGACAGCCGCTTGCGGAAGTCCCATACAGACGGCCCGTAGTAGCGCTCAATGCCGAAGGCCGTCGGGTACACCTGCGAGTCGTCGGAGGAGTGTGAGTAGGTGTAGTTCACGCTGAAGAAGCCACTTCGGCCGGCGAAGCGTCCACGTACCCCAGTCAGTAACGCGTTGTAGTTGGCATACGCGCCGTTGTAGATGTAGTTGAGTGCGCCAAAGCTGTGGTTCAGCCGGGTGAGCGTGCCGTTGTTTGTGATCAGGTCGCCATCGAACCGGTTTACGTCTTCGCCCCAGCCGATCGTGGTCTGCTGGCCGCTGCCGGTCAGCAGGTTGTTGGAGTGTG
>CAXTFT010000223.1:0-3089 GCA_964243585.1 uncultured Terriglobus sp.
GTCCACGTGGTGGCTCCGGCGGGTAGTACCAGGCACCTGCGGAATTTGGAATGTGCGGTACCTCATCTCCGGGTATTTTTGCCCCGCCTTCATCAGGGAGCGTGCAAGGTGCTTTGGAGTTGTAAGACCGAAATCCGCAAGAGTATTCCTTGGAATCGTCTCCGGGTAGAGCGTTCGCAGGACGCTTCGGGCGAAGTCGGCACAATTCCGGTAGAACAGGTTGAAGTGGCTCTCGTTCTTTCGATCGTTCAACTTCGCAATCAGGGCAAGGTCCTGCTCCATGCTTGTAGCGACTTGAAACGCGTAAATGCGGCGGTCATAGCTGGCACCTACCAACTGGATCCACTCTCCGCTGGGAGCGCTGCCATCCGCACGGCTCGGCGCCAACTCTACAAAATGTTCCCGCCTGTAGTTGTCTCGCAGTTCAGCCTCGAGCGCTGGAGTGATGCTCTCTGGCTTGTCCGACAACTTCTCTACTGAGTACAGGTACGGAACCAGTGGAATGGCTATCCAGTCATAACCCTTGACGTGGTGGTACCGGCTGATCACAACGCCTTGCTCGCCAGAGCGGCAGAGGCGTAAAAGGGTGGGCCGTTCCGCGCATACTCCACTTAGGTAGACAGCAGCATGTCCCGTCGGATTAAAGGCGCCGAAGGTACCGAAAGGCTCTTCCATCAGCAGGCTAACGCTTCCCCATGCAGACGCGGTGTAGCTGGCAAGCACCAGGAGCGCGAAGAATAAACGCAGAAACACGGATTGCTGTTGTGACCGCATGGCACCTCCTCACACGTTGTCAGCAAATGGTCGAGCTACTTGTTTTATGACACAGATTCGATGGCTGAGTCGCGAAGATCTTGGAAGATAGTCATATATTGGCTGGGGTATAACGATGAATGTTGGCAAGGATCTAACAGTGGCGATGACAGGGGCAAGTGGAGCAATTTTTACATCTGCCATGCTCCGTATGCTGCAGGCGGATACGAGAGTTTCACTGGTACAGTTCGTCTTGTCTGATCACGCGTTCCGCGTGGTCGCCGAAGAAATTGGTTTGAGCGGACGTTCCGGAATTGTGGAAGCACTTGCCGGGGAGGATCACAGCAAGATTCGCGTCGTACGCAATGACGACATAGGTGCCGGGATTGCAAGCGGCAGCTATCCAAGTGATGGCATGATCGTGCTGCCCTGTTCGATGGGTACCCTGGCCGCCATCGCAAACGGCACTGCGGCACGCCTGATGGATCGTGCCGCGGATGTCTGCCTGAAAGAACGCAGGCCGCTGATTCTGTGTGTCAGGGAGACCCCGTTCAATCGCATCCACCTTCGGAATATGACCTTGGCTGCGGAGGCCGGAGCAACCATCTTTCCGGTCATCCCGGCTATGTATTTTCGGCCTGGATCCATCGACGATATCGTTCGCCAGTTCTGCTGCCGGGTACTGGCCCATGTTGGCCTGGCGCAGCCTGACGCCTACCGATGGAAGGCAGACGACCAGCTATAGTTTCCGAGCGCGTGTGGGACCATCCAGCAGCACTCTGGAAGCGGGTAGCGGGGGTTCAGCCTTGAGAAAGCGAACTACCTCGGGCAGCACCTGTGGCGCGCACTCCGCCGCAGCCAGATGTCCACATCCCCGAAGGCCGACCAGGATCGATTGCGGCAGGGATGTATGCAACTGTTCGGCCTGGGTGAACGGCGTCAGCTTGTCCTCTGTCCCCCAGACGATCAGCACCGGCGCATGTAGCCTCGACAGACGAAAGTCGAGCACCTGCCGCCCACTGATCATGCTGCGAAAAGACCGTTCCACAATCCAGCGGTTCGCCTGCAGACGGCGCAACATACCCGACACCGCGAATGCCGGAAGCTTGAGGCGAGGCCTGTCCGGCTCGATACGCGCAATCAGCCTCTCCAGACCTGCCCTGTCTGACGGCGCAAACAAACTCGAAGAGAAATCAGGATCAAAGTAAAGACCAGCGCTGTCGAACAGCAACAGCCTGCGCACCACCTCAGGGTGGTCCAGCGTCAACAGCATGCTGATCCAGCCGCCCATGGACCAGCCAGCCACATCGGCGTTTTGCAGGTGCAGCGTGCGCATAAAGCCAAGGAGGATGCGCTCTTCGCCCGTCAATGAGAAGTCGCCGTTGGCCGGCTTCGGCGAGTCGCCATAGCCAAGCAGATCGATGGCATATACGTGGTAGCCATTCGCCGCCAGGGTGGGAATGAGCGGAGCCCAATCCGTGGCGCGCGCGCCCAGGCCGTGTACCAACACAATGGACCGATCCGGACTACCAGTGGGAGGCTTTGCTTCCAGGTAGTGGATGCGATTTCCCTCGACATCCACATGGCTGCTTGTGACCGCGTGGGCACGCATGTAAGTGCTGACACCGCGATCGATAAGCCAGAAAGGGTTGTAGTACACGTAACCACAGGCCAGCATCACCAGCAGCAGCAGCCCGCCTACAATCAGGGGCCAGTGGCGACGTTTGACGGGTGGCTGCGGTGTCACTTCAGAGGCCTGCCGAACTCCTCGGCAAAGCAGGTGTGGTTCAAATCGAAGCGTCCACCATGGTACTTATCCGACCCTTTTAAGTGACCAATGGCCAGCAGCGACACGACCCAGTAACTCAGCGGCAGGCGCAAGGCTTCCCGCACCTTATCCTCTTCAAAGCCTTCCATGGCAGCCGTGTCATAGCCCATGACTTCTGCAGTCAGCAGCATATAGGTGGCGGCGTATGTGACCTGTTTGTTTAGCCAGCCGTGCATCTGGTCCGTGTTCAACGAGAGCAGATAACTTTCAACATAGCTTTTCAGTTGCGCGGCGTACCCTTCGCTCATGCCGCCTGCCTGTCCCATGCGCACGATCTCATCCGCGTCTCGCCGCCAACTGTCTGCATCACCGCAGCAGGCGATGACGACAGGGGCCTCCTCTACCTTGGCCTGGTTGAAACAGGCGGCACGCAGACGCTTCTTCTGCTCGGGAGACTGCACCACCACGAATCGCCAGGGCTGTACGTTGTAACCGGAAGGTGCGGCGATGCCGGCTTCCAGAATGGTCCGAATGTCTTCAGCGGGGATGTCGCGCCCGTCGAACGAGG
>CAXTFT010000224.1:0-3014 GCA_964243585.1 uncultured Terriglobus sp.
CGGCTTCGGCTTCTGGTCCCCGCAGATGACGGCGGTACTCAAGGCCGATAGTATTGATGAGCCAGGCGCGTCCGGTTCGCTGGGGCGCATCGCAACTCTGGACGATTTACCATCCCGTGACAGTTTACTGCGCTACATCCGTCAAGCTGCCGGAGACGCACGTTCCGGCACTGCCGGAACAGCCATGGCCAGCGGCAGGCGCTCGTCTGCAAAGGCTCCTGTACCCGTACCGCAGGGCTTGGCGGATGCTCTGCAGAAATCCAAAACAGCCGGTGAAACCTTCGACAGGCTCTCGCCCGGTTGTCGGCGCGAGTACCTTGAGTGGATTACTTCTGCCAAGCGGCCGGAGACGCGGGAGCGCCGTATCACGGAAGCGGTTGTAAGGCTTGCCGCCGGTAAGCGCTTCAACGAGCAGTATCGCAACCCCGGTCCATGACAAGATGGATGCCGCACACGTGAGCTTGCCAAAGATTTATTCCCACTGTTGCGGCTGCGGCAAGGCTAAAGCCGTCCAAACCTCATGCAGTGGATCGCGATACTCTTCGCACTGTTGGCGGGTGCGGCCAATCCCTTTCAGTCCGGTACGAATGCTCAGTTGAAGACACAGTTGGCTCAGCCGGTGTGGGCAACCGTGTGGGTGTATGCCAGCGGCCTTGCCGGCGTGCTTCTTTTGCAGGTTTTTGTGCGTCAGCCGCTGCCCAGCATGTCCCAGGTCCACGCGGTTTCTTGGTGGGCGTGGACTGGCGGACTGATCTCCATCATTGCCACTTTCATCGGGCTGATGCTTGCTCAAAAGCTGGGTGCGGGAATCTTTACCGGCGTCAGCATCACCGCGTCTATCGTGGCAAGTCTTGCCCTGGATCACTTTGGATTGCTGGGCCTGACGAAACATAGTGCCTCGCCGCTGCGGCTTACAGGTAGTGCACTCATGGTCGTCGGAGTGTGGATGGTGTCAAAGTTCTAGTGGGTGCAAGGTTGATCGTGCATAAGACGCATCCTAGCTAGAGCCAGAAGGCCCGCCAGGCTGGCGGGCCTTGGTTTAGAAGAATTAACTAATAGCGGCGAGGGCCACCCGGTCCACGCTGATGATTCCAGAACGTCTGGTAGCCGCGTGAAAACGCCTGGCGGTAGGCGCCGCGCTCTGGTCCACGATAGTTACGATACTCGTCACGATTCAGCACGTTGATGGAACGACGATTTTCCGCATCCTTGCGCGCGCCCTCAAGTCCATCCCGGAAGCCGTTGCGCTGGATGTCACGCGTAAAGTTCGAAGGCGGCGCATCCCATGCACCCTGCGCGTAACCCTGCCCATAGTTGGATCCTCGCCCGTAGCCCTGACCGTACCCCGGCGGTGGTCCCTGCGCAGGTAAAGCCGTTGCGGGCATAAGCAGGCCTGCAGCAAGAACAGCAGCGGCAAATCCCTTGGTGATCATCATGGTGACTTCCTTTCATTCACACCGGAAAGAACACATGCTTGGAAGGAAGGTTGTGGCGCACCGTTGCCCACTGTGAGATATCAGGACAGTAGTCCTGTAGTGTTAGCGCTTCGTGACCGGATTGCAGGCATTTGGCTTCACCATGACTGCAGTCTTCGCGCACTGAAAGGCGGTGGCAAACTGAGGCAGGTCGATGACGATGCCGTTGATGCGGGCCTGGCCTGGCAAGCCTGAGCTTTCGCCGGAAACGTTTCACCGTTACGTGCTGCACCGCGCTGCATAGCGATTCTTCGCTTTGCTCAGGGACGACGGCAGGTTGCTCAGAATGATGGCAGATATTGTGTGCCAAAGGCTTTACCGGTAGAAGAAACGCTCCACGTCAGCCCAGTCCGCCAGCCGCCGCCAGCCGTGTTCATATCGATTATGAGGCGCAGAAAACAGGAGTCCCTCGCCCTGAAACGCCCTCAGTTGACGAGGGTTGTCGTCTATCAGGTAGTCCGTGCGCAAAATTGACTTCTCTCCGCAGAAGACTATGTGCGATGGCTTGATGAACGGGAAGTGCTCGCCCATCCAGCGGAATTTCGCGGCGAAGCTCATGGGTACTTCCATGGCCGCGGACGCGACATACACATCGTGATCCCGGGAGAGGCGCTCCAGGACGCGCTGCGCGTCTGGCATTACGGGCAGGCCACCAAAGAAGTCCGGTTCACTCAGGTAGGCGGCCAGTTGCTCATGGTGTTCCTTGGGGACGGCTTCCCAGAGCCACTTGCCGTCCATATCGTCCACGCAGAGGTTTGCGTCAAAATCTTCGTTGTAGCGGCGGACGTGTTCGGCCACGGTGTCGGCCATCACCTCGTCCATGTCGACTGCAATCCGTGCCATCCATAAAACGGTAGCATGCTGAGAAGATGGCTGGCACGGTAACGTTTCCGGAACAAGTCTCTGCATCCGGCTCCGTCCGGCAAGAATCTGAAACGCTACATGGCTTCCTCCGTACAAGAAACCGGCCAGTCGGCCGAGGTGCAGGCAGCGGCCCAGGAACACTGGGTGCCCAAGCACAACAAGTGGCTGATCGCCCTGACGGTAACGCTGGCGACCTTTATGGAGGTGCTGGACACCTCCATTGCGAACGTGGCGCTGCCGCACATGGCGGGCAGCCTGGGTGCATCGCAGGACGAGGCGACCTGGGTCATTACCAGCTACCTGGTGGCGAACGCAATCATCCTGCCCGCGTCGGCTTACCTGACCACGTTCATAGGGCGCAAGAAGTTCTACATGTCGTGCGTCGTCATCTTCGGCGTGTCGTCGATGATGTGCGGGCTGGCACCCACGCTACCCATCCTGATTATGTTCCGGTTGCTGCAGGGAGCAGGTGGTGGAGGCCTGGGGCCGAGCGAACAGGCCATTCTGGCTGACACCTTTGAACCAAAAGAACGAGGGCAGGCATTCGCGCTGTACGGCTTGGCGGTGGTTGCCGCACCAGCTATTGGCCCTACGCTGGGGGGTTGGATTACCGATAATTATTCCTGGCACTGGATTTTTCTGATCAATGTGCCGGTCGGCATTATCGGCTATATC
>CAXTFT010000225.1:0-2633 GCA_964243585.1 uncultured Terriglobus sp.
GCCGTACTTTGACACGCGGTACGCACCGGCAACTCGAGCACCGCCTGCACCCTCTCCCGCGGCGGCAACATCAAACTTCTGCGTGCCAAGGCTTGAAAGAACGTCATTAAAGGTACGCTTTGCGACTTTTCTTTTGAAGAACATGTAGCTTACCACCCTTGGTTACTGGGTAACCACTCAGTTGGTGCGTTCCGGCTTCACTCGAGCAGTTGCCGCAAGCGCTAAGATTTACTTTCGCACATCGGAGATTAGCGGCGCGAACGCGCGGGAGCAGGGCAAATGGGTACGGCATCGGCAACAAGGCCAACCACGGGTCTGGGTGAAGCAGTTCTCGACCGCATCGGCAACACGCCCATGTTGCGGCTCGACCGCATTGTGTCACACCTGCCCGGCATTACTCTGCTGGGCAAAGCGGAGTTTGCCAATCCGGGCGGGTCGGTCAAGGATCGCCCGGCATCGTCCATCGTCCGTGCGGCCATGGCTGCCGGGGAGCTTGGGGATGCGCAGCCCGAGCGCTCCCTGCTGGACGCCACCAGTGGCAATACCGGCATCGCCTACGCCATGCTGGGTGCGGCGCTCCAGTTTCCCGTTACGCTGTGCGTCCCGGCAAGCGCCAGCCCCGAGCGCAAAAAGATGCTGCATGCCTACGGTGCGGAGGTGATCTTTACCCCTGCGGGTGATGGCTCCGACGGTGCTATCCGCAAGGTGCGCGAGTTGTACCAGGCTTCGCCGGAAAAGTACTTCTACGCCGACCAGTACGGCAACGACAACAACTGGCTTGCGCATTACCGCACCACGGCGAACGAAATCTGGCAGCAGACGGAAGGCACGGTGACCCACTTTATCGCGGCCATGGGCACCAGCGGCACTTTTATGGGTTGCACCCGGCGCTTCCGTGAACTGAAGCCGGAGATCCACTGCATCAGTATGCAGCCCGATTCGCCTTTCACGGGTCTGGAAGGCCTGAAGCACATGCCCACCGCCATTGTGCCGCCCATCTACGATCCCAACTTGGCCGACCGCAACATTTGGGCCGAGACAGAACCGGCCTATGCCATGTGCAAGCGGCTTGGACGCGAAGAGGGCCTGCTGGTCGGCGTCTCCGCTGGCGCCAACGTGAACACCGCCCTGCAAATTGCGGAAGAAGAGTACGCGGCAGGACGTGAGGCCGTGATCGTCACCGTGCTGTGCGACGGCGCGGAGAAGTACCTCAGCGAGCGTTTCTGGATGGAAGATTAGACTGGTTCCGACATGCTGAAGCTAACCCAATCCGACTACGAAGCCCTGCGCGCCCATGGTGAGGAAACCTACCCGCACGAGTGCTGCGGCATTCTGCTGGGTCATGCGGGCGACACAAATGAAGTGGTCGAGTTGATGCGTGCGGGCAACACCCGTACCGACTCCGCGCACAACCGCTACCACATGGCGCCGCAGGAACTGATCGCGGCGCAGCGTGCTGGTCGCAAGCAAGGGCTGGACATCGTGGGCTTCTACCACTCGCACCCGGACCACCCGGCGCAGTGGTCCACCACGGACTTTGCCGAAGCGCACTGGTATGGCTGTAGTTACGTCATCACGGCCGTCGCGCAGGGCAAGGCCGAGGTGACGAATGCATTCCTTCTGCGCGGCACCGGTGAAGAGGATAAGCGCTTCGAGGACCAGCCGATCACGATCGGCTAGGCTTCTCCTCTTCACGGTCGTAATCCTTAGCAAAGCGAAGGATCACGAGGCACTCGGAACCTGCAGGGTTCCTGTAGGTTTCTCGAAATCAGAGTTTGTTGCGAAAAGCCGGAGATCCCACCACAGCCGCAACATCATTAAGATCCCTCGCTACGCTCAGGATGACGAACGAACATGACGCGCATCCAACCGGACGCAGCCACAATCCAAAGGAAGCCATGACGATCCTGATTCCCACACCGCTGCGCGCTTACACGGGCCAGAAATCCACGATCGATGTCGACGCAGCCAACGTGAAAGAAGCCCTTGCGAAATTGACCGAGGCGCACCCCGACCTAAAGCAGCACCTGTTCGGCTCTGAGGGTAAGCTGCGGTCGTTTGTCAATGTCTATGTCAATGATGATGACATTCGCGACCTGCCCGAGAAGGACAACACCGCGCTAAAGGAGGATGATGAAGTTTCGATTATCCCGTCCATCGCTGGTGGTACTCCCGCGATTGCGGAAGAGGCACTTGCCGAGACGCAGGCCGCAGAGTTGCCGAAGCTTTCCAACGAGGAGATTGCACGCTACAGCCGCCACCTGATTCTGCCAGAGGTGGGCATGGACGGCCAGCGCAAGCTCAAGGCTGCGAAGGTGCTTTGCGTGGGCACTGGCGGCCTGGGTGCGCCGCTCGCGCTGTACCTGACGGCGGCTGGCGTGGGAACCATCGGCCTGGTCGACTTCGACACGGTGGACGAGAGCAACCTGCAACGGCAGGTCATCCATTCGCAGCAGACCGTCGGCATGCTGAAAGTCGATTCGGCCGAGATGATGCTGAAAGGCCTGAACAAGAACGTCAATATCGTGAAGCACAACACGATGTTGACCAGCGCCAACGCGCTCGAAATATTCAAGGATTACGACGTCATCGCGGACGGTACCGACAACTTCCAGACGCGCTACCTGGTGAAC
>CAXTFT010000226.1:0-2481 GCA_964243585.1 uncultured Terriglobus sp.
TTCCATGCAGGTAAAATATAAGTCCTTTCGTAGTGTCTGCTTTAAACAAAATGCCATTCAGCAAAATGCCGTCTTCCGTTTTAAAGCTTAGCTCCTCAAAATGCTGCTTAAAGACAAACCTGTAATTCCGGTCAAGCTTTTCCGGAAAGAAGATAAAGCGTTCCTGAGTAAAATAGAGCATGACGACGACGGCGGCATAGCTTATCAAGGCTATTTTCAGAATGTTCAAGGCCTGCTTTTTCATTGGACGATAATTCAGGGTGCGGTCGGGCATGTTCTGCATGGACACGGTTGTTGCGCAGGTGATGAAGACTGGCTGGTCGCACCACATCACCCGGTTGATGGTGCTCTCGAATCTCGCTGTGCTTTGCGGCTTTTCTCCACGTGAACTGACGGACTGGTTCTGGATCGCTTACATCGACGCCTATGACTGGGTAGTCGAAACGAATGTGCTTGGCATGGCGACCTTTGCCGATGGCGGCCTGACCGCGACCAAGCCCTACGTATCCGGCGCTGCGTACATCAACCGTATGAGCAATTACTGCGGCAGGTGCGCGCTCGATCCGAAGAAGGTGACCGGTGAAGGTTCATGCCCGTTTACGGCGCTTTACTGGTCGTTTTTGGAGCGTCACAGCGATCTTTTGTCGTCAAATCAGCGCATGCGGATGCCCTATAACACGCTCGGAAAGAAGTCAGCGGGGGAGAGACTGGCTCTCCGCGAGCGTGCAGAACAAGCGATTGTCCAGCTCCAGCGCGGCGAAATTGTGACCTAAGCGTACCGAATCAGGCCAGGAAGGGATTCAACTCACGTTCCGCACCGATTGTCGTGGGAGCACCGTGCCCGGCAATCACGATCGTGTTGTCCGGCAGTGGCAGCAGCTTTTCATGGATGGAGCGCAGGATCAGTTTGCCGTCGCCACCGGGCAGATCGGTCCGGCCAATCCCACCCTGGAAAAGGGTGTCACCCGCAAGAAGCAGACTGCTTTCAGGAAAATGGAGCGAAATGCTGCCCTCTGTATGTCCTGGTGTGTGCAGCACCTCGCCCATCTCACGACCCACGATCAGTTTTGTGCCCTCTTCCGCGCTTGCATCCGGCGGCTTGACCTCTGGATCCGCTACGCCCATCCACGCCGCCTGCTGTTCCATCCAGCCTAACTGGAAGAGGTCTGCCTGGTGATACAGGATGGGCGCGCCGGTTCGCTCCGAAAGCAGGCTGGCACCTGCAATGTGGTCGAGATGCGCGTGGGTTACGACGATCTGCCGCAGCCGAAGTTGGTGCTCTGCAAGGAAACCTATGATCTTCACCAGATCTCCGCCTGGATCCACCACAGTCGCATCGTGCACATCCGAGTCGTACAGGATAGAGCAATTACATTGCAAGGGACCGACTGGAAATGTCTCACGCTGCACGCTTCCTCCAACAAAAAAGGCGCAGGAGACCCTGCGCCTTTCTCAAAACCACTCAACCTACTTCTTTGGTGTGGTGTGCTGCGTCTTTGTACCTGATAGTACAGATCGGTCGCTGCTGCGAGACATAAGAACGGTCAGGCTGATCGAAGTCACCATGAACAGGATGGCCGACCAGGTGGTCAGGCGCGTCAGCAGGTTGGCGGCACCGCGCGGGCCAAATGCAGTCTGCGAACCCTGACCGCCGAATGCGCCTGCCAGATCCGCGCTCTTACCCTGCTGCAGAAGAACGACGCCAATCAGGAACAGGCAGATGACGATGTGAAGAATGACAAGAAGAACAATAAGTGCGTTCATACGAATACCCTGTGCCTTGTTACGTGCCAAAGCGGAACAACAGTAAGACGGAAGTATTTACCCGCGACAAGCGAAGTGTAACACTGTAGGCAGGGGCTGTAGGCTTTATCAAGCTGGCATGACCGGCCGCTACAACCGTTGCGTTGCCTGCGTCGCTCCCCCCATCAGCAGGCTTGCAGCGTTCGACTTATTGGAGGACAGGTGTTGAAGAAAGCGTTGATTACCGGTGTGACCGGTCAGGATGGTGCGTATCTAGCGCAGTTGCTGCTGGAGAAGGGGTACGAGGTGCATGGGATCAAGCGGCGCTCGTCGTTGTTTAACACGGCCCGGATCGACAGCATCTACGAGGACCCGCACAAGCCCGATCCGAAGTTTTTCCTCCACTACGGCGACATGACGGATTCGTCGTCGCTGATCCACATCATGCAAAAGGTACAGCCGGACGAGGTGTACAACCTGGCCGCGCAGAGCCACGTGCAGGTGTCGTTTGAAGAGCCGGAGTACACCGCGAACTCCGACGCTATCGGGGTGCTGAGGTTGCTGGAAGCGATCCGCATCCTTGGCCTGGCGAACAAGACACGCTTCTACCAGGCTTCAACGTCGGAGCTCTACGGCCTGGTGCAGGAGATTCCGCAGCGCGAGACCACGCCGTTCTACCCGCGTTCGCCGTACGCCGTGGCCAAGATGTACGGCTACTGGATCGTGGTGAACTACCGC
>CAXTFT010000227.1:0-2382 GCA_964243585.1 uncultured Terriglobus sp.
TGGGGTTTTCGCCAAACACCCAGGCTCGTATGCGAATTCGTCGCCATGACGACGGATCCGCACCGGCTGATTGTGGATGCCGACGCGGCCCTGTACCGCGCAAAGAAAGAAGGGCGCAACCGTTCCTGCCACGCACCACTGGCTGCGGTGCCGGCGAAGGTCACCATGTTTCCGTCAGCCAGCCGGGGTTAGGGTCGCTCCGGGTTGGCTTCTCGCGAGGCACCGGGACGTGTGCGGATGCTACGCTAATGCCCATGGCGACTACCCTGTTTCAGCACGTCCAGCAGCGTCACAATGCCGAGTTGGCAGCATTGCTGGCCGCTGTAGCGGATGCCGCGTCCGCCATCGAGGCGAAGATACGCGTTGCCGGCCTGGGCGACGTGCTTGGAGCGGCAGGGCACGAAAACATTCAAGGTGAGCAGCAGCAGAAGCTGGACGTCTTTGCCAATAGCACCCTGGTCGAAGCCATGCGTGCACTGCCTTCCGTTGCGATGGTGGTCAGCGAAGAGGACGATGAGCCCATCCTCTTCGCGGACCGTCCCCATGCAAGGTTTGTGGCCATCTTCGATCCACTGGACGGCTCCTCCAACATCGACGTCAATGTCAACGTTGGCACCATCGTCTCCATCCAGGCAGTAAAGCCCGGCGGTAATCCGCATGCGTCGGCGCTGCAACAAGGCACGGAGCAGGTTGCTGCTCTTTACGTGAACTACGGCCCATCTACCATCCTGGTCTACACGGCAGGCAGGGGGGTTCACAGCTTCACACTCTCAGAAGGCGAATTTATCCTTTCCGCTGAGAGCATGACCATGCCGGCGCGCGGTCCGTACTACTCCATGAACGAAGGCAATCTGGATGAATCGGGGCCCATGTATGGCAAGGCGGTCGCGGGCTTCCGGGATGGTTCGCTCACGGGCCAGAAGTACAGCTCGCGGTACGTCGGGTCTTTCATCGCCGACTTTCATCGAACCCTGCTGAAGGGAGGCGTTTTTCTGTATCCACCAACCAAAAAAGCGCCCAACGGGAAGCTGCGCCTGCTATACGAGGCGAACCCTCTCAGCTTGATTGCAGAGCATGCCGGCGGCGCGGCAAGCAACGGGACCGGTCGCATCCTTGCGATTCTGCCGACAGAGCCGCATGTACGTACGCCGCTGATTATCGGCAGCCAGACGGAAGTGTCCGCGATCGTCAGCCTTCTCAAGGCACAGCCGGAGGAGTAAAGCACCTTTGTCCGCTCCTGCAGAAGCACGCATCACCGAACGCATCTACTATGACGAGCCCGCAACGCTGGAGTTCGCCGCAGAGGTGACGGCCATTCGCGAGATGGCTCGCGTGAACGGCAGCCAAGTGTGGCAGATTGCGCTGGATAAAACGGCCTTCTATCCAACAAGTGGCGGGCAGCCCTGTGACACCGGCGTTCTGATTGCCACCGCTCGGTCCGGGGCCTCGCTTGAGGTGCCGATCACGGAGGTTGAGGAAGACAGTGAGGGCGAAGTCTGGCATACCACCGGCAAACCGCTGCAGGAAGGCACGCCTGTCCGTGGAATAGTCGATGCGGACCGTCGGCGCGACCACATGCAGCAGCACAGCGGGCAGCATTTGCTTTCCACCATTCTCTTCCGTGATCTGCACGCCGGTACCGTGTCTTTTCACCTTGGAGCGCAGCATTCCACCATCGATCTCGCCTGCGGGCCGGTCAGCGAAGAAGACCTCGCCCGGACTGAGCAGGTAGTTAATGAAGCCATTCGTCGGGCCTTGCCTGTGTCGATCCGCTACCTCTCGCGCGACGATGCGGAAGGCATGCTTGCCGCGGGGCTGCTACGAAAGCTGCCGCCACGCTCCGGGCGTATCCGCCTTATTGAGATGCCGGGGCTGGATCTGAATGCCTGCGGCGGCACGCATGTTTCGAATACTGCGGAAATTGGCTCCCTGTTGCTGCGCGGTACTGAGCGCGTCCGCGACAACCTTCGGCTCTCATTTATCTGCGGCAACCGCGCTCTGGCCGCAGCCCGTAGCGACTTCCAGCAGCTGCAACACATCGCGGCACGATTATCAACGGGTCCCGCCGAACTTGCGGGCAAAGTCGCACGCCTGCAAGCCGAAAATCACGCTGCGGCGAAAGAACGCATGCTGTTGCTGCAGGCGCTTGCCGAAGCCGAAGCGATGCAGCTTGCCACGGCCGGCGAGCAGGCGAGCACCTCCACCATCATCCACACACTCAATCCGCAGCGGGCAGTTCGCGATGCAGCCTATGGAAAGCTGCTTGCCCTGGCTTCGGTTGCAGGTACGTCTGCAAAGATCGCGCTCATCGCTGTGCCGCAAAATGATCTCTGCGCGGTAGTGCTGGCGGCCAAACCGGGCACACTGGACTGCGGGAGCGTG
>CAXTFT010000228.1:0-2295 GCA_964243585.1 uncultured Terriglobus sp.
TATACATGGTTCGGTGTGCAGTGTCCGCCAGTCCGGAATGCCTAAAGAACCACGGTTGAATCCCACCGCTTGACGCGGGTTCACCGGCGCTTCCTTCACGGCCCAGCGGGTCGGTCTTCTCTCTTCCCCAGCGCTTCTGCAAGGCGCGCTGTCTCAAACACATTACTTTTTGTGGCTACACATCACTCCGCCGTGAGTGATGTGTAGCGCTGTTCGCCCGCGGGGATGGCCACGTGCAAGCGATTCTGAACCGGCGGGATCGGGCACGAGGTGTGCACGGAAAACGCACACCACGGGTTGCGTGCCTGGTTGAAATCCAGCACAACCGTTCCCTGCCCTGACAGGCCGTTGCTCGGTGTCGACGCATCCAGAAATCGTCCGCCGCCGTAAGTCGTAGAGCGGCTCGTCGTGTCACGGAAGACAAAGAACAGCGGCTTGGCGCGCCCCTTTACGATGCTTGGTTCCAGTTGGTATGTGTGGCCGTCGAGCGTGAACTCTGCCACGCCGTACGTCGTTTCTTCGTTCACCTGGCCCAGCACATTTGCGACACGCAGAATGTGCGGCTGCGGCCACGGCTTCCACTGTGCCAGCAATCGGTAGTGTGCATCGGGCGCGTACCAGTTGAGCGCCCGAAAGCCTGTAAACGACGGTGCCTGCATATCACGGCCCACCAGGAAATAGCCGAATTTGTGCCGTAGGACGAAGCTGACGCTGCCCATCTGAAACGTGGGAGAAGTACCATCCGCGTCAAAGCTGACCGGCCCAGCCGTAGCAGGTTTGCCGCCCACCGTGAAGCCGCTGGGAAAGCCTGTGGATGGCTGCAGCACCTCGAGCCGACTATCAGCAAGCCGCACCCGCACGGCTTCTGAAGGCAAATGGTTGAGCCGCACCGTGCTGACGAATGAGGAGCCGACCGATGTCTCACCCGGCTTCAGCCTGTACAGCGCCACCATGTTCAACGGACTTTGCGGACCGCGCATGCTGTCGGCAAGCGTTGCGCGAAACTGCTGTATTTCGGCACGATCTCCATCGGAAAGCGTCTGCGCGCACGGGCAGACGGGAACAGTCAGCATCAGGACACTGAGACTGTACAGAGCAATCTTCATCGAACGAACCTCCGGGTACAACCGGCTCATTGGCCGTGTCGTCCCGCGTGGCGAGTGTGCCACGTTTCTCAAAGTATCCTTAGAGAGATGCACCCGCACCTCGCAAGGATCGGCCCGGTCACCATCCCCACCTTTGGTGCGGTGGCAGCGGCTGGCCTGGTGCTGGCGATCCTGCTGGCGGCACGCGGAGCGCGCGTCGTTCGCATCAGCGAAGACACCGTGTGGAACCTGTGCCTGTTCAGCGCGGCGGGCACGCTGCTGCTGTCGCGCATCCTCATTGTGGCGCAGGTGCCGAAGGCGTTCCTGCACTATCCGATGTATATCCTCACGCTGCCGACAGTGACGAAGTATGGCCTGTTGGCAGCCGTTCTCAGCGGCATTGCGTACGCGCTCTACAAGCGGCTGCCGCTGCTGCGAACGGCAGACGCGCTGGCCCCGGCCATCCTGCTGCTGCAGGCTACGCTGCACCTCGGCAGCCTGTTCGCCGGTGACGATCTGGGCTCTCCGACAAGCCTGCGTGTGGGTCAGTGGATCTCGGGTGACCGCGGCTACCACCCCGTGGCTCTCTACGCCGCATTGCTGTCCCTGCTGGCGTCAGCTGCTGCGTTCCTCTTCCTGCGCAGAGAACATCAGAGCGGCGAGACATTTGGACTTGGCCTCACATTGGCCGCGCTCACGCGCTTTTTTGTCGATCAGTTCCGCCCCGACTACGTTTTACCCGAAATCATGGCTGGCCACTTCCTGCGCGCCGACCAGCTTGTTCTCATTGCCCTGGCAGCCGCAGGGATCAGCTTCTTCTTTCAGCGAGGACGTTCCCATGCCCAGTAAAAACATGATCCGCAAGGGCAAACGGCGGCAGTCCGTCAAGGCTGATTACCGTGTTGCCCGAGACGCTGTTAACGACGCGCAGGCCTCTGAACTCGAGGTCGCCAAGGCTCAGATGTACGGCGAATTTGACACTGCAGCCGCACTCGCCGCCAAACCTGCGATCCCCAACACCGCCGTTCCCGACCAGCCCCGGCGCGGTTACCAGAAGAGCGGCAGGCGCCAGCAGCGTCCACTTACCCAGCCTGAGGCGGCACCCGTGTCGGAGATGGATGAGGATGACGAACTTGTCATTCCGGAACCCGCCGCCATGCCGATGGGCACGCGTAAAAGCTGGGTCGCCGACGCCGAAGCGCGGCTGGCC